>JBOIFD010000045.1:0-15583 GCA_050741515.1 Burkholderiales bacterium
GAAGTGCGCCTTGATGCCCGAGACACCTGCGAACGCGCTCGGGATGCGGATCGAGCCGCCGCCGTCGGTGCCGACCGCGAGCTGGCCCATCCCCGCCGCGAGCTGGGCGGCGGCGCCGCCGCTCGAGCCGCCGGGCGTGCGCTCGAGATTCCAGGGATTGCGCGTGATGCCGGTGAGCGGGCTGTCGGTCACGCCTTTCCAGCCGTACTCGGGCGTGCACGTCTTGCCGAGCAGCACGGCGCCGCTTTCGCGCAGGCGCGCCGTGGCGGGCGCGTCGTCCGCCCACGGCCCCGACGGATCGATCGCCTTCGAGCCGCGCAGCGTCGGCCACCCTTTGGCGAGGACGAGATCCTTGATCGAAACGGGCACGCCGTCGAGCGGCCCAGCCGGCGCGCCGTTCATCCAGCGCGCCTCGGAGGCGCGCGCCGCGGCCAGCGCGCCTTCCTCGTCGACGAGGCAGTAGGCGTTGAGCTTCGGGTTGAGCGCACGGATCCGATCGAGGACCGCGCGCGTGACCTCGACCGGCGAGAGCTGACGGGCGCGGTAGCGCGCGACGAGCTCGGTCGCCGGCAGGAAGCAGAGCTCGAGGCTCAACGCTTCTTCCGCTTCGCGGCCCGCTTCTTCGCGGCCGGCCGCTTGGCCACGGCCTTCGGCGCCGGCGCCGCCTTGGCCGCCACCGCCTCGACCTCGACCAGCCACTCCGGCCTCACGAGCGAACGGATCACGAGCCCGGTCGAGGCCGGCCGATGCCCGGCGAGGAACTTCGCGCGCGTCGCGGCGTACTTGGGGAAGTCCTCGAGGTTCACGAGGAACTGCGTGATCTTGACGAGGTCGGTCACTTTCATCCCCGCGGCGGCGAGGATCGCGACGATGTTCTGCCACGCGACCTCGGTCTGCGCCTCGACGGTCGGCGGCACGCTGCCGTCCTTCCGGATTCCGACCTGGCCGGCGATGTAGAGCCAGCGCGCGTTCGGCGGCATCTCGACGCCGTGGCTGTAAGTGCCGATCGGGTCGGCGATGGTCGGCGGGTTGTGGATCTTCATTGCGGACTCCTCCGGCGGGAAGGCTGGGATCTTATCCCAGCCCGCGCGACGCCTGTATGATCGTGCCTCCCGGGAGGCACGTGAATGGACCAGTCGCCGCAGGTCAAGCTGAACGCCACCGCCCACTACTTCCTCGAGGGGCTGAACGAGCTCGGGATCGAGTATCTCTTCTGCAACCTGGGCACCGACCACGCGCCGCTCGTCGAAGAGATGGCCCGCTGGCGCAAGCACGGCCGCCGTCTCCCGCAGACGATCCTGTGCCCGCACGAGAACGTGGCGATCCACATGGCGGCGGGCTACGCCATGGCGACGGGCCGCGGCCAGGGGGTCATGGTGCACGTGGACGTCGGCACGGCGAACTCGGCCGTCGGGATCCACAACCTCGCTCGGGCGCGCACGCCGGCGCTCGTCATGGCGGGCCGGGCGCCGTTCACCTTCCGCGGCGAGCTCACCGGCTCGCGCGACACCTACGTCCACTTCGTCCAGGAGCCGTTCGACCAGGCGGGGATCGTGCGGCCGTACGTGAAGTGGGAATACAGCCTGCCGTCGGGGGTGGTCGCCAAGGAGGTGCTGCGGCGCGCGCATTCGGTGATGCAGACCGATCCGCGGGGCCCCGTGTACCTGATGCTGCCGCGCGAAACGCTCGCCGAGACCTGGCCGGAGAACGCGGTCCGCGCGTTTCCGGCCGAGCGGTTCGGGCCGACCGCGGCGGGTGGCGCCGATCCCGACACGATCGGCGCGCTTGCCGACCGGCTGCTCGCGGCGAAGAGCCCGATCCTGGTGACCGCGTACGCGGGGCGGAACGTTGCAACCCCGCCGCTCCTGGACGAGCTCGCGCGGCTCGCGGGCATCCGGGTGTTCGAGTTCAACCCGCTCTACCTCTGCATTCCGCACGACTCGCCGTGCTTCGCGGGCCACCTGCCCGGGAAGCACGTGGCCGAAGCCGACGTCGGGCTTCTCGTCGACGTGGACGTGCCGTGGATTCCCAAGGACACGCCGGACAACCCGGCGACCTTCTGGGCGCAGATCGACGTCGATGCCGTCAAGCAGTCGCTCCCGATGTGGGGGTTCGCGGCGAACTTGCGCATCCAGGGCGATAGCTGCCGCATCCTCGGGCAGGTCGTCGAGGCGCTCGAGGCAAAGGCGACTGCGGCTCATCGGGCCGCCGCGTCGCAGCGCGTCGCGGCGTTCGCCACCGCGCATGCCGCCCGGATGGCCGGCATCGCGAGGGCCGCTGCGGACAAGGGGGCGAGCGGGCGGATCAACCCCCAGTACCTGTGCGCCGAGATCGGCCGGGCGATCGATCCGGACGACATCGTGGTGAACGAGGCGATCCGCAACACGCTCGCGGTGTTCCACCAGATCCCGCGCTCGAAGCCCGGCACGGTGATCGGGCTTGCCGGCGGCGGGCTCGGGTTCTCCGGCGGTACGGCGCTCGGCGTCAAGCTGGCGCGGCCCGACCGGACGGTGGTGCAGATCTGCGGCGACGGCAGCTTCTACTTCTGCAACCCCGCTTCCGTCTACGCGGTGGCGAAGCAATACGGCCTGCCGATCTTCACCGTCGTGCTCGACAACGGCGGCTGGGCGGCGGTGAAGGAGGCGACGCTGCGCGTCTATCCGGACGGCGACGCGAAAGCGGCGGGCGACTACGCGGCGCTCCTTTCGCCGGAGATGAACTTCGCGCAGCTCGCCGCGGCGGCCGGCGCGCACGGGGAGCTCGTGACCGATCCCGACGCCGTTCCGGCCGCGATCCAGCGGTGCCTCGCGGCGGTGCGCAGCGGCCGGGCGGCGGTGCTGCACGCCCGGGTGACGCCGCTGTGACGGCTATTCCGATCCCAGCACCCGGTCGCTGAAGGCGTTGCGGAAGACGCCGGCGGGATCGGTCGTCCGGCGGATTCGCTTGAACGTCTCCAGCCCCGGATACATCCGGGCGGTCTCGGCCGCTCCCAGGGGGTAATGCTTGCCCCAGTGGAGCCGTGCGCCGAACAGCGAGAACATGGCGCGCGCGAACCAGGAGCAGAGGCCATAGAAGGGCTTGCGGTTCGCCGGCGCCGCGTACGTGAAGAGCGAGAACGAGAACCAGGGCTCCGCGGAGGAACTGGCCATCGAGATAAGCGCGTCCTCGGGGAGAACCCGCCGGAACAGCATCGGGTAGTGGTGCACGTAGCTGCCGCGACCCGCGATCAGCGCGTCGTACAGGCCGGCCGCGCGGAGCTTGCCCTCGAGCGCCGCGGGAACGGACGCTGCATCGCCGGCGAAGATCCCGATCGCGCTCCGCGAGAGCGCCGCAGCTTCCACCACTGCCGACTCGGGAACGAACAGCTCCATTTCCTCGTGGCGGAAGAGATCGTGCCGCATGGTCAGCACGTGCTCTGCGTCGTCGACCCGCGGCACGTTCGTGAGGAGCAGGTAGGGCAAGGCCTTCAGCAGCGCCTTCACCGCCGAACTCCCGAGGACGATGCTGGCCTTCAGGAACAGGTGCGCCAGCACGTCGACGCCGACGAGGTTGAAGACGCGGGCGAACCGCGCCCTGAGCCAGCCGCCGCCGTCGGCGGCCGCCGGAGCCGCGTGGCGTTCCCAGGCGATGATCTTCCAGCCGTACGGAACGAGAGCGAACTGCGTCAGGGGATGATCCCGATACAACCGCAGGGCGTCCTCGACGCGGCCGAATCGCCGGACGGTTTCGGCGACGCGGTACTTGGGCACGGTCGCGAGCTCGACCGACAGGATCACCCCCATGCAGCCCAGGCTGCAGCGCGCGGCCTTGAGCTCGTCGCCGCCGCGGTACTCGAGCACCCGCGGTTTGCCGGTGGCGTCGTAGGCCGCGAGCCGCACGGCCGTGACGAAGTGCGAGAGGCTCGGTTTCCCCGACCCGTGGGTCCCCGTGGAGATCGCACCGGAGACGGTCTGACGCTTGATCGCGCCCAGGGTCGGCAGCGTGCGATCCGTGGCGGCGTGCAGACGATCCAGCAGGTGTTGGAGCGTGCCGCCGGCGCCCGCCCGCACGAACGTCTCGCCGTTCGCCGTGACCGGCTGCACCTCGTCGAACCGGCTCATGTCGAGCGTCAGGCCCGACCCGACCGCGATGTCGCTCCACGAGTGCAGCGAACCGATCGCGCGGACGCGCTCCGACCGGCGCTGCGCGAGGATGTCCAGCACTTCCTGCTCGTCGCGCGGGCGGTAGAGGCGGGCATCCCACTCCCGGTTGCCGCCGAAGTTCACCAGGCTCCGCCGCTCGCCTGCGTCCTGCTCAAGCTCCGCTGCCGATGGCAATGCCGCCTCCTCGCAAGCCGAGGAGCATAGAGGCGCCCACCGGGCGCCGCAAGGCGGCGCCCGGAAGACCGGCAGCGACCGGTGTACGGCCCGGCGCGTTCCACGCGTTATGATGGGGCGGTCTTTTTAGGGGAGTGGGGACGCCGGCGTGGAGTGCCCGCGGTGTCAGGCAGCAAATCGCGCCGGTCGTCGCTTCTGCACCAGGTGCGGAGCGCCCCTGGCCGTCGCGTGCCCCGCGTGCGGTGCCGTCAACGAGCCCGGTGAGGACTTTTGCGGTGGCTGCGGCAAGGCGCTCGCCGACGACCGGCTCCCACCCGCCCGGAGGCCCGAATCCCCGGATCCCGAGCGCCGTCAGTTGACGGTGATGTTTTGCGACCTGGTGGGCTCGACGGCGTTGTCGCGCGAGCTCGACCCCGAGGACCTGCGCGAGGTCATCCGCAGCTACCAGAAATGCGCCAGCCAGGTGGTTGCGCGCTACGAGGGTTTCGTCTGCCGGTACATGGGCGACGGCATCCTCGTGTACTTCGGGTACCCGCACGCGCATGAGGACGACGCCGCGCGCGCCATCCATGCCGGCCTCGAGCTCGTGGAGGCATTGGATCGGCTCGGCGCGCGACCGGACCGGGAGCTGGGCGTGCGACTCGGCGTGCGGATCGGCGTCGCGACCGGCCTCGTGGTCGTCGGCGACCTGATCGGGGAAGGCGCCGCGGCGGAGACCGTGGCGATGGGCGAGACGCCGAACCTGGCCGCGCGGCTCGAGGCTCTCGCCGAACCGGGCAGCGTCGTGGTTGCCCCGAGCACCCGCGACCTGGCGGGTGGCCGCTTCGAGTACGCGGATCTGGGCGCCCACGAGCTGAAGGGCTTTTCCGGGCCGGTCCGCGCCTGGCGCGTGCTCCGCACGAGCGAGGCGGAGAGCCGCTTCGACGCCGCGCGACGCCGCCGGTTGACGCCGCTCGTCGGGCGCGAGGGCGAGATCGACCTCTTGCTCGGGCGCTGGGAGCGTGCCCGAGCGGGCGACGGCCGGGTGGTGCTGCTAGCGGGCGAAGCCGGCGTCGGCAAGTCGCGGGTCGCCGAGGCGCTGGGCGAGCGGATCGCCGGCGAGCGGCATTTCCGACTCCGCTTTCAGTGCTCCCCCTATCACGGGAACAGCGCGCTCTATCCCTTCATTCAGCAGCTCGAACGCGCCGCCGATCTCGCGCGCGGCGACACCGCCGAGCAGAAGCTGGACAAGCTGGAGGCGCTGTTGGGCGGGTCCGTGCCGCAGGTCGGCGAGATGGCCGCACTGTTCGCCGCGCTGCTGTCGGTCCCCGCGAGCGGCCGGTACCCGCCGCTGCAGATGGCCCCGCCGCAGCAGAAGGAGCGGACGCTCGTCGCGCTGCTCGACCGGCTCCGCGGGCTCGCCGCGCAGGGGCCGGTGTTCATGCTGCTCGAGGACGCTCACTGGATCGATCCGACCTCCACGGAGTTTCTCGGCCTGCTCGCCCGCCACGCTCGGGGGATCCCGGTTCTGGCGCTGATCACCTCTCGCTCCGCGGCCGACTATCCCTGGCTCGGGCTGGAGCACGTGAGCGCGCTGCAGCTGGAACGGCTGGACCGCCGGCAGTCCGCGACCATGGTGGATCGGCTCCTCGAGGGCCGGGCGTTTCCCGCCGAGCTGGTGGACGAGATCGTGGCCAGGACCGATGGCGTCCCGCTGTTCATCGAGGAGCTGACCCAGACGCTCGCGACATCCGAGCCGGCCCGCCGGGGCGCGGGTGCGACGCACGTCCTTGCATCGGAGATCCCGTCGACCCTTCAGGATTCCCTGATGGCCCGCCTGGACCAGCTGGGGCCGGCCAAGGAGGTGGCGCAGATGGGCGCGGTCATCGGGCGCGAGTTCTCGCGCGACCTGGTCGCCGCGCTGTCGCCCCTGGACGCCGACGAGCTACGCGACGCCCTCGGCAAGCTCAGTTCGTCGGGGGTCGTATTCGATCGCGGCGCGCTGCCGGGGGCGGCATTCACGTTCAAGCACGCGCTCGTGCAGGACGCCGCGTACGCCAGCCTGCTGCGGAGCAAGCGGCAGGAGCTGCATTCCCGCATCGCCGAGACGCTCGAGGGCAGCTACCCGGAGCGGGTTCGCATCGAACCGGAGGTCGTCGCCCACCACTACACCCAGGCCGGCCGACCCTTGCACGCCGCCCGGTACTGGGCGGCGGCCGCGCAGCGCGCCCTCGATCGGTCGGCCAACCTGGAAACCCTGGGTCACGCCACCCGGGGTCTCGATCTGCTTGCGAGCGCCGCCGGGGCCCCGGACCGGGACCGCCTGGAGCTCGGCCTCGAGATCCTTCGCGGCGCCGCCTATCGCGCCGTCAAGGGATTCGCATCGTCGGAGGTCGAGCGAAGCTTCCTCCGCGCGCGCGAGCTCGCGGAACGGCTCGACGACATCCCGCGGCTGATCGACGCGCGGCGAGGCCTGTTCTCGTGCTACTACGCGCGTGGCGCGCTGGCCCTCGCCCGGGAACAGGGACAGCAGGTGGCCGCGCTGGGGAACCGAATGGACGACTCCGGCTCGCGCATGCTGGGCCACTGGATGCTGGGATGCGTCACGTTCTGGCAGGGCGAGTTTCCGACCGCCCGTCGCGAGCTCGAGAAGGCGTTCTCGCTTTACGATCCGCTCCAGCAACGCGCGAACACGCTCGCGCTGCAGATCGATCCGGGCGTCAACGCGTTGCTCCATCTCAGCTGGGCGCTGTGGATCCTGGGGCATCCGGACCAGGCCGTCCAGACGAGCGAGAAGGCCATCGCCACCGCGCGTCAGCTGGCGCAGCCGTTCGCGCTTTCGATGGCGCTGTTCTTCGCCTGCGCGACGCGCGCGTGCTGCGGCGAGCAGGCGCCGGTCAGGCGGCTCCTGGACGAGCTGAAAGGGCTCGCCGCCGAGCATGGTCTCGGATACATGGGCAGCGTCGCGCGCGTTCTGGAGGCGCAGGAGCTGATCGCGCACGACCAGTGCGTTGCGGGTCTCGAGCAGATCGGTCGCGCATTCTCCGAGTTCCAGGCCCAGGAGGCCGGGGTCGGCCTGCCATGGGCGATGTCGATCTCGGCGACCGCCTACGCCCGGCTCGGGAAGGCGAAGGAGGGGCTCGGGACCCTGGCCGCGGCGTTCGCGGCGGCCGACCGCAACGGCGAACACCACTGGGAGGCCGAGCTATGGCGATTGAAGGGCGAGCTTGCCCTCCTGCCGCCCGCCCAGGACGAGGCCGAGGCCGAGACCTGCTTCGGTCGCGCGGCGGACCTTGCCCGGCGGCAATCGGCGCGATCGCTCGAGCTCCGGGCGACGCTGAGTCTCGCTCGGCTGCTCGCCCGCCAAGGCAAGACGGAACGCGCCCGGGGTCTGCTCGCCGAGAGCTGCAGCGGGTTTGCCGAGGGGGCCGGGACGACCGATTTGCGCGACGCCAGAAGCGCGCTGCAAGGCCTGAGCGGCTCGACCTGAGCGGGCGCGCGGTTTCCTCGGAGGGAATGGAGCATGACGACCGGCGCGATGTTCACGCGATTCAAGATCAACAACGTCTGGTTCGAGAACCGGATCCTCAGGTCCTCGGTGGGCGGGCGCACCGCGAACTACGACGGGACGGTGACCGACGTCTGGAAGAACTTCGAGAAGCGATTCGCCGACGGGGGCGTCGGCGGGATCATCTCGACCACGTTTCACGTCAACAAGGATCGCCTGTCCCCGCTGCAATACCCGTCGATCGCGAAGGACGGCTATGTCCCGCACCTGAAGAAGTACATCGCCCAGATCAGGGGCGCCGACGGGCGGTGCAAGTACATCGTGCAGATCGGCGATCCGGGCTACGCGACCTATACCAGCCTGTTCCCCGAGGCGCAGGACGCCAAGTCCTCGTCGCGGGGTTTCGACCTGGCGTTCGGCTACAGCAACACCCGGACGGAGATGTCGGGCGACGAGGTCGAGCAGGCGATCGCCGATTACGCCAGCGCTGCGGCCCGCGTTCAGGCGTCCGGCGCGGACGGGATCGAGATCACCGCCACCAAGGGCTACCTCATCCACCAGTTCCTGAACCCCGTCATCAATCGCCGGACGGACCAGTGGGGCGGCAGCCCGGAGCGGCGGTTTGCCTTCCTGGAACGGATCGTCAAAGCGGTGCGCGAACGGGTCGGACCCGACTACCTGCTCGGCATCCGGCTGTCCGGCGGCGATTACAACTACAGCCCGATCTCGCTTTCCCTGTTCCGGGTCCCCTGGACCTTTACCTCCAGGGAGCGCTGGATGGGGAACGACATGGCGCAGATGCTCCGGTACGCGAAACGCCTGCGCGAGCTCGGGGCCGACTATCTGCACGTCGTCTCGGGCTTCGGCTTCCCGAACCCGCGCGACGTGCCGGGTGATTTCCCGCTCGACGAGGTCAGGATCTTCTTCAACTCCACGCGGCATCTCAGCTTCAAGGCGGCGGCGCGGGCGACCGCGCTGAACGCCCTGCCGACGTTCCTCGCCCGGCCGCTCCTCAACTTCGGGTGGCGACGCCGGCCGGCGGTCAGCCTGGAGCTCGCGCGGCAGTTCAGGCGCGAGGTCGGCCTGCCCGTGATCGTGAACGGCGGCTTCCAGGAGCGCGACGGCATCGAGGACGCGCTCCGGTCGGAGGGCTGCGACATGGTGTCGATGGCGCGCGCGCTGATCGCGAACCCCGATCTGCCGCAGCGCTTCGCGCGCGGCGAGCTCGGCCCGGCCAACCCGTGCTCGCGCTGCAACAAGTGCGTCGGCCGGACGGCGACGAGCCCGTTGGGCTGCTACGACCAACGCCGGTTCGGCTCGCGGAAAGCGATGCTGGATCAGATCATGGAGTGGAACCGACCGGATCCCGCGTGACCGGTGTGCCTCCGGACCGGTGCTTCAAGTGCGGCGCCCGGAAGGGCGCAACGCGGAGGTCCTGCGCGAGCTGCCGGGAGCGCCGGCGATCCGGTGCGATTGAGCGCCCGCCTACACCGTGCCCGCGCCGCAGGCGCTCAAGCGCCGGAGCTCGACCGCGCGGCTGGCACCCGTGCGCGGATGGATCTCCCGGATGAAGACGCTGTAGATGTCGTCCTTGTAGCTGGCCTCGACGTCATAGCTGTAGCCAGGCCGGGGTCGCAGCAGGGTTTCCTGACTGATGGTGCTCCGCGCGCTGCCGAGGAACGACGAGCTCGCGAAATCGAACACGAGATAACTCGCGCGGTCCGCGGGAATGCCGACGGAGACGATCGGCCTGTCGAGGTCGACCGTGCCCTGGTATTCGATCCGGCAGCGCTCGTCGACCCGGTACACACCCACGGCCGCGCGCACGCCGGAGAAGACCGAGCCCGACTTCGTCTCGGTCCGGATCCGGAGATTCGGCTCCAGGGTGTTCGGATAAGGCTTCAGCCCGGAGCAGCCGGTCGACAGGCCGATGACCAGCAACAGGGCAAGCGGGCGCCAGCCTGGCCGGCCGAGGCTGGCGCGCATGACCGCTTCCGCCGCCGCTCAGATCATCCGATCTTGGTCAGGTCCGGGCACCCCAGGTTTTCCCCGGAGGCCCAGCCCTTCACGGCGCGGATCAGGACGTCGTAGCCGCGCGAGGGACCGAACCACTGCACGCGGGTCCGGTTCCGGTCCACCGGGTAGGCATCCGCGACCAGCAGGTAGTAGCCCCCTTCGGGCATCTTGGCGACCTTCATCACGCCCTTCTCGTGATGCTGCTGGACGTGCAGCTCGGCGCGCTCCTTGGTCGCGACGACGGTCGGGGTATAGGCGGTCACGATGACCTGGTAGCTGGTCCTCGTTTGCGACGTCGTTCGGACCCGCACGTTCAAGCACTCGGGCGCCCGGCGCTGAAAGGTCTCGGCCACATCGCGAAGCGAGCGGTTCACCTCGAAGCTCTCCGTCTTCGCCATGAACGCCCCGGGGACTGCGCGGCGAAATTCCTCCGCGTTTTGCGGCTGCTGGGTCGCGCAGCCGGCGAGCAGCAACGTCGACACGGCAAGGATCCTGGTGACTGGACTGTGCATGACACGCACTCCGGTTGGGAGATCGCGTGATCCTGACACGCGCGCTGTTCGGGCCGAAGGGCGCATTTCGCGGCATCGTCGGGCGCAGGGCGCCTGCGCCCCCGGGAACGAGAAAAAAGCCGCATTCGATACGGCCCCGTCGGAACAGCGACGCTGCCCGAGCCCAGGGATACTGGGCCGACTCAGAAGCCGACCGCGAGCGAATCCCGCCGCGGGTCGGAGGCCGCGACGTAGCCGCCGTCGACCTTGAATGCGATCTGCGCGCAGCCGAAGTCCATGTAGGCCTCGCCGATCTGCAGGATGCGGTGGCCGCGCCGCTCGAGCTCGGCGAGCGTCGCCGCGGGGAAGTCGCGCTCGACGTTGATGTCGAGCCCGCTGACCGCGCGGAAGCGCGGGCCGTCGATCGCCGTCTGCGGCGACTGCCCATAGTCGGCCATGCGCACCATCAGCTGCGTGTGGCCTTGCGGCTGCATGCTGCCGCCCATCAGGCCGAGGGTCATGACCGGCGCGCCGTTCTTCGTCACGAACGCCGGGATGATCGTGTGGTAGGGGCGCTTGCGCGGCGCGACCTGGTTCGGATGCCCCGGCTGCAGCACGAACCCCGCGCCGCGGTTCTGCAGGCTGATGCCGGCGCCGGGTACGACGACGCCCGAGCCGAAGCCCATGTAGTTCGACTGGATGAGCGACACCATCATGCCCTGCGCGTCGGCGGCGGTGAGATAGATGGTGCCGCCGCGCGGCGGGTTGCCGTGGCCGAAGTCTTGCGCGCGCTGCATGTCGATGAGCTTCGCGCGCGACTCGAGGTAGTCGGGGTCGAGCAGCGCCGCCGCCTTCACGTCCATCGCCGCTGCATCGGCGACGTAGCGCCGCGCGTCCGCGAACGCGAGCTTCACCGCCTCGAGCTGCAGATGCACGCTGTCCGCCGAGTCGACCGGATAGCGCGCCACGTCGAAGTTCGACAGGATCCCGAGCGCCATCAGGCAGACGATGCCCTGTCCGTTCGGCGGGAGCTCGTGCACGGTGTAGCCGCGGTAGTCGTGCGCGATCGTGCCGACCCAGTCGTTCGCGTGCGCGGCGAGGTCCTCTCGGGTCATCGCACCGCCGCACGCCGCCGCGTGCGCTTCGATCCGCCCGGCGAGCTCGTCCGCGTAGAAGGCCTTGCCGCGCGTTTCCGCGATCAGCTCGAGCGTCGCCGCGGCGTCCCGGAAGACGAACTTCTCGCCCGCCAACGGCGGCCGTCCGCCCGGCAGGAACGCCTGCGCAAAGCCGGGCTGGTCGCGCAGCTCCGGCACCAGCGTGTTCCAGCGCCGGGCGACGAATGGCGAGACGAGGAAACCGTTGAACGCGTAGTCGATCGCCGGCTCGAACAGCCGCTCGAACGGCAGCTGCCCGAAGCGTTCCGAGAGGTCCACCCAGGCCGCCACCGCGCCGGGCACCGTGACGCTGTTCCAGCCGCGCTGCGGGATGGCCTTCTCGCGGGCGAAGTACTCGGGCGTCCACGCCGCCGGCGAGCGCCCGGAAGCGTTCAGGCCGTGCAGCTCGCTCCCGTCCCACACGATCGCGAAGAGATCCGAGCCGATGCCGTTCGAGATCGGCTCGACGATCGTGAGCGTGATCGCCGCCGCGAGCGCGGCGTCCATCGCGTTGCCGCCGTCGAGCAGCATCCGCAGGCCCGCTTCCGCGGCGAGCGGCTGCGACGTGGAGACCACGTTCGCCGCCATGGTCGGGCGGCGCGCGGTGGGGTAGGCGGAGGTCCAGTCGGTGAAGTTCATCTCTCTCAGGCGGCTTCATTCACGTCGAGCACGACCCGGCCGAGGATCTTGCCCGCTTTCAGCTCCTCGAGCGTGCGGTTCGCATCCGCAATCGGGCGGGTCTCGACCGGCGTCGGCTTCAGCTTGCCGCTCTTCGCGAGCTCGACGACCTCGCGCAGCTCCTGGAGGTTGCCGACGTAGGAGCCGACGACCCCGATCGCGCGCTGCGCGATCGGCGGGAGCGACAGCGTGATCTCCCCGCCGAAGAGGCCGCACAGGATGTAGCGGCCGCCCTTGGGGAGCATCGCGATGCCGAAGTTTGCCGTGGCCGGCATGCCAACGAAATCGAGCGCGCCTGCGACCGCGCCACCGGAGATCTTCTGGATCTGCGCCAGCGCGGCTTGCGGATCGCGCGAGTTCACCGTCTCCCGTGCTCCGGCCGCGCGCGCCGCGGCGAACTTGCCGTCGTCGATGTCGCAGGCGATCACGCGCTCGATCCCGAGCGCGCGCAGGGTGGATAGCGCGATGAGCCCGAGGCCGCCGCAGCCGAGCACGACGACCCAGTCCCGCTCGCCGAGCTCCGGGAGTTTCCGGATCGCGCTGTACGTCGTGATCCCGGAGCAGCCGAGCGTCGCCGCGAAGCTGTCGTCGAGGCCCTCGGCGTCGACGAGGTACTTCGGGTGCGGCACGAGCACGTGGGACGCGTACCCGCCGGGGCGGGTGACGCCGAGGGAGCGCATCGCGGCGCAGTAGTTGTCCCGGCCGGACTGGCAGGCCGCGCACTCGCCGCAACCGATCCAGGGGAAGACGATCCGCTTCGCGCCGGCCGCCACGCCCTTGGCGTCGGGCCCGAGCGCCTCGACCACGCCGAACGGCTCGTGGCCGAGGGTGAACGGCGGCACGCAGCCGCGGTCCTTGACGTAGAAGCGCTTCCCGCCGCCGAGATCGAAGTAGCCGTCCCAGATGTGGAGGTCGGAGTGGCACACCCCGCAGCGCGTCACCCGAACGAGCACTTCGGAGCCCTTCGGCTTGGGCGTCTCCTTCACCGCGCGCTGGAGCGGCTTGCCGTGCTCGATGACGTCGTAGCTGATCATGGCTTCTCCTCCGGTCAGGCCTGGCCCGCCGCGTGCAGCGACTGGTCGATGTCCCACAGGATGTCGTCGAGCGTCTCGAGGCCGACCGAGATCCGGACCATGTCCGGGGTCACGCCGGCCTTCGCCTGGTCCGCCTCGGACATCTGCCGGTGGGTGGTCGAGGCCGGGTGGATCACGAGCGTCTTCGCGTCGCCGATGTTCGCGAGATGGCTCATGAAGGTCGCCGCCTCGATGAACTTCTCGCCCGCCCGCGCGCCGCCCTTGATGCCGAAGGACGCGAGCCCGCTCGCGCCCTTCGGCAGATACTTGCGCGTAAGCTCGTAGTACTTGTTCCCGGGCAACCCGGGGTAGTTCACCCACGCGACCTGCCGGTGGCCTTCCAGGAACTTCGCGACCGCGAGCGCGTTCTGGCAGTGGCGCTCCATGCGCAGCGGCAGCGTCTCGAGCCCCTGGAGCAGCAACCAGGCGTTGAACGGTGAGAGCGTCGGGCCGAAGGTGCGCATCGTCTCCATCCGGCAGCGCATCGTGAACCCGAAGTCGCCGAACGTCTCGTGGAAGATCACGCCGTGGTAGCCCGGCGAAGGCGTGGTCATGCCCGGGAAGTTGCCGTTCCCCCAGGGGAACTTCCCCGACTCGACGATCACGCCGCCCATCGTCGTGCCGTGGCCGCCGATGTACTTGGTCGCCGAGTGCACCACGATGTCCGCGCCCCAGTCGAGCGGCCGGCAGAGGTAGGGCGAGGGCACGGTGTTGTCGACCACGAACGGGATGCCGGCCTCCTTCGCAATCGCGCCGATCGCCGCGATGTCGACGACGTTGATCGACGGGTTGCCGAGCGTCTCGGCGTAGAGGAGCCTGGTTTTCTTGGTGAGCGCGCGGCGGAAGTTCTCCGGGTCGTCCGGGTCGACGAACGTCGCCTCGATCCCGAGCTTCTTCAGGTTCACGCCGAGGAGCGTGTGCGTGCCGCCGTACAGCGTCGACGCGGCCACGGCGTGGTCGCCCGCCTCGAGCAGCGTCATGATCGCCACCGCCTCGGCCGCCTGGCCGGTGGCGGTCGCGAGCGCGGCCCGGCCGCCCTCGAGCGCCGCCACGCGCTCCTCGAGCACCGCCACGGTCGGGTTCGAGATCCGCGAGTAGACGTTGCCGAAGGTCTGCAGGTTGAAGAGGCTCGCGGCGTGGTCGGCGGAGTCGAAGACGAACGAGGTCGTCTGGTAGATCGGCGCGGCCCGGGCGCCGGTCGTCGCGTCGGGGATCTGGCCCGCGTGCAGCGCGAGCGTCTCGAAGCCGTATTGGCGGTCGGGCATTTGTCCTCGTTCCGTTACGCGGCGCGCCGCAGCTTCGTCCGGGACCGGTAGCGCGCGGCGGGCTCGCGGACCCTGAACGCGAACGGCGACAGGAGCTCGAGTCCGTCGATCGTGAGTCCGTGATGCATGTCCTCGGTGAACAGCCGGCGCGCGCCGCACGCGAGTGCCGCGGCGATGATCTGCCCGTCGTACAGCCCGAGCCGATAGCGCTCCGAGATGCGGAACGCGTCGAGGATCAACGCCGGGGTCAGCGTGACGACGTCGCAGCCCGAAGCGATGCTGGCGACCCGCGCTCGCGCCTCCCCGACCGAGAAGCCGAACTTGCGGATCAGCACGTTTCCGACCTCGCTCAACACCTGGGTGCTCACCCAGGCTCCGTCCGCGTCGGAGAGCTCGCGCGCCATCCGCTGTTTCTCGGGCTCCCGTCCGGAGAAGCCATAGATCAGCACGTTCGAGTCCAGGAAGAAGCTATCGCGCATTCGCCTCGTCCCGATCGAACTTGAACCCCCGGGTGTCGATCAGCCTGTCCCCCCAATCGATCCGCCGCTTCCGCCGCTGGAGTCGGTCGTACTCCGCTTTCGAGATGAGAACCGCCACCGGCTTTCCGCGCCGCGTCAGGGCGACGGCGCCGCCCGCTTCGGCCTCGTGAACGATGCGCGGCAGCTGGTCCTTCGCTTCGGAGATCGAGAAGGTCTTCGTCACCGGGTGTCTGAAATGGCCATCAAGATGGCCAGCATAGCACGCTTCGAGCGCGGCCCGGCGAGATCCGGTGCGCGACCGGGACCGAGCTCTCAGTTCGCGATGTACTTCGGCCGCTTCGCCGAGACCACTTTCGTGTTCACGCCTGCCCAGTTCAGGCCGCCGAAGAGGCGTGCGTGCTCGATCTTCACGCACCGGTCCATGACTGCCTCGAGCCCGGCGGCCTCGGCCTGGCGGGCGGCCGCGACGTTGCTCACGCCGAGCTGTTGCCAGAGCACCTTGGCGCGGATCGCGATCGCGTCATCGGCGATCGGCGGAATGTCCGCGGTCTTGCGGAAGCAGTCGACGATGTCGACCGCGGCCGGGATGTCGCGGAGGCTCTGGTAGCTCTTCTGGCCGAGGAT
>JBOIFD010000046.1:0-8953 GCA_050741515.1 Burkholderiales bacterium
TTCGCCGCGTTGCTCGTGGACCACCACCTTGTGGTCTAGGGCCGCGGGACGCCTGGGTGCGCTGGCCGCCGCGGCCATCCTCGGCGCCTGCGGCCCGGCGCAGCCGTCCTTCGAGAGCATCGACGTCACCGGCGCCGACTTCGGGCGCGAGCTGCAGCTCACCGATCACACCGGCCGGACCCAGACGCTCGCCGACTTCAAGGGCAAGGTGACGGTGGTGTCGTTCGGCTTCACGCGCTGCCCGGACGTTTGCCCGACTACGCTCGCCGAGCTCAAGCTCGTGAAGGAGAAGCTCGGCAAGGACGGGGAACGGCTGCAGGTCCTATTCGTCACGGTCGACCCCGA
The DNA here is from genome assembly GCA_050741515.1 of Burkholderiales bacterium. GTDB lineage: Bacteria > Pseudomonadota > Gammaproteobacteria > Burkholderiales > SG8-39 > DATEDA01. The sequence goes on from JBOIFD010000046.1 coordinate 346, forward strand.
GCGCGACTCGCCCGAGCTCCTCGCGAAGTACGTCCCGGCGTTCGATCCGAGCTTCCTCGGCCTGTACGGCGACGCTGACGCGACCGCGCGCACGGCGAAGGAATTCAGGGTCTTCTACCAGAAGGTCCCGGGCTCGAGTCCCGACAACTACTCGGTGGACCACACCGCGGCAAGCTATGTCTACGACCCGCAGGGGCGGCTGCGGCTGTTCGTGAAGTACGGGCGGGGCGCCGAGCCGCTCGTGCACGACGTCAAGCGGCTGCTCGAGGGGGGCTGAAAGAAAAACGCCCGGCGGCGCCGGGCGTCTCTAGGGCCGCGAGGGTGCTCAGTTCGCGGGGGCTTCCATCGCGCCGCGCATCTTCTGCAGCGCCTTCGCCTCGATCTGGCGGATGCGCTCCGCCGACACCCGGAACTCGGCCGCGAGCTCGTGGAGCGTGGCCGGATCCTGCTCCCGGAGCCAGCGCGCCTCGATGATCCTCCGGCTCCGCGGATCCAGCCCGCCGAGCGCCTTCGACAGCCCTTCCCGGCGCAACCGGCCCGTCTGCTCGGCCTCGACGACCCGGGACGGCTCGTCCTGGGGGTCGGCGAGATAGGAGATCGGCGCGTAGGCGTCGTCGTCATCGTCGACCGCCGGCTCGAGCGCGAGATCCTGCCCGGCCAGCCGGATCTCCATTTCGGCGACCTCCTCGGGCTTGACCTTCAGCTCCCTGGCCATCCGCCGGATCTCGTCCTGGGTCAGCGGCTCGAGGCCCGGCTTCATGCTGCGCAGGTTGAAGAAGAGCTTGCGCTGCGCCTTGGTGGTGGCGATCCGGACGAGGCGCCAGTTGCGGAGGACGAACTCGTGCATCTCGGCCCTGATCCAGTGGATCGCGAACGACACGAGCCGCACGCCCCGCTCCGGGTCGAAGCGCTTGACGGCCTTCATCAGGCCGATGTTGCCCTCCTGGATCAGGTCGGCGTGCGGCAGGCCGTAACCGAGGTAGCCGCGGCCGATGGCGACCACCACCCGCAAGTGCGACAGGACCAGCTGCCGCGCGGCATCGAGATCGGCTTCGTCACGGAACTTGCGGGCGAGCCGCACCTCCTCCTCAGGGGTGAGGAGCGGGAAGCGATTGACCGCCTGGATGTAGTGATCGAGGCTGCCGACGGCCGAAGGAACGGGCAAGGCAAGCGTGTTTTTCATAGGCTCAGGCTCCCGAAGCGATTTTAGCAGTCCGGAGGTTAGAGTGCTAATGGGCCCGAGGGGTTCCCAAACAGCCGGCCGCCGCCCGTCGCCGATCCGAGTCCCCCACTACGGCTGGCTGGAATGACGGAAGTGACTACTAACTGACAGGTATGCCCCCGCCCATCCCAGTGCACTGGCGAACGCGAGGAGCGCTGCCAGGTCGGGGATCGACGGCAGGGCCAGCCGGAAATCGGAGGCGTACGTCGCCGAGAGGCGGCTGACCTCGCCGTTGAGCGCGTAGAACGCCGCCGCGATGATCCCGAGCGCGACGAGACCGCCCGCGAGCCCCGTGACCGCGCCCTGGTACAGGAACGGTCGGCGCACGAACGCGTCGGTCGCGCCGATGAGCCGGCTCACTTCGATCTCGGCCTGCTGGGTGAGGATCTGCTGCCGGATGGTGTTGAAGGTGACCGCGATCATGCCGATCCCCAGGAGCGCGGCCAGCACGCCGACCGCCACGGCCCCGAGCCGGAGCGCGGCCTCGAGCCGCTGCAGCCACAGCGCGTCGAGCTGGACGATCGCCACGTTCGGCAGTTCCCGCAACTCGGCCGCGAGCCGCTGGGCCGCGCCGGGATCGCCCGGCGCGAGATCGGCGACGAGCGCGTCCGGGAGCGGGTTCGACCCCAGCGTCGCCAGGATCTCCCGCAGCCCTTCCGCGCGCTGCAGCTCGGCGAGCGCCTCCTCCTTCGGGACGAAGCGATGACGGCGCACCCCGGGCGCGCCCGTCAGCGCGGCCGCGACGCGCGAGGCGTCGGCGCGCGTTGCCTCGCGCGCGAGGAACACCGACAGCTGCGGGTCGACGTGAGCCTCGCCCGCCAGGCGCTGCGCGTTGCCGAGCAGCACCCAGCCCCCGAGCGGCAACGCGACCGCGACGCCGATCGCCAGAACGTTGAGCCCGCTCGCGACCGGCCCGCGCGCGAGCCGGCGCAGCGTCGCCGCCAGGCACTGCGCGTGGTGGCGGAGCCAGGCCCTCATCGGGCCGTCTCGTCGCTGCGCGCCCCGTGCCCCGCGACGATCCGCCCGTGATCGAGGCGCACCACGCGGGACCCGAACCGCTCGACCAGCGCGGCGTCGTGCGTCGCGACGAGCACGGTCACGCCGACCTGGTTGAACGAGCGGAAGATCTCCATGACCTCCGCCGCCGCCGCGCTGTCGAGGTTGGCGGTCGGCTCATCGGCGACAAGCAGCGACGGCCGCGCCACCACCGCCCGGGCGATGCAGAGCCGTTGCTGCTCGCCGCCGGAAAGCGTGATCGGCATTGCGCGCTCGCGCTCGCGGAGACCCACCTTGTCCAGCGCCGCGCGCGCGCGCCGCGCCGCCTCGCGCGGCGGCTCGCCGCAGATCGCAAGCGGCAGGAGCACGTTCTCGAGCGCGTTGCGGTCGTGGAGCAGCTTCTGGTCCTGGAACAGGAGCCCGAGGCCGCGCCGGAGGTACGGGAGCACCGCCGCGCGGAGCGCGCCGACGTTCTGGCCGTGGACGAGGACGGTGCCCGAGGTGGCGCGCTCGATCGCGGGAATCAGCCTGAGCGCGGTCGTCTTCCCGGCGCCGGAATGGCCGGTCAGGAAGACGAACTCGCCGGCCGCGACCGCGAAGCTCGCCTCGTGCAGCGCCTGGAAGCCGTCGGGATAGCGCTTGGTGACGCGGTTGAACTGGACCGCCAGCACGAGGCTAGTCGAGCAGGGCGCGGGCGAAGTCGGTGGCCGAGAACGGCCGCAGATCGTCGATGCCCTCGCCGACGCCGATGAACGCGAGCGGCACCGGACGGGCGCGGGCGATGGCCGCGGCGACGCCGCCCTTGGCGGTGCCGTCGAGCTTGGTCAGGACGAGGCCGGTGAGGCCGAGCGCGTCGTCGAACGCCTTCACCTGGGCGAGCGCGTTCTGGCCGGTGTTCGCGTCGAGCACGAGCCACACGGCGTGCGGCGCGGTCGGCTCGGCCTTGGCGATCACGCGCTTCACCTTCTTCAGCTCCTCCATGAGGTGAAGCTGCGTCGGGAGGCGGCCGGCGGTGTCGGCGATGACCACGTCGATGCCCCGCGCCCGCGCCGCCTGGATCGCGTCGAAGATCACCGCCCCCGGGTCGCCGCCCTGCTGCGCCACTACGGCGACGCGGTTCCGCTCGCCCCAGGCCGCGAGCTGCTCGCGCGCCGCGGCGCGAAACGTGTCCCCGGCCGCGAGCAGCACGGACCGGCCTTGGCCCTGGAGCCACTTCGCCAGCTTGCCGATCGAGGTCGTCTTCCCGGCGCCGTTGACGCCCGCGACCATGATCACGAACGGCCTGTGCGCGGTGACCGCGAACGGACGCTCGAGCGGCGCGAGCAGCCGCCCGAGCTCGTCCGCCAGCGCTTCCTTCAGCGCCGGCGGCGCGTCGATGCGCTCCTTGCCGGCGCGCGAGCGCAGCCGCTCGAGCAGCTCGCGCGTCGCGTCCAGGCCGGCGTCGGCGGAGATGAGCGCGGTCTCGAGCGCCTCGAACAGCTGCTCGTCCACCCGCGCGCCGCCGAACAGGCCGGCGAGCTGCGAGCCGGTCTGCTTCAGGCCGCGCCGGAGGCGGTCGAACCACGAGGTGCCCGGCGGGTGATCGGGTTTGGTCTGCAAGCCGAGCACTGGAAGATCGGTGAGCGGGCGCGTGACCCCGCCCGGAACGGCTAAGATTGGCGACGATTCTACCGCATGCGCCGCACCGTCCCGCGCCTCGCCCACCTCGCCGCGCGCGCCGCGCCCGGGGCCGACTCGCGGTTCGCGGCCGTGGTCGTCGGTGCCGGCGAAGCCCGCTAACCGCGTCCGGATCATCGGCGGCGCCTGGCGCAGCCGCGTCCTCCGTTTCCCCGCCGTCGCGGACGTCCGGCCGACCCCCGACCGGGTCCGCGAGACGCTGTTCAACTGGCTCGGCCAGGACCTCACCGGCCGGCGCTGTCTCGATCTCTTCGCCGGCTCCGGCGCGCTCGGGTTCGAGGCGCTCTCGCGCGGCGCAGCCGAGGCGGTCATGGTCGAGCGGTCGCGTGCCGCCCTGGGAGCGCTGCGCGAGAACGGCGCGCTGCTCGGCGTTGGCGACCGCGCGCGGTTCGTGTTCGGCGATGCGCTACACTTCCTCGACTCGCCGGGGGAGACGCGCTTCGATGTGGTGTTCGTCGATCCGCCTTACGGCCGCGGGCTCGCCGACGAAGTGCTCGCCCGGTTGCCGGGCTGCATCACCCGCGACGCTGCGGTGTACGTCGAGAGCGACGCGCGCGTGGCGCCCGCCCCGCCGTGGCGCGTGCGCCGGCACGGGCGCGCCGGCGCGGTCCACTATCACCTGATCGAGTGGGGAGGTCATGACCACGGCAGTCTATCCGGGGACGTTTGACCCGCTCACCCGCGGCCACGAGGACATCATCCGGCGCGCGTCGGGCCTGTTCACGGCGGTGGTGGTGGGCGTCGCGGACAGCCGCGGCAAGCGTCCGTTCTTCACCCTCGGCGAGCGGATCGACATGGCGCGCGAGGTGCTCGCGCCGTATCCGAACATCACGGTGGAGGGGTTTGGCGGGCTGCTCCGGGATTTCGTCCGGGGCCACGGCGCGGGGGTGATCGTGCGGGGCTTGCGGGCGGTCTCCGACTTCGAGTACGAGTTCCAGATGGCGGGGATGAACCGCGTCCTCATCCCCGAGGTCGAGACGGTGTTCATGACGCCGGACGAGAAGTACCAGTTCATCTCCGCCACGATCGTGCGGGAGATCGCGCTCCTCGGCGGCGACACCGGGAAGTTCGTGCATCCGATCATCAACGAGCGGCTGAAGTCGAAGGTCGCCCAGCTCGGGGGATAGGCCGCGGTGGCGCTGCTGATCACGGACGCGTGCATCAACTGCGACGCCTGCGAGCCGGAATGCCCGAACGGCGCGATCTCGCGGGGGCCCGAGATCTACGTCATCGATCCGCACCGCTGCACCGAGTGCGTCGGGCACTTCGACGCGCCGCAGTGCCGGCGGGTCTGCCCGGTCGACTGCATTCCGCTCGACCCGCAGCGGGTCGAGACGCGCGACGAGCTCCACGCGAAGTACCTGCGGCTGACGGCCGCCACCGGCGGCGGCGCGGCGAAGGGGGGTAGCGGCTAGCGCGGTCCTTCAGGCCGCGGCGCGGCGCGTCTCGCGCTCGCCGTCGAGGGCGGCGGGCGTCCCGTCCATCTCGAGCACGCGGTCGATCTCGCGCGCGAGGTGGTGGACGCCGTCGAGCTGGTGCAGCAGCGTCGACTCGACCTGCTCCAGCTCGACCACCCGGTCCTCCAGCGTGTCGGTCGCGTGGTGGATGCGGCGGATCGACTCGAGCCGGCGGCGGAGCTGCATCTGGTGCTCGCGGATCTGCATCTCCATCGGCGCCATCACCGCCCGCAGCCAGGTCTCCACCTCCTTGTTGGCGTACTGGTAGACGCGGCGCACCTGGCTCGCCACGGTCTCGAAGAACTTCTGCATCAGCGTGAGCTTCTCGTTCGTGAGCATCGTTCCCACGGTGTCGAACTGCGTCTGGTAGGTGCGCTCGAGCCGCTCGAACTCCCGCTGATACCTGAACAGCGAGAAGCTCTGCGGGGCGGCGAGCCGCAGCCCGTGCTCCTCGCCGAACTTGCGGTACATGGCCTCCATCATCTTCTGGATCTCGACGATGACGCCGCTCGCCCGCGCGAGCTTGCCGCGCACCCCGTCGAAGTACCCCGCCATCGCCCCGCGCAGCGTCGGCGTGAACCGGCTCCGGCTCATCGCTTTCAGCGTCCGGCGCGACTGATCGTTCAGCGCGTCCATGCCGAGGTAGGTGAACAGCGTGTTCGTGAGCTGCGAGAACACCCCGCGGGTGGCCTGGAACCGCGCCAGCCCCCGCTCGAACTCCTCCTTCTCGCCCCGCACCTTGCGCATCATCTCCTCGACCACATCGAGGTTCTTGCCGCGGAGCTGGCGCAGCTCCGCCAGCTGCTCGAGCACGCCGGTGAGCCGCGCCTCGAGCAGCGACCGCGTGTTGACGAGGAGATCGACGACCTCGTGCCGCGTCGTCTCGCGGACGATCGCCTGCTTGCCGGGGATGAGCTGCGTCGACAGGGTGTGCTCGAGCTCGGGCAGGCGGCTCCGCGCGAGCAGCAGCTGGTCCTCGGTGATCTTCGCGACCAGCCCCTTCTGCGCCGAGACCGCCAGCACCTGCTCCGGCGGCACCCGGAGCACGTCGGCGACGAACCCGAGCTGGCCGGCCACCTCAGCGTCGATCTCCTCGTCGGTGCGCAGGCCGTCCCAGAGCGTGTCGATCTTGTTGACGACGACGTAGCGGCCCTTCTGGCGCCCGGGCACCATCGCGATGTAGTCGTTCCACACCTGCGCGTCGGTCTTGGAGACGCCGGTGTCGACCGCGAGGATGAACAGCACCGCGTGCGAGTTCGGCAGCAGGTTGAGCGTCAGCTCGGGCTCGGTCCCGATCGCGTTGAGGCCCGGGGTGTCGAGAATCACCAGCCCCTGCTCGAGCAGCGGATGCGGGAAGTTGATGATGGCGTGGCGCCAGCACGGGATCTCCACCATCCCGTCGGCGGCGAAGCCGGCCGACTGGCTGGATTCGTGGTGCAGGAACAGCCCGTAGTGCTTCGCCTCCTCGATCGGCACGCGCTTGGTCTCGCGCACCCGCTGGAACGCCTCGACCAGGGCCTGGGCGTCGGCGACGTCGAGCGGGAGGGCGCGCCACTCGTCGGGGAACCGCTTGAACTCGCTCGTGGTCGCGTTGGTCGCCCGGGTCTCGATCGGCAGCAGCTTGATGCACGGCGCGAGCTGCGCGTCCCATTGCAGCTCGGTCGGGCACATCGTGGTCCGGCCGCTCGAGGAGGGCAGCAGCCGCCGGCCGTAGTCGGCGAAGAAGATCGCGTTGATCAGCTCGGACTTCCCGCGCGACAGCTCGGCGACGAAGGCGATCGTCAGCTTGTCCTCCCCGAGCCGCTCGAGGAGCTGGGCGATGCGCAGCTCGGTGTGCGCGTCGGCCAGCTCGTTTTCCTGGAGCCAGCGCCCCAGCGCGCTGATCCGGCTCGCGACGGTCGAGCGCCAGGTGCTGTAGCCCTGGAAGCGCTCGACCAGGCTCGCCGGCGCCTGGGGCGGGAGGTTCAGCATATTCATGGAGTTACTGTAGCACGCCGGCCGGCGTTTGCGCGCCCCTCGCGCACCCCCGACCGCGCCCGCCGCGGCCCCTAGGCCCGCTGGCAGGCCGGGCAGTAGTAGGTCGCGCGCTGACCCTGGACCACGCGCCGGATCGGCGTCCCGCAGACCCGGCAGGGCGCGCCCGCCCGGTCGTAGACGAAGTACTGCTGCTGGAAGTAACCGGACGACCCGTCCGATTGCACGAAGTCGCGGAGCGAGCTTCCTCCCGCCGCGAGCGCGTCCTCGAGGGTGGACCGGACCGCCGCGACGATCCGCTCGCAGCGTGCGAGCGACAACCGCCGGGCGGGCGCGCGCGGATGGACGCGGGCGCGGAACAGGCTTTCGTTCGCGTAGATGTTCCCGATTCCCACCACGAGCCGGTGGTCCATGAGCAGCTGCTTGGCGCCCACGCGCCGCCCCCGGCTCGCGGCATGGAGGACGCGACCGGTGAACTCGCCGGACAGCGGCTCCACGCCCAGGTGCGCGAGCAGCGGGTGGCGCGCGGGGTCGCCGCTGTGCCAGAGCACGGCGCCGAATCGGCGCGGGTCCCGGAGCCGCACCACGACCTTCCCGACGCCGAGGTCGAAGTGGTCGTACGGTCCGGGCGCCTCGGCCGCGGGCACGACCCGCAGGCTGCCCGACATGCCGAGGTGCACGATCAGCGTGCCCTTGCCGCAGTCGAGGAGGAGGTACTTCGCACGCCGCGCGACCGAGCGGATCTGCGCGCCGGTCAGGACCGAGCGGAGGTTGCGCGGCACCGGCCACCGCAGACCGCGATGGCGGACGATCACGCCGGTGATCGTCCGCCGGGCGAGATGCGGCTCGAGGCCGCGGCGCGTGATCTCGACTTCCGGGAGCTCCGGCATGGGGCTGCCCCACGTGTGGTGAGCGCGCGGGGACTTTTTGGTTGTGGCGCCTCGGAAATATACCTAAACTGACCGGCTTCGAACGCATTCCCGGCAGTCCTTCATGACCTCGCGCAAACCGCTTTCGCCCCGTTCTCCCGCGCGCGCGGCGCTTCCGCTCTTGCTCGCTGCGGCATGCGCCATCGCCGGCTGCGCCGGATCGGCGCCGCGGGCCGTGGACGCACAAGACCCGCCGGCCAAGCCGGCCACGGCCGCCGGCATGCCGGACCGGCTCGCGCGCCCCGAGCTGCCCAATATCGATCTCACGCGCGAGCTGCTCTACGAGTTCCTCATCGCGGAGGTCGCGGGCCAGCGCGGCAACGCCACGCTTGCCGCGCAGGCGTACGTCGACC
>JBOIFD010000047.1:0-7379 GCA_050741515.1 Burkholderiales bacterium
GGGTGGTGGTGCGCCCGCTTGCGGCGCCGGAGCGCGAAGCGCACGGCGTCGACGGCGGGCTCCTGGTCGAGCGGGTGAGCGGCGCCGCGGCGAAAGCGGGCCTGCGGCCGGGCGACGTCATCCTCGCCTTCGGCAACGAACCGGTCGAGAGCGTCGACGAGCTGGCGAGCCTCGTCGACGACGCCGAAGGCCGCGTCGCGGTGCTCGTGAAGCGGGGCGACGCGACGATCTACGTGCCGGTGGAGATCGGCTGATCCGAGCGGGCAGACACGTACGAGGCCGGCGGGAGCTCGTGCCCCCGCCGGCCTCGGCGGTGCGGGAAACCGCTCAGCCGGGCGGCACCCCTCCGGTGCCCTTGGAGTAGAACGCGTCGCTGCCGACCTCGTGCTGCTGCTGGTCGGTCGACTGCGCGGCGGCCGGCGCCGCGGCAAGGGCTGCCGCGGCGGCGAGCGCTGCGATCGTCAGGATCCTTCTCAACATCGACATCTCAGTTCTCCACGGATCGTCCGGCGCCTACTGGGTCTTGCCCTTGCAGTCCGGATGGTTCGGCGTTCTCTTGCAGTCGACCTTCTGGTCGGTCTGGCCGGGGGTATCCGATCCCGCGAACGCGGCGCCCGCCAGGGCGGTGAAGCACGCGGCCAGGGTGATCGCGAGCGTCTTGCGGAGAGTGTCGTTCGGTGTCATCGGCAGTAGCCTCCTTGAGGTCACGGAAAAATCGGCCGCTCTGGGCCTGTCCCATCCGTGTAGCGGCATCCGTGCCAGGGTTCTCCGCCCTTTGGACATCAAGGAGTTAGCGCAACTCGACGCGCCGCGGGGGGAGCGGCAGTGTCGGGGCGCCACGGCAGCAGCGCGGGTGCGTTCCAGCAACCCGTTGTTTCGCGTTGCCTATCGATGTCGCTGGCCGACGACGTTCGGGGCGGGAGCCCGCGACTGCCAGACGACGAAGACGACACCGAGGGCGAGCCCCGCGACGTTGGAGGCAAGCCAAAGGGCGCTCGAGGGTGGAGGGATCAGCATCAGGCCGGCGAGCGTCGCGACGACGCGCGCGAACCAGCCGAGCGGGCGAAACAGGAAACCGGCGAGCCCGATGCCCATGAGGATCACGCCGATTGCGGCGGTCGCGGCCGCGAGGACGATCTCGGTGGGCGCTCCCTTGAAGAGCAGCGCGGGATGGAACACGAAGATGAACGGCACGACGTAGGCCACGATCCCCAGCCGCATCCCGGCCCAGCCCGTCTGCCAGAAGTCCGCGCGGGCGAGCGACGCCGCCGCGTAGGTGGCCAGGCAGACCGGCGGCGTGATCATGGAGAGCATGCCGAAGTAGAAGAGGAAGAGGTGCGCGCCGAGCGGCTCCACCCCGAGCCCGACCAGCGTCGGGCCGACGAGGACCGCGAGCATGATGTAGACGACCGCGGTGGGCATGCCCATCCCCAGGATGATGCAGACCACCGCGGTGAGCGCGAGCAGCAGCAGGGCGCTTCCTCCCGCCAGCGTCGTGAGGATCATCGACATCTTGAACGCGAGGCCGCTCAGCTGGAGGGTGCCGATCACGAAGCCGGCCACGCCCGAGATCACCACGATCTCGAGCAGCGTCCGTGCGGTCTCCTCGAGCGCCTTCAGCAGCGCGGCGATCGAGGGCCGCGTCGCCTTCTGGAGGAGCCCGACGAGGAGCGTGGCGAGGACCGCCGCCATTCCGGCCCTGCCCGGCTCCCACACCGCGACCATCAGGGTGTAGACGAGGACCCCCAGCGGCACGAAGAAGACCCAGCCGCGACGCATGACCTCGCGCACGCGCGGCAGCTGCGATCGCGGCAGTCCGGCGAGCCCGTGCTTGGCCGCCTCGAGATCCACCTGGGTGAAGAGCGCGAGGTAGTACAGGCAGGCCGGGATGGCGGCGGCGAGCGCGACCTCGCCGAACGGGATGCTGAGGAACTCGGCGATGAGAAACGCCGCGACCCCCATTACGGGCGGCATGATCTGCCCGCCGGTGGACGCAACCGCCTCGACCGCCGCGGCGAGGTGGCTGGGATAGCCGGTGCGCTTCATCATGGGGATGGTGATGGCGCCATCCACGACGACGTTCGAGACCGCGCTTCCCGAAACGGTGCCGAACAGGCTCGAGGACACCACCGCGACCTTGGCCGACCCGCCGCGGTAGCGCCCCATGGCGGCCAGCGCGAGGTCGGTGAGGAACTTGTCGCCGCCGACGGCATACAGCGCCTGGCCGAACAGGATGAAGGCGATCACGATCTCCGCGGCGACCGAGAGCGGCAGGCCGAGGAGCCCGCTCGCGTCCAGGTAGAGATAGGACGCGATCCGCTCCCACGCGGCGCCCTTCGCGTACAGAAACCCGGGCAGCAGATACGCGAATTTCGCGTAGAGGATGAACACGCCGGCCAGGATCACCAGCGACCAGCCGACCAGCCGGCGCGTCGCTTCGAGCACCAGCAGGATGGCCGCCGCGCCGAGCCAGACCTTGTCCGGCGTGAGCACCCCGAGCGCATAGGCGATGGCCGGGTACCGGACGAGGATGTAGCCGCCCACGCCCGCACCGGCCAGCGCGAGGAGCCAGTCGTACCACGGGACCCGATGCCCGGTCTCCCCGCGGCGGGCTCTCACGGTGATGAAGACCGCCGGCAAGGCGAGCCCGAGGACGAGGCCGAGGTACTGCTCCTTGAAGACGGTGAGGCCGAGAAGGATGGGGACCTCGCCGGCCCACGCGGCGCCGACCAGGGTGAGCGCGCACAACAGCACCCGCTCGAGCGCCCTCGCCGGCCCCGCGAGCGCGCGGAACTTGGTGAACAGGGCGACGTCGTCGGTCACGGCTGACGCGGCGTCGCCCGGCCTGGACGGAGGGCGGGCGCCCGTTGCAGACGAGTCAGCGGCCCTGGGCGAGCAGCTTCGCTTGCGCCTCGCTCATCGCCTTCGTCCACACCCCCTTCGCCGCGTAGAACTTGATCGCCGCCGGGTGGTACGGGATGGTGGTCTCCGCGGTGGCCGCGCGGTCTCGCGTCCACTCCCTGAAGACCGGGTGGATCGGCTTGAGCTTCGCCTCGTTCTCCCAAAGGGCCGTCAGGATGACGGTCACTACCTGGTCCGGAGCCGCCTGGTGCGTGGCGAAGTGGATGTCGTAGGCCACGGTGCACGTGTCCTCGACCACCGCCGCGGCGCCGCCGGCCTTCACGATCCGGGTGTAGTAACCGGGGACCGCCTGCCGGACGCGCCGGTCGCCTTCGGGCGAACAGTCGACCGGAAGATGCCGCACCCCGACCGACGCGTCGGCCTCCCGGATCTTCGCCATGTTGAGGGCGCCCACGGTCACCTCCGCGCGGCCCTGCACCAGCGCTTCGATGCCGTCGTTGACCGCCGGCACCGGCACGACCGTGACGTCCCCCCAGGACATTCCCGCGGTCGCCAGGAGGCCGAATACGTTGAACCAGACGGCCTGATGCGCGGGGTACTCCCCGGTCACCCGTTTCCCCTTGAGGTCGTGAACGCTCTTCAGCGGCGAGTCCTTCTTGACGAGCAGCCCGATGACGAGCGGGGCGCCGCGCATCACGAGGCGGACGTTGGGCGAATGCGGGAAGCTGTTCTTGCCGCCGACCTTGATCTTGCCCGGCCCGAGGTACGCCATCCCCATGTCCACCCCGTTCACGAGCGCGAAGTCGAGCTCCCCGCTGTTCAGCAGCGGCAGCAGCGTGCTGGTGCCGGTGTACGGCTGGACCGTCGCCTGGATCGGCCCGGCCTCGGTGGCGACCTTCGCGACGCCGCTCGCCAGCGCGTAGAAGACCGTCCCCGGCGGGTTCGTCCCGATCGCGACGGTGCGCGGCAGCGGCTGCGCCTGCGCCGCAGCAAAGTGCAGCAGGATGAACGAGCTGCCGATCAGGGCCTGGATCAGGGTTTGACGCGTGCGCATTGGCTGCCCTCCTGTGGTGTCTCCCCGCGCTTGCTGCTGTTCTGCGGGGAGGCTATAGAGGGAGGGCGGCGGCTGTCAACGCCCGGCGGTCGACCGCGACGTACGTGGCGCGGCCGACGCCATCGGATTGGCGCACTGCGGCGAGGACGGGGAGCGGCAGCCGGACCTGCGGCGTTCGGCGCGGCGCGGAAAATTCGGACCACCCCGCAGAGCGTCCCCGGGGAAACGACTTGGGCGGCGCGCGGGACCAAGCAGTCGTCATGAACGCGTGCGCCAGGCGATCAGGCAAGCGGCTTCAGGTCCCCGAGCAGCGTCGGAATCAGCTCCGTGACGGTCGGATGGATGTGCATCGCGCGCAGGATCGTGGTGTAGGGCGCCTTCGCGTACATCACGTCCAACAGCGAATGGACAATCTCGTCGGCGTTGAGTCCGAGCAACGCGGCGCCGAGCAGCTCTTTCGAGTCCGCGTCGACCAGCACCTTCATGAACCCCTGCGTCTCGCCCGCCTCGCGCGCGCGGCCGACCCGCGCCATCGGGATCTTGCCGACCAGCACCCGCCGGCCGCTCGCGCGCGCCTCCTTCTCCGTCATCCCGGCCCGCCCGAGCGGCGGATCGATGAAGAGCGCGTAGGCCCGGATGCGGTCCGAGATCCGGCGCCGGTCGCGGTCGAAGAGGTTGGCGGCGACGATCTCGTAGTCGTTGTAGGAAGTGTGCGTGAACGCGCCGCGGCCGTTCGCGTCGCCGAGCCCCCAGACGCCCGCGACGTTGGTGCGGCATTCGTCGTCCACCTTGATGTAGCCGCGCGCATCGGTCTCGACCCCCGCGCTTTCGAGCCCGAGGTCCTGCGTGTTCGGCAGCCGGCCCACCGCGAGGAGCACGTGGCTGCCCTCGGCGACCGGCGCGCCGCCCTGGCATTCGAGCCCGACGACGATGCGATCGCCTTTCCGGGACAGCGCCATGCACTCGGCGCCGGTGCGGATCTCGATCCCCTCGCGCTCGAGAATCGCGCGGATCTCGTCGGAGACGTCGTCGTCCTCGCGCGCGATGAGCCGCGGCCCCCGCTCGACCACGGTCACTTTCGAGCCGAAGCGGCGATACATCTGCGCGAACTCGAGGCCGATGTAGCCCCCGCCGACGATCACCAGGTGCTCGGGCAGAAAGTCCACCTCCATCATCGTGGTGTTGGTGAGGAAGGGCACCTCCTTCACGCCGGGGATTTCCGGGACGAGCGCCCGGCCGCCCACGTTGATGAATACCCTGTCGGCCGCGAACGTGCGGCCGTTCACCGCGACCGTGCGCGGCCCGGTGAAGCGCGCGTGCCCGCGCTCGAAGGTCACGTTCTGCATGCCCCCGATCCAGCCGGTCAAGCCGTCCGCGGACTGCTTCACCACCGCGTCCTTGCGCGCCTTGACCGCCCGCATGTCGACCCGGACCTCGCCGGCGGAAAAGCCGTACTCGCCGCCGCGCCGCGCCACGTGCGCGGCGTGCGCGCTTGCGATCAGCGTCTTGGTCGGGATGCAGCCGTTGTTGACGCACGTTCCGCCGACCAGCTTCCTCTCGATCACCACGGTCTTCAGACCCGCCCCGTCCAGGCGGGCGCACAGGGCCGGGGCGGCCTGCCCCGTGCCGATCACGATCGCATCGAAGCGCTCAGGCATGGAGGTGCTCCTCGTGTACAGTGGGCGCACCGAGGTACTCGCTCTTCAGGTCCACCGTCGAGTGGTGGCCGAGGTGTTCGTAGGTACGCTCGAGCCAGCGCGCCGCAGCCGCGCGGCCGAGGTCGCGCAAACCGCACAGGAACGCCCAGTCCGTCCTGAGCTTGCTCGCCACCGTGAGGTCGCAGAGCGCCTCGTCCGCACGGATCGAGTGGATCAGGATGTGTTTGAGCTTGTCCCGGTGCTCGTCCTTCAGCCAGTCCTGCTCGATCAGCTTGGTGACGAACGCGATCGCGCGCAGCTCTCTCAGCAGCGACGAGTTGAACGTGATCTCGTTCAGCCGGTCCTGGATCTCGGGCGCGGTGGTCGGCAGCTGCGGCCGGAAGATCGGGTTGATGTGCGCGATCACGATGTCGCGGCTCTGCGTGTGATTGAAGAGCGGGTACAGCGCCGGGTTGCCCATGTAGCCGCCGTCCCAGAAGTGCTCGCCGTCGATCTCGACCGCCTGGAACAGGAACGGCAGGCATGCCGACGCGAGCACCGCGTCGAGCGTCACTCCCTCGTTGCGGAAGATGCGCGGCTGGCCGGTGCGCACGTTGGTCGCGCAGATGAAGAGCTCCACGCAGTCGCAGGCGTGAATGGCGTCGAAGTCCACGTTCTTTGCGAGCACGTCGCGCAGCGGGTTGAAGTTGAACGGATTGAACTGGTACGGCGAGAACGTCCGCGTCAACGCGTCGAAAAGCACGTACGCCGGCGACTGCTCGAGACCCAGGCCGAGGGCCGCCTCCCAGCCGGACGCGCGCACCGGCGAGAAGTTGTGTCCCGCCTCGCTGATGTCGCGCCAGAACCTCTCCAGGGCTGCACGCACGCCGTCGTTGCCGCCGTTCATGCGTCCTTGGGCGTACACGACCGCGTTCATCGAGCCGGCGCTGGTGGCCGAGAGCCCCTCGAGATCGAGCCTGCCGTCCTCAGCGAACTTGTCGAGGATGCCCCAGGCGAACGCGCCGTGCGCGCCGCCGCCCTGCAGCGCGAGATTTACGCGCTTGATGCCTGCTCTTTCCACTGGGTACTCCTTTCGGTCATCCGGTCGCGCCGCGGGGCGGCGCGAGGCTCGCGATGCGCCGAGCTTACTTCGTCACGCTCGACGTGATCAACGCGATCACGCCTGAAGCCGTCTTGAACGGTTGCTGGTGAGTCTCCTTGATGCCGTGGCGGCGCGCGATCCAGATGAAATCCGTATAGACAGCCCGGACGTCGCCCCGTTCGTCCTGCTGCACCAGGAGGCGCACCGGCCAGTCGATCCCGGCGTCGGGCTTCGCGTTGAGGAATTGCGTGCCGAGCGGCACGCCGCGCCGATCGACGAGTTCCCGGTCCCGAAATGGGACGCGATCCTGGCGATCAGCCTGGATTCCGGCGTTGTTCACGAGCACGTCGACCGCGCCGAACTCGGCGATCGCCGCTTTCATCATCGCCTCGATCGCGTCGGCCCTGGACACGTCGGCGCCGTCGTACTTGACGGTCACGCGATAGCTGTCGGCCAGGCGCGCCCGCAAGGCCGCGACCTCGGCCTCGTCGCCGAAGCCGTTGAGGACGACGTTCGCGCCCTCCTTGGCGAGCGCCACGGCGATCCCGAGGCCGATGCCGCTCGTCGAGCCGGTGACGAGCGCGGTTCTGCCCTTCAGCATGGCGCTTCCTTTCGGGTCGGAACGGGCATAGGTCGCGCGTCGGCGCCGCGGGCTTACGGGGCCCGGGATCGCGGGCGGGTTGACGGGGGGCAGGAGGGCCTGCGGCGCCCCGCGCACCGCCGC
>JBOIFD010000048.1:0-3705 GCA_050741515.1 Burkholderiales bacterium
TCCGCCTCGCCTTGCAGGAGGCCACGAGCGACGTGCAGCTCGCGGCGCTGCGGCAGGGCGAGCTCGACGTCGGGCTCGTGCTGCCGCCGGTGGACGTGGCCGGCCTCGACTACGCGCCGCTCCTCCACGACACGCTGGTCGCCGCGCTGCCGGCGGGGCGAGGCGGCAAGGGGCCGCTCGCGCTCGCTTCGCTCCGGGACGAGCCGTTCATCCTCTTCCCGCGCCAGGTGGGGACCTCGCTCTACGACCAGATCGTCGGCGCCTGCCAGCGCGCCGGGTTCGCGCCGCGCGTCGCGCAGGAAGCGATCCAGATGCAGACGATCGTCAGCCTCGTCGCGGCCGGGATGGGCGTCGCGCTGGTGCCCGCCGCACTCACGAACCTGCGCCGGACCAGGGTCGTTTATCGGCCGCTCACCGACGCGAGCCCGCGAATCGAGCTCGGCATCGCCTGGCGGAGCGCGGATGACGCCCCGGCAGTGCAGGCCTTCGTCGGCCTCGCGCGCGCCCACGCGCGGGGGCTCGCGAACGGGCCTGATTCCAGCGCCTCCCCGGGGCCGGGGAGTTGATAGACTTCGCGGCTCTGGACGCGAGGAGGCGCAAATGAACGAGAGCGCAGTCGCCGGACGGACCGCGACGACCGGTCGGGAGCACTGGACCCGCAAGGGGGACGTGCGGCTGTTCCTCTGGCAGAAACCGCCCGCCGGCGCCGGGCCGAAGCGGGGAACGGTGCTGTTCGTCCACGGCTCGTCCATGGGCTCGCAACCGACCTTCGATCTGCAGGTGCCCGGCCGGCCGGATTCCTCGGTGATGGACTGGTTCGCGGCGCGCGGCTTCGACGCGTGGTGCATGGACAACGAGGGCTACGGCCGCTCCGACAAGCACCGCCCGATCAACGCCGACATCGCGAACGGCGCCGACGACCTCGAGGCGGGGACGCGGTATCTCCTCGAAACGACCGGCGCGGGCAGGCTCCTGGTCTACGGCATCTCGTCCGGCGCGCTGAAAGCGGCGCTCTTCGCGCAGCGGCATCCGGAGCGCTTGGCGCGGCTCGCGCTCGACGCGTTCGTCTGGACCGGCGAAGGCAGCCCCACGCTCGGCGAGCGCCGCAAGAAGCTTCCCGAGTACGCGTCCAGGAACCGCCGGCCGATCGACCGCGCGTTCGTGCAGAGCATCTTCACGCGCGACCACCCGGGCACGGCCGACGACGCCACCATCAGCGCGTTCGCCGACGCCATCCTCGCGCTCGACGACTCGGTGCCGACCGGCACCTACGTCGACATGTGCTCGAAGCTCCCGCTCGTCGACCCGGCGCGGATCAGCGTGCCGACGCTCGTCATGCGCGGCGAGTACGACGGCATCGCCGGCCTCGACGATCTCATCGAGTTCTTCAAGCGGCTGCCGAACCCGGACAAGCAGTTCGCGGTCATGGCCGGGATCGCGCACGCGAGCTTCCAGCAGAAGAACTACAAGACCGCGTATCACATCCTGCATTCGTTCTTCACCCAGCCCGAGCCCGTGTACCGGGCCTGAGCGCGAAGGAGGCCACCGTGCATCGCCATGTCCTGAGCATTGCGCTCGCCGCAGCGCTCGCCGCGGTCGCGGCGCCGTCGTTCGGGCAGCCCTACCCCAGTCGACCCGTCCGCCTGGTCGTGCCGCTCTCGCCGGGCGGCTTCGCCGACGTGCCGACGCGGATCATGGCGCCGCGGCTCTCGGCGGCGCTCGGACAGCAGGTGTTCGTCGAGAACCGGGCCGGCGCCGGCGGGACGATCGGCACGGACTACGTCGCGAAGTCGAAGCCCGACGGCTACACGCTGCTCGCCACCGGCACGCCGCACGTCATCGCGCCGTGGCTGTACAAGACGGTGCCCTACGACGCGCTGAAGGATTTCGCGCCGATCATGCTCTTCGCTTCGGGCCCCTACGTCCTGGTGGTGAACCCCCAGCTCCCGGTGACCTCGGTGCAGGAGCTCATCGCGGCCGCGAAGGCGCAGCCGGGGAAGATCGACTTCGCGAGCTCGGGGAACGGCAGCGCCCAGCATCTGGTGGCGGCGCTGTTCAACAGCGCGGCGGGCGTCGAGCTGAACCACGTGCCGTACAAGGGCAGCGGACCGGCGATGCAGGACCTGCTCGCGGGGCAGGTGAAGGTCTCCTTCGCCGGGGTGCCGAACGTGATCTCGCACGTCAGGGCGGGGAAGCTCCGCGCCCTCGGGGTCACGACGCCGAAGCGCTCGCCGGATCTGCCCGGCGTGCCGACGATCGCCGAGGCCGGCGTCCCCGGCTACGAGGCGACGCTGTGGCTCGGCCTGCTCGCGCCCGCGGGCACGCCGCCCGAGATCGTGCAGCGGCTCCATGCCGAGGCGGTGAAGGCGCTCAAGGACCCGGAGCTGCAGCCGAGCTTCCGGGCGGCCGGCGTCGAAGCCAGCGTCCTCGGGCCCAAGGAGTTCGGCGAGTTCCTGCGCGCCGAGCACGAGAAGTGGGGCAAGGTCGTGCGCGCCACCGGCGCGACCGTGAACTGACCGCTGCGAGCGCGGGGGCACAGCCCGCGCGGCAACGGTCATCCCCGCGTAAGCGGGGATCCAGACGACCGCCGTTCAGCCGAGCACGAGCGCGATCGTCGCCGCGCCGGCCGGCTCGACCGCGGTGGCGCATTCGGGCATTCTTCCCGCGTGCTGACCCACCCCGACTTCGACCCCGTCGCCATCCAGATCGGTCCGCTCGCGATCCGCTGGTACGGGCTGATGTATCTCGTGGGCTTCGCGCTCAGCTACGGGCTGGGGCGGCTGCGGATCGCGCGCGGCAGGTCGGGCCGGGTGACCGTCCAGGTGCTCGACGATCTGCTGTTCTACTGCGTGCTGGGCGTGATCCTCGGCGGCCGGCTCGGCTACGTGGTGTTCTACAAGCCCGGCTACTATCTTCAGCACCCGCTCGAGATCCTCGCCGTCTGGCAGGGCGGCATGGCGTTCCACGGCGGGTTCCTCGGCGTGCTCGTCGCCATCTGGTGGGTCGCGCGGAAGCACCGCCTGCGCTGGCTCGAGATCACCGACTTCTTCGCGCCGCTCAGCCCGCTCGCACTCGCCGCGGGCCGGCTCGGCAACTTCATCAACGGCGAGCTGTGGGGCCGCGTCACGGACGCGGCGTGGGGCATGGTCTTCCAGAATCCGGCGGCCGGTCCGCTGCCGCGCCATCCGTCGCAGCTCTATCAGTTCGCGCTCGAGGGCGTGGCGCTGTTCGTGATCCTCTGGGTCTACTCGTCCCGGCCGCGCCCGACCGGCGCGGTGTCGGCGGTGTTCCTGATCGGCTACGGGCTCGCGCGGTTCGCGGTCGAGTTCTTCCGCGAGCCGGACGATTTTCTCGGCCTGCTCGCGCTCGACCTGAGCATGGGGCAGTGGCTGTCGGTGCCGATGATCGTGGCCGGGGTGGCGCTCTTCGCCTGGGGCAGGCGGCGGGCTAGAATGGCCCGCATGGACGAGGACGGCCGCGATGGACGAAGTCGAGCGCGCGATGCTTGAGCAGCGGATCGTGCAGCTCAAGACCGAGCACCGCGATCTCGACGACGTGATCAAGCGGTTCGGCGACCAGCTCGTCCACGACCAGCTCCAGATGCAGCGCCTGAAGCGCCGGAAGCTCCTGCTCAAGGACCAGATCGCCTGGCTCGAGCGGCAGCTCGACCCGGACGTCCCGGCCTGAGCCCGCGCGGCGTTCAAG
>JBOIFD010000049.1:0-4949 GCA_050741515.1 Burkholderiales bacterium
GGCCGACGAGGTCGCGCCGTGCGTCGTGCTGGAGTTTCCGGCCACCGGCGGGCACGTCGGGTTCGTGAGCGGCCCGTTTCCCGGCGGCTACGACTGGCTGCCGCGGCGGGTGCTTGCGTTCTTCGAAGGTACCGCATGAGCTCCCCGGCGAGGGGTCCCATCGTTCGTTGGGCGTCACCGGCGAGGACTGGCTAGAATGGCTCGTCCCTCCACACACGGGGCTTCAGATGAAGTACAGCGCATCGGTTGGCAAATCAAGCGCCAATCCGGCTCGCATCGCACGCTGTCACGCCAAGGCTGGCCGGATTTCGTCTTCGCGTTTCACGACCGAGAAGAGATCGTCCGCGGATGTCGGCGCGAATCGGCAAACACACCGGGCTGACGCCTGAGGCTCTCTAGGGAGGCGGCCGCGTGAGCCGCATCGCACCCGAGATCTTCAAGGCGTACGACATCCGCGGGGTCGTCGGCCGCACCCTCACCGTCGAGACCGTCGAGCTCATCGGCCGCGCGCTCGGCACCGAGGTGCGCAACGCCGGCGGCACCGCCATCGCGGTCGGTCGCGACGGACGCCTCTCGGGGCCTGAGCTCGCCGAGGCGCTCTCGCGCGGACTGCTCGCAGCCGGCGTCGACGTGCACGACGTCGGCATGGTGACCACGCCGATGGCGTACTTCGCCGCCTACCACCTCCGCTGCGACAGCGCGGCGGCAGTCACGGGCAGCCACAACCCGCCCGAGTACAACGGTCTCAAGATAGTGATCGCCGGCACGACGCTGTCGGGTGCGGCGATCCAGGACGTGCGCGCGCGCATCGAGCGCGGCGAGTTCGCGGCCGGGCAGGGGACGTACCGCACCGCCGACGTCCGCGAAGCCTATCTCGCACGGATCGCCGGCGACGTGCGGCTCGCGCGGCCGCTGCCGATCATCGTGGATTGCGGCAACGGCGTTGCGGGGAGCGTCGCGCCCGAGCTCTACCGGCGTCTCGGTTGCGCTGTCACCGAGCTCTACTGTGAAGTGGACGGGACGTTCCCGAACCATCACCCGGACCCGACCCAACCGAAGAACCTGCAGGACCTGATCGCGCGGCTCGCCGCCTCCGACGCCGAGCTCGGCCTCGCTTTCGACGGCGACGGCGACCGCCTCGGGGTAGTGACCAAGAACGGCCGGATCATCTACGCGGACCGCCAGCTCATGCTGTTCGCGGCGGACGTGCTCCGGCGCGTCCCGGGGGGCGAGATCATCTACGACGTGAAGTGCACGCGAAACCTCGCGCCGTGGATCCGCAGCCACGGGGGTAAGCCGGTGCTGTGGAAGACTGGGCATTCGCTCATCAAGGCGAAGCTCCGGGAGCTCGGCGCGCCGCTCGCCGGCGAGATGAGCGGGCACATCTTCTTCACGGAGCGCTGGTACGGCTTCGACGACGGGGTGTACGCGGGCGCGCGCCTCCTCGAGATTCTTTCGCGGGGCGGGGATCCGAGCGGCGAGCTCGAGCGGCTGCCCGATTCGGTGACGACGCCCGAGCTGCACTGGGCGCTCGCCGAGGGCGAGCCGCACCGGCTGATCGCCGAGCTGCAGCGCACCGCGCGGTTCCCGGACGCGGCCGAGGTGATCACGCTCGACGGCCTGCGCGTTGAGTACGCGGACGGCTTCGGGCTCGCACGGGCCTCGAACACGACGCCGGTGATCGTGCTGCGCTTCGAGGCGGAGGACGCCGTAGGCCTGGAACGGATCCGGGACGATTTCCGGCGGGTGCTGCTCGCGGCCAAGCCCGGGGCGACGCTGCCTTTCTAGCGCTCGCCGTCTCGAGTGACGCGCAGGGCAGGCTTCCGGGGGCTCGTTGCTGCAACCGCGGCTACTTCGGTCCGCCGGGGTCCGCCGTGAAGCCGATGCTGCGGCGGCGCGGGGGCGGAAAGCGGTCGCAGCTTGTGACCGGTTCAGCGCCCCGGCCTCGGCGCTGGAGAGCCGGAAGATGAAGTCCTGAGCGGTCGCGCTACTTCTTGCGCGTCGCGAGCCGCGACTCCTCCGGCCGACCCGGATCCCGGTTCGCCCGCTCGAACCGGCGCAGCAGATCGTTGCCGCGCTTCACCGCGTCCCCGAGCGCGAGCAGCGGCGGCTTCGCGCCGGCGAACGCCTGCTCGAGCTCCTCGTCCACGATCGCGCGGATCGCGAGGTGGTTGCCGAGCCGGATGCCGCGCGAATACGGCGCCGGCGCGCCCTTGTTCAGCAGCTCGCGCAGCGCGACGTCCGTCCCCGGGTGCCGCTCGTAGAACCCCGCCTTCTTGGTGAGCTCGTACGCCCCGCGCGTGAGCGGGAGGTAGCCGGTCTGCTGGTGCCACTCCGCCTGCACCGCGGGGTGCGAGAGGAACGCGAAGAACCTCGCCACGCCCTTCTGGTCGGCGGCGCTCTTGCCGTTCAGCGCCCACAGGCTCGCCCCGCCGATCAGCGTGTGATAGGGCGCCTGGTTGATGTCGTCGTAGTGCGGCAGCGGCAGCACGGCGAACGCGAACTTCGCGTTCCGCGCGATGTTCCCGTACGAAGCCGAAGACGCGGTCAGCATCGCGCACTCGCCCTTGGTGAACCGGGCTTCGCCCTCGTCGCGGCGGCCCGAGTAGCTGAAGATCCGGCCCTTCGTCCACGCGGTCATCAGCGAGACGTGGCGGATCGCGAGCCGGGTGTTGAAGGTCAGCTTGGCGTCGAGCCCGTCGTAGCCGTTGTTGCGCGACGCGAACTCCTCGTTGTGCCAGGCGAGCGTGTTCTCGAGCATCACCCACGACGGCCAGGTGGTCGTCAGGCCGCAGTTGCGGGGATCCTTCTCGCGCACCTCGAGCAGCGCCTCCTGGAGCTGGTACCAGGTCGTGAGCGGCGCCTGCGCCTTGCCCGCCGTCTTGAGCGTGTCCCGGTTGACGTACAGCACCGCCGTCGAAGTGTTGAACGGCAGCGAGAAGAGGTTGCCCCTGGCGTCCGAGTAGAAGCTCGCGACTACCGGCACGAAGGCCCGCGGGTCGTACTTCTCGCCCGCCTCGCGCATGAGCTGGTGGACCGGCTTCACCGCGCCCCTCGCGGCCATCATGTTCGCGGTGCCGACCTCGTACACCTGCAGGACGTGCGGTCCCTTGCCGGCGCGCTGCGCGGCCAGGCCGGCGGAGAGCGTCTCGTCGTAGCTCCCTTTGTAGGACGCCACCACCCGATACTGCTTCTGCGCTGCGTTGAAGCGGTCGACGATGACCTTGAGCTGATCGCCCAGGGCCCCGTCCATCGCGTGCCAGAACTGGATGTCGGTCGCGGCGCGGGCGGCAGGGCTGGCGAGGAGGGCGGCGGCGACGACGCCGGGCCCGATCAGGCGCATGAGTCTCATGGAACCCCCAACCGCGGAGCGCTGCGGTGTCGACTGCCGTGGAGCGGCGATTATAGGCCGCGGCCCCCGGCGGCCGGCAACGGGCCCGCCGCCCGGGGCCGAGGAAAAGGTCACGGCAATGCCGCCGTCATGGCGGCTGCGGTGCCTGCGCCGACCGCGCTATGATGGGGTCGAGAATGGACCGACGTGCAAGCCTGCGCGCGCTCGGCGCGCTTGCGGCCGGCCTCGCTGCCGCGCGCCCGACCGGAAGCCAGACGATGACGCTCGAAACGCGGCCGATCCCGCGCACCGGTGAACGGATCCCGGCCGTCGGCCTGGGCACCTGGCAGAGCTTCGACGTGCCGCGCGACGGGCCCGACCGCGCCGCGGCGAAGGACGCGCTCCGCGTGCTCGCCGAGCTCGGCGGCACGGTCGTCGACTCGTCGCCCATGTACGGCGCTGCCGAGGAAGCGGTGGGTACGCTCGCCGCGGAGCTCGGGCTGGACGGCAAGCTCTTCGTCGCGACCAAGGTCTGGACGACGGGGCGCGAGGCGGGGATCCGGCAGATGGAGGCGTCGCTGAGGAAGCTTCGCGTCCAGCGCCTCGATCTGATGCAGGTCCACAACCTCGTCGACACCGACACCCACCTCGCGACGCTCGCCGGCTGGAGGAAGGACGGCCGGGTCCGCTATCTGGGGGTGACGCACTACCACGCCGGCGCCTACCCGGCGCTCGAGGCGGCGCTCCGGAAGCACCGGCCCGAGTTCGTGCAGTTCAACTACTCGCTGGCGGAGCGCGAGGCCGAGCAGCGGATGCTCGAGGTCGCGCGAGGCGCGGGCGTCGCGGTCATCGTCAACCGCCCGTTCGCCGAGGGCGCGATGTTCGCGCGCGTGAAGGGCAAGCCCCTTCCCGCGTGGGCCGGCGAGATCGACTGCGCGAGCTGGGCGCAGGTGTTCCTGAAGTTCATCCTCGGCCATCCGGCGGTGACCTGCGTGATTCCGGGGACGCGCAACCCGAAGCACGTGGCCGACAACCTCGGGGCGGCACGCGGGAAGGTCCCGGACGCGGCGATGCGGAAGCGGATCGCCGCCGATTACGACGCGCTCTAGCGGCTCCCCGAGCTCGCTGCCGCCTGCGCCCGCTCCGGCGCTTCCCAGCCGCCGCCGAGCGCACGGTAGAGCGCGACCGACGCGACCAGGCGGGAGAGGCGGATCTGGGCGAGCTGGTCCTGGGCCTGGAAGAGCGTCCGCTGCGCGTCGAGCACCACGGTCAGGTCATCGACGCCCTCGCGGTAGCGGATCTCCGCCAGGCGCAGCGTCCGCTGCGCGCCCTCGCGTACCTGCGTCTGCAGCTGTTCCTGGACCGCGGTGCGGTTCGCGGCGACGAGCGCGTTCTCCACGTCGGTGAGCGCGGCGAGGATGCTCCGGCGATAGCCTTCGACCAGCTCGCGCTCGCGGGAGGCGGCGAAATCGACCTGCCCGCGCAGGCGCCCGCCGTCGAAGATCGGCTGCAGCAGCGACGCCGCGACCGCGTAGATCAGCGTCGGCGAGCTGCCGATGGAAAGCAGCGCGTCGCTCGCGAGCCCGGCCGATCCGGTGAGCCGGATGCTCGGCAGGAG
>JBOIFD010000050.1:0-9248 GCA_050741515.1 Burkholderiales bacterium
CCCTGAACTGTGGAAGTTGGGCTAGCGCGCCGCCCGGCGATCGGTCGCGGCGCTCGCGGCCGCCGGGTCCTCGGGCGCGGTCCAGCCGCCGCCGAGCGCGCGGACGAGATCGGCGACCGCGGCCCGCTGCACGCGCAGTGCGTCGATGCGGTTCAGCTCCGCGTCGAGGAGGCGGCGCTCGGCGTCGATCGGTACCAGGAGGTTGACGAGCCCGGCCCGATAGCGCGCCGCAGCGAGCTTGAGCGCCTCCCGCTGCGCCGCCACCCGCGCGCCCTCGGCGGCGTAGACCTCGCGGGCGCGGGCCTGGGCGCTGATCGCGTCGCGGACTTCGCGGAACGCGTTCTGGATCGTCTTCTGGTACTGCGCCACGGCCTGCCGCTGCCGGGCCTCGACCGCGTCGGCCTCGGCGAACAGCCGCCCGCCCTGGAAGATCGGCTGCGTGAGCCCGGCGGCGACCTGCCAGATGCCGGCCGGCCCGGTGAAGAGGTTCGAAAGCGAGCCCGCCTCGGTGCCGAGATAGCCGGTCAGCGAGATCTGCGGAAAGAACGCGGCCCGCGCGACGCCGATGCGCGCGTTCGCGGCGAGCAGGCGCTGCTCGGCCGCGAAGAGATCGGGCCGGCGGAGCAGCAGCTCCGAGGGCAGGCCGGGAGGCACGACGACCGCCGGCTCGAGCGTGTCGGGACCGGACGCCCGCGCGATGGTCTCGTCGATGATGGCGCGCGGGCTGCGGCCCAGCAGCACCGCGGCTGCTCCCTCTTCGGCGGCGCGGGCGCGCTCGAGCGCCGGGAGAAGCGCGCGCGCCGCTGCGACCTCGCCTTCGAGCTGGCGCACGTCGAGCTCGGAAACCAGGCCGGCCGCGGCACGGCTGCGCTCGATCTCGAGGGCGTCGGTCCGCAGCGCCAGGGCGCGCTGGGTCGCCGCGACCTGCTCGTCGAAGGCACGCAGGGCGGAGTACGACCGCACGACCTCCGCCGCGAGCGCGATCCGGACCGTGTCGCGCGCCGCCTCGGTCGCGAGCAGGTCGGCGCGGGCCGCGGCGCTGGCGTTGCGGAGCCTCCCCCAGAGATCGATCTCGTAGAACACGTCGAGCGTCGCCCGGTAGTTGGTGCTGTACACCGGCACACCGGGAAAGAAGAAATCGGTCCGGCTCGACGTGCGCGAGCGATCGACGCCGGCGTTGCCCACCACCGACGGGTACTGCTGCGACTCCTGCACGCGGGCGAGCGCTCGCGCCTCGTCGACGCGCGCCACGGCGATCGCGAGGTCCTGGTTGTTGGCGAGCGCCTCGTCGACCAGCTTGTCGAGCACCGGGTCGTCGAAAAGCGACCACCACCGATCGCCCGGCGCGGGCGTGCCGTCCGCGGGGCTCCGCCAGGCCTGCGGCAGCTCCGCGGGCGGGCGCTCGTACTTCGGCGCGAACGAGCACGCCGCCAGCGCCGCGGCCAGCGCGAGGACGACGAGGCTACGCATTTCCGCCTCCTTTCGGCGCCGACGGATGGTGGTGGGCCGTGTGCGTCGCGCGCACGCCCGCCTTGCGCGCGTGATGCGTCTCCTCCAGGATCTCCGCGGTCGAGCGGGGCTCGCGCAGATGCCGGTCGCTGATCAGCTTGAAGAACAGCGGCACGAAGAAGATCGCGAGGAACGTCGCCGCGAGCATGCCGCCCATCACGCCGGTGCCGGCCGAGACGCGTGCTCCGGCGCCGGCGCCGGTCGAGATTGCGAGCGGCAGCACGCCGAAGATGAACGCGAGCGAGGTCATCAGGATCGGGCGGAAGCGCAGGCGTGCGGCCTCGACCGCCGCGGCTGCGGGCGACATCCCTTCACCGTGCTTGTAGACCGCGTACTCGACGATCAGGATCGCGTTCTTCGCCGCCAGGCCGAGCAGCGTCACGAGCCCGATCTGGAAGTACACGTCGTTGGTGAGGCCGCGCAGCCACACCGCGGTGAGCGCGCCGAACGTCCCGAACGGCAGCGCGAGCAGCACCGACAGCGGCAGCGACCACTTCTCGTACTGCGCCGCGAGGATGAGGAACGCCATGAGCGCGCCGAGGGCGAGCACGATGACCGAGGTGCCGCCCGAGCGCTTCTCCTGGTACGACGCCCCGCTCCAGTCGAGGCTGAAGTCGGGGGGGAGAACCTTCGCCGCGATGCGCTCGATCTCGGCGATCGCCTCGCCCGAGCTCACGCCCGGCCGGCCGCCGCCCAGCATCTGCACCGCCGGCAGGTTATTGAACCGCGTGAGCGTCCCCGGGCCGCTCGAGTACTCGATGCGCGCGAGCGCGCGCAGCGGGACCATCTCCCCCTTCGCACTCTTGACATAGACGGACCCCGCATCCTGGGGAGTGCCGCGCTGGCCCGGCTCGGCGGACATGAGTACCTGCCAGGTGCGGCCGTACTTGTTGAAGTCGTTGACGTAATAGCTGCCGAGGGTCGCGGCAAGGGTGCTGAAGATGTCGTCGAGCGGCACCCCGAGCGACTTCGCCTTCTCGCGGTCGACGTCGACGTAGAGCTGCGGCACGTTCGCGCGCCAGAACGTGTTCACCATGGCGATCTTGGGGCTCTGCGCGGCCGCGCCGATGAACTGCTGCGTCACCTCCCAGAGCCGCTCCGACCCGCCCTCGCCGCGGTTCTGCAGGTAGAACTCGAACCCGCCCGCGGTGCCGAGGCCGAAGATCGCCGGCGGCGGGAAAGCGATCGCCAGGCCTTCCTTGATGTGCGCGGTCTTGGCGTAGTAGTCGCCCACGAGCGCGCCGACCGGCACCGGGCGCTTGTCCCAGTGCGTCTGGGTGACGAAGATGGTCGCGGCGTTCTCGCGGAAGACGAAACCGCCGGCGAAGTCGAAGCCGGTGAAGGCCATGACGTGCTCGTTGAAAGGGTTCGACCGGATCGCGGCGCTCACCTCTTCCACCACCTTGTCGGTGCGCTGCAGCGATGCGCCGTCGGGGAGGATTACCGGGGCGAAGTACCAGCCCTGGTCCTCGTCGGGGACGAGCGAGCCGGGAACGGTGCGCCAGAGAAAGCCCGTGATGGCGACCATGCCGGCGAAGAGCAGGAGCGCGATGCCGCCGCGCCGGATCATCCAGGCGACACCCGACTGGTAGCGGTCGGTGACGCGCGCGAACCCGCGGTTGAACCAGCCGAACCAACGCTCGGAACGCGGCCCGTGCTCGCGCTTGAGCACGATGGCGCACAGGCTCGGGGTGAGGGTGAGCGCGACGAAGCCGGAGATGACCACGGCGATCGATATCGTGACCGCGAACTGGCGGTAGAGCTCGCCCGTGAGGCCACCGAGGAAGGCGATCGGGAGGAACACCGCGCAGAGCACGAGCACGATGGCGATGATCGGACTCGTGACCTCCCGCATCGCCTTGACTGCCGCATCGCGCGGCCCGAGCCCTTCCTCCCGCATGATGCGCTCGACGTTCTCCAGCACGACGATCGCGTCGTCGACCACGATGCCGATGGCCAGCACCATGCCGAACAGCGTGAGGGTGTTGATGGAGTAGCCGAGCGCGAGCAGCCCGGCGAACGTACCGATGAGCGACACCGGGACGGCAGCGAACGGGATCACGGTCGCGCGCCAGCTCTGCAGGAAGAGGAACACCACCAGGAACACGAGGATCATCGCCTCGACCAGGGTGATGACCACCTCGCGGATCGACACCTCGACGAACATGGTGGTGTCGAACGGGATCGCGTAGGTGAAGCCCGCCGGAAAGCGCTGCGCGAGCTCGTCGACGCGCTTGCGCACCGCCTTGCCGACCTCGATCTGGTTCGCGCCCGGCTGCAGGAACACGCCCATCAGCGTCGCCGGCCGGCCGTTGTACTTCCCGAGGAAGCTGTAGTCCTTGCCCGCTAGCTCGACGCGCGCCACGTCCTTCAGGCGAAGGAGCGACCCGTCGCCGTTGGCGCGCAGAATGATGTTCTCGAACTCGCTCACTTCCGACAGGCGGCCTTTCGCGGTCACGCTGTACACGAGCTCCTGCTCCTCGGCGGTCGGCGCCTCGCCCACCTTGCCGGCGGCGAACTGCGCGTTCTGCTCGTTGAGCGCCCGGATCACGTCGCCCGGGGCGAGCTTGAGCGTGACGAGGCGGTCGGGCCGCAGCCAGACGCGCATCGCATAGTCCTTGGCGCCGAAGATCTGCACCAGGGTCGTGCCCGGCACGCGCTTGATCTCGTCCAGCACGTTGAGGGTCACGTAGTTGGAGATGAAGACGTCGTCGTAGCGTCCATCGGGCGAATAGAACGCGAGCACCTGCAGGAAGGCCGAGGAGCCCTTCTCGACGATGATGCCCTGCCGGCGCACCTCCAGCGGCAGCCGCGGCTCGACCTGCTTCGCGCGGTTGTTGACGTTGAGCACCGCCTTGTCGACGTCGGCGCCGATGTTGAACGTGATCTGGATCTGCACCATGCCGTGCGCCGACGAGGTCGAGCTCATGTAGAGCATGTCCTCGACGCCGTTGATCGCGTTCTCGATTGGCGCGGCGACGGTGGACTCGAGCACCGGCGCGGAGGCGCCGGGGTAGATCGCCGTCACCGTGACCACCGGCGGCGCGATCTCGGGGTACTGGGCGATGGGCAGCACGCGCATCGCCGCCAGCCCCGCGAGGATGATGAAGATCGAGAGGACCGCGGCGAAGATCGGCCGGTCGATGAAGAAGCGCGAGAACATTACTTCTTGACTTGATTTTCCGCGGGCTTCGCCGCGGGTTTCGGCTCGGCGATCTTCACCGGGGCCCCCGGGCCGATCTTCATCACGCCGTCGACGACGACCTTGTCGCCGGCGGCGACGCCCGAGTCGATCACCCACGCCTCGCCGGCCCATTCGCCGACCGCCACCGGCCGCGGCTCGACCTTGCTCTCGGCGTTGACCACGTAGACGAACTTGCCCTTCGGCCCCTCGAGCACCGCCCGCTGCGGCACGGTGATCGCGTTCGGGCGCGTCGCGCCGCTCAGCCGCACGCGCACGAACTGTCCCGGGCGAAGCGCGCCGTCCGAGTTCGGCAGTTCGGCGCGCGCCTCGATCGTGCCGGTCGCGGGGTTGACGCGCACGTCGGTGAAGCCGAGCTTGCCCTGCCTGCCGTACGTGGTGCCGTCGGCGAGCGTCACGCTCACCTCGAAGCGCTCGTCGGGCGGCAGCTGCAGGCGCTTCGCCTCGACGTCGCGCCGGATGCGGAGCTGGTCGGCCTCGGAGATGCCGAAGATCACGTAGATCGGGTCGACCTGGGTCACGCTGGTGAGGAGCACCTGCGGGCCGGAGACCAGCGTGCCCTCGGACTGGAGCGAGCGGCTCGATACGCCGGTGATCGGCGCTTCGACCCGGGTGTACTCGAGGTTGAGCTTCGCTTCCGCGACCCGGGCCTGCGCGCCCTTGACCTCCGCCGCGGCGATCTGCGCCGAGGACGCGGCGTCGTCGTACTCCTTCCGGCTGACCGCGCGGATGTCGATCACCGATTTCAGCCGGTCGGCCTCGCGCGTGGCCTGGGCCTGGCGAGCCTCGGCGGTCGCGAGGTCGGCCTCGGCCTTCGCCATCGCGACCTGGAACGGGGCGGGGTCGATGAGGAATAGCGACTGGCCGCGCTTGACCGTGGCGCCCTCCTGGTAGTTGCGCTTGAGGAGGATGCCGTTGACGCGCGCGCGGACCTCGACCTCGCGGTAGCCCGCGGTCTGGCCGACGTACTCGTAGCGGACCGGCAGCGTCTTCGGCGCGACCGTCACGACCGCCACCTCCGGCGGCGGCATCTGGCCGTGCGGCTGGCTGCCGACTTCGCCGCAGGCGGCGACCGCCGCGAGGGGAAGCAGGGCGAGGGCGCGCGCAACCGCGCCGAAGCGAGCGAATGACGTGTGCATGCGGGACCCCTGGCGCTGGCCGACGCGCGGTAACGGCGTGCCGGCAACTAGCAGATAGTTTACATACATCCACGAATGTATGTAAAGTGCGGGTTTGTTACCGGCATGTAACGGCAGCGTCCGGGCTGGTCCGGCGCGTGCCCCGGTACGCCTGCAAGGAACGGGGGAATGGCCCGACGGACCCGCGCCGAAGCGCTCGCGACGCGCACCCGCATTCTCGACGCCGCCGAGCGGGTGTTCAGCCGGCGCGGGGTGTCGCGCACCTCGCTCGACGACATCGCGCGCGCGGCCGGCGTGACGCGCGGCGCGATCTACTGGCATTTCAAGGACAAGGCCGATCTCTTCGGCGCGATGCTCGGTCGGGTCGCGCTGCCGATGGAGGCGATGCTCCAGCGCACCAGCGAGGAGGCGGGCGACGACCCGCTCGCGCACGTCCGCGGCCGCTCGGTCGCGGTGCTGCGCAAGGTCGTCGGCGACGCGCGGGCCCGGCGGGTGTTCGACGTGGTCGCCCATAAGTGCGAGTACGTCGACGAGATGGCGGCGGTCCGCCGGCGGATCAACGGGATGCGCGCCAACTGCCTCGCGCAGCTCGAGAGCGGTTTTCGCAGCGCGATCCGGCGCGGGCTGCTCCCGCCGAGCGTCGAGCCGCGCGCCGCCGCGGTCGGGCTGCACGCGCTCGTGGACGGGCTGATCACCAACTGGCTGGTCGACCCGAAGTACTTCGCCGATGCGCGCGCGGCGGAGCGGATCGTCGATCGCTATCTCGAGGGCCTTGGCGCCCGCGCCGGTCATCGGCCGGTACGCCGGCCTAGCGGAACTCGCGCAGCTCGCGCACGAGCCACATCGGCGTAGCCGCCGCCGCGAGCGCCGCCAGCGCGAACACGAAGACCGCGCGGTAGCCGCCGGTCGCATCGTGCAGCACGCCGCCCACCAGGGACCCGAAAGCGGCGCCGAACGCGTTCGCGGCATAGATGGTCCCGTAGATCGTGGCCACCCTCGGTCCGGCGAACTTGTTGGTGCAGATCGCCGAGACGATCGGCCCGCGCACGCCCTGGCACAGGCCGAACGCGAGCGCGTAAGCCGCGAGCAGCCAGCCGCTGGCCTGGTAGGAGATCGCGATGAGCAGCGCGATGCCGAGCCCCGAGCCGAAGAAGCTCGCGGTGACGGTGCGGCGATAGCCGAACCGCACGGCGGCGAAGCCGATGCCGGCGACGCTCGCCACCGAGAGCATGCCGGTGACGCCGTACGCAGTTGCCGCGACGACCGGCGCCATGCCGGCGTCGATCAGGAACACGACCGTTTGCGGCAGCACGGTGAAGATCCCCATCGCGGTGAAGAAGAAGATCCCGACGAGTCCCCAGTACGTGGGCGTACGCATCGCCGCCCGCAGCGTCCAGCCTGCGGCGCTTCCCGCCGCGTGATGGCGGCGCCGGTGCTCGGCGTGCCCGGCCGCGAACTTCCGCCAGGGCACGGCGAACGCCGCCAGCGGCAGGCACACGAGCAGCGCCAATCCCAGGGTGCGGTACGTGCCGCGCCAGTCGAGGTGGGTGAGCAGCACCTGGGCGGCCGGCACGAACAGGAGCGTGCCGCAGCCGACCGCCGAGTACGCGATGCCGATCGCCGCGGAGAGCCGCGTGTGGTACCACCGCGAGAGCAGTCCGGATGCCGGCACCATTCCGACCAGCGCGACGCCCAGCCCGATCAGGAACCCGGCATAGAGATAGAACTGCCACAGGCTGGAGAGCGTGCTGGCGAGCAGGTACGCCGCCGCGAGAACGAAGAGCCCGGCGGTGTAGACCGCGCGCGGGCCGATCCGGTCGAAGAGCGTGCCGACCAGCGGCGCGATCAGCCCGCCCACCAGGAGGTAGACCGAATAGACGCTGGTGAGCTGCGAGCGCGACCAGCCGAACTCGCGCTCGAGGGGCAGCAGGAAGACCGCGTAGGTCTCGCCGGCCCCGCGGCCGAGCACGTTGAAGGCGAACGCCACGGCGAGCACCGCGAGCGCCGGGCCGCGCCACTCGGACGCGGTCGGCCTGGAGGTCGCCTCGCTCGACACGGACGGCCGCTACCCGCGCCGGGCGGTGGCCTGGAAGGCGATCACCGCCGTCACCACGGTCAGCGCACCCGCGATCTGCGTGGCGGTGAGCGCCTCGCCGAGCGCAATCCAGGCGATGATCGCGACCGCCACCGGTTCGAGGTTGAGCACGACGGACGACTGCACCGGGCCGAGCAGCGGCAGCAGCAGGAAGAGGCCCGTGATCCCGGCGGCGTAGAAGAGCGTCAGCCCCGTCAGCCCGATCCACCCCGCCTCGTTCTGGGGCAGCTGCACGGCGAGCGTCGCCGACAGCACGGCGACGAAGAGCGCAGCCGTGGTCGCGAGCATGTAGAAGGTACGGAGCGGCGCCGCGATCCCCGGCGCGAGCTTCGGCGTGAGGACGACGGCGGCCGCAAAGGCCAACGCCGCGCCGATCGCCGCCGCGAGTCCGGGGAGGCTCACCGGCTCGGCGCCGACGCCGAGCACCAGCGCGAGCCCGGTGAACGCCGCGACGAGCGCCGCCGCGAGCCGGCCCGAGAAGCGTTCATCGCCGAGCAGCGCCGCGCCCACGCCGGTGAAGAACGGATAGGTGTAGAAGAACAGGATCGCGAGCGCCGCCGGCATCAACGCCACGGCCAGCTGGATGAGGACGGTCTGCGCGGCGATCAGCAGCCCGAGGGCGAGCGTTGCCCGGAACTCGCGCGGCAACGGGAGCACGGGCGTCCGGCGCAACCGCAGCAGCACGAGCAGCAGCAGCGCCGCGCACAGCGAGCGGAGCGTCGCCGCGGTGAGCACGTTGACGCCGTTCGTGAACGCGAGGCGCGCGCACACGTGCCCCGAGCCGAGAGTGACGGCGACGGCGAGCAACCCGAAGACCGGGAGCCAGGTGCGGGAGGACACGATCGAGGGCGCGAAAGCGCGCGATTATGCCAGCCGCGCCGCGGCGCGGACCGGAGGCGCGCCCGGTCCCGGGTCTTTCTTTAGAATGGGCGGCGCCGCCAACCGCAACCGGGGGAACCATGAAGAGAACACTCGCCGCGCTCGCGGCGTCAGCGCTGTGCACCGGCATCGCCGTTGCGGCGGACCCGCCCGTGCCGCGGCTCTTCCAGGGCCTGCCGACCGACAAGGGGCAGTGGCGCATGGAGATCCTGGAGCTCGCCGTCGACGGCAAGCCCGAGGCGCGGGCGCCGCAGGCGATGATCATCTGCACCGACAACCTGCTGCGGTCGTCGCGAGAGCGGGGCGACTCGCGCCGCGCCCAGGAGGACTCCGGCTGCACCTACCGGCTCCTGAAGGACACGGCCACCGAGGCGCAGATGGAGACGGTCTGCAAGGACTCGACGAGCCGGGTCAGCATGAAGCG
>JBOIFD010000051.1:0-3902 GCA_050741515.1 Burkholderiales bacterium
CGGCGGCTGGTTCCACTCGGGCGACCTCGCGGTGCTGCAGCCCGACGGGTACATCAAGATCAAGGACCGCGCGAAGGACATCATCATCTCCGGCGGCGAGAACATCTCGTCGATCGAGGTGGAGGACGTGCTCTACCGGCACCCGGCGGTGCTCGCCGCGGCGGTCGTGGCGAAGCCGGACCCGAAGTGGGGTGAGACCCCGTGCGCGTTCGTCGAGCTCAAGCCGGGGGCGAGCGCGACCGCGGCCGAGATGATCGCGCATTGCCGCGCGAGCCTCGCGCACTTCAAGGCGCCCAAGGCGGTGATCTTCGGGCCGCTGCCGAAGACCTCCACCGGCAAGATCCAGAAGTTCGTGCTGCGCGAGCAGGCAAAGTCGGCGGCGGCGATCGAGTAAGGGAGATCCCGGCATGAACGCACCGTCCAAGGCCGAAGTCGAGGCTCCCTACGTCCTGCGCAGCGACGCCGGCGGCGTTGCCACGCTGACGCTCAACCGCGGCGACCGCTTGAACCCGCTGTCGATGGCGATGCTCACGGCGCTCCAGGCCGAGCTCGATCGCGTCGCCAGCGACGCGGCGGTCCGCGTGGTGGTACTCGCCGGGGCGGGCAAGCACTTCTGTGCCGGCCACGACCTGCGCGAGATGCGCGCCCATCCGGAGAAGCGCTGGCAGTCGGAGCTGTTCGAGCGCTGCAGCCGGATGATGCTGACGCTCGTGCGCATGCCGCAGCCGGTGATCGCGCGGGTGCAAGGCGTGGCGGTGGCGGCGGGCTGCCAGCTGGTGTCGATGTGCGACCTCGCGGTCGCGGCCGACGTGGCGCGCTTTGCGCTGCCAGGCATCACGAGCGGCATCTTCTGCACCACGCCCGGCGTCGGCGTCGCGCGGAATCTCGCGCGGAAGCACGCGCTCGAGTTGCTCTTCACCGGCGACCAGATCGACGCCGCGACGGCCGAGCGGTGGGGACTCGTCAATCGTGTCGTGCCGCTGGGGGATCTCGATCAGTCAGTGGCGGCGCTCGCCGGCAAGATCGCCGCGCACAGCGGGGCGGTGGTGAAGCTCGGCAAGCAGTTCTTCTACGACCAGGTGGAGAAGGGGATCGCCGACGCCTACGCGCTCGCCTCTGAGGGCATGACTTGCAACATGATGCTCGAGGACGCCGCCGAGGGCATCGACGCGTTCCTGGCGAAGCGCCCGCCGGACTGGAAGAACCGCTAGACGACGCCCTGGGCCGATAGTGCGGCGATCTCGCCGTCGCCGAGGCCGAGCACTCCACTCAGCACCTCGCGCGTGTGCTCCCCGAGCAGGGGCGGGGGCATGTCGTAGGTGACCGGGGTCTCGGAGAACCGCATCGGGCTCGCCACTGTGGCGCAGGCAACGCCTGCCGGGTGCGGGATGTCGACGCGCATCCCCCGGTGCTGCACCTGCGGGTTCGCGAAGACCTCCTGCATGTCGTTGATCGGGCCGCAGGGCACGCCGGCGGCTTCGAGCGCGCCGATCCAGTCGCCTTTGGACCGCTGCCTCGCGATCTCCTGCACGAGGGGGATCAGAACCCCACGGTTCCTGACGCGCTGCGGGTTGGTGCTGAACCGCGGGTCCCGGGCGAGGTCCTCTCGCCCCGCGACCCGGCAGAAGCTGGCGAACTGGCTGTCGTTGCCGACCGCAAGGATGATGTGCCCGTCGGCAGCGGCGAACACCTCGTACGGCACGATGTTCGCGTGCGCGTTGCCGTACCGCTTCGGGATCTCCCCCGAGCACCAGTAGTTGGAGATCTGGTTGGCGTTGAAGGCGACCAGGGTGTCGAGCAGTGCCAGATCTATGTGCTGGCCGGCGCCGGTCAGCTGCCGGTAGGCGATCGCCGCGGTGACCGCGAGGCTCGCATACATCCCCGTCAATACGTCGGTGACCGCGATGCCGACCTTCTGCGGCCCGCCCCCGGGCAGCTCGTCGCGCTCGCCGGTGATGCTCATCAGCCCGGCCATGCCCTGAAAGACGAAGTCGTAGCCCGGGCGTTGCGCATGCGGTCCGTCCTGGCCGAACCCGGTGACCGAGCAGTAGATGATGCCGGGGTTGACCTGGCGCACGTCGTCGTACGCCAGCCCGTAGCGTGCGAGGTCCCCGACCTTGTAGTTCTCGATCAGGACGTCGCTCTTCGCCGCGAGGTCGCGCACCAGGCGCTGGCCGGCCGGCTGCGACAGGTCGATCGTCACCGATTTCTTGCCGCGGTTGACCGAGAGGTAGTAGGCGGCTTCGCGCGTCTCCCGGCCGTCCCGGTCCGTCAGCCACGGCGGACCCCAGCTGCGCGTGTCGTCGCCGGTTTTCGGACGCTCGACCTTGATGACCTCGGCGCCGAGGTCGGCGAGCGTCTGCGAGGCCCACGGGCCGGCGAGGATGCGGGTGAGGTCGACGACGCGGATGTGCGAGAGGGGACGCGGCATGGCGGTACGAGGGGGCTGGGAACTCGCAAGCGTACGGAGCCGGCCGGCGTACCGCAAGCGCCGCCGGCCCTTTCGGCTAAAATCGACCATCTCCCGCGAGGCCATCCGATGAAGCTGCTCGTCCCCGTCAAACGCGTCGTCGACGCCAACGTGAAGGTGCGGGTGAAGAGCGACGGTACGGGGGTCGAGCTCGGCAACGTGAAGATGGCGATGAATCCGTTCGACGAGATCGCCGTCGAGGAGGCGATCCGGCTGAAGGAGGCCGGTATCGCGACCGAGATCGTCGCGGTGTCCTGCGGGCTGCAGGCCTGCCAGGAGACGCTGCGGACGGCGCTCGCGCTCGGCGCCGACCGCGCGATCCTCGTCGCGACGGACGCCGAGCTCCAGCCGCTCGCGGTGGCGAAGCTGCTCAAGGCGATCGTGGCGAGGGAGAGCCCGCAGCTCGTCGTCATGGGGAAGCAGGCGATCGACGACGACAACAATCAGACCGGGCAGATGCTCGCGGCGCTGCTCGGGTGGCCACAGGCGACCTTCGCCTCCAAGGTGAGGATCGAGGGCGGCCAGGCGCAGGTCACGCGCGAGGTGGACGGCGGCCTCGAGACGGTGTCGATCAAGCTGCCGGCGGTGGTGACCACCGACCTGCGCCTGAACGAGCCCCGCTACGTCACGCTGCCGAACATCATGAAGGCGAAGAAGAAGCCGCTCGAGACGCTGCAGCCCGACGCGCTCGGCGTCGACGTCGCGCCGCGCCTGGCGACGCTCCGGGTCGAGGAGCCGCCGAAGCGCAAGAGCGGGGTCAAGGTGCCCGACGCGAAGGCCCTGGTCGGGAAGCTGAAGAACGAGGCGAAGGTGATCTGATGACCATTCTCGTCATCGCCGAGCACGATAACGCAGCGCTGAAGCCTTCGACGCTGAACGCGCTCGGCGCCGCGAAGCAGATCGGCGGCGAGATTCACGTGCTTGTCGCGGGGCAGGGGTGCCAGGTCGTGGCGCAAGCGGCGGCCGCGGTGCCGGGGGTGGGGAAGGTGCTGCTCGCCGACGCGGCGCAGTACAAGGATCAGCTTGCCGAGAATCTCGCCGCGCTCGTGGCGGCGCTCGCCAAGGACTACGGCCACGTGCTCGCCCCGGCGACCACTTTCGGCAAGAACTTCATGCCGCGGGTAGCGGCGGTGCTCGACGTGGCGCAGGTCTCGGACATCAGCGCGGTCAAGAGCCCGGATACGTTCGTCCGCCCGATCTACGCGGGCAACGCGCTCGCCACGGTGCAGTCGAAGGACTCGATCAAGGTGATCACCGTTCGCTCGACCGGGTTCGAAGCCGTGCCCGTCACCGGCGGGGCCGCGGCCATCGCCACGATCGCGGCGGCGGCCGCCTCCGGTCTCTCCAGCCTGGTCGGCCGCGAGCTCACGTAGAGCGAGCGCCCGGAGCTCACCGCCGCGCGAGTGATCGTCTCCGGCGGGCGCGGCATGGG
>JBOIFD010000052.1:0-4112 GCA_050741515.1 Burkholderiales bacterium
CGGCGTGAACGTGCCGTAGTCGTGATAGCTCTTGATCCGCGCGAGCGCCTTCACCAGGTCGCGGTTCCCGACCATGAACCCGACCCGCCAGCCGGCCATGTTGTAGCTCTTCGACATCGTGAAGAACTCGACGGCGACATCCCGCGCCCCGGCGACCTGCATGATCGAGGGCGCCTGATACCCGTCGAAGACGATGTCGGCGTAGGCGAGGTCGTGGGCGACGAGGACGTCGTGCTGCTTCGCGATCGCAACGATCCGTTCGAAGAACGGCAGGTCGACGCACTGCGTAGTAGGGTTCGACGGGAAGTTGATGATCAGCAGCTTCGGCTTCGGAAACGACTCCTTGATCGCCCGCTCGAGCTCCTCGAAGAAGTCGATGTCGGGCGTCATCCGCACGTGCCGGATGTCGGCGCCCGCGATCACCGGACCATAGATGTGGATCGGATAGCTCGGATTCGGCACCAGGACGATGTCGCCGCGGTCGAGCACGGCGAGCGCGAGGTGCGCGATGCCTTCTTTCGACCCGATCGTCACGATCGCCTCGGCGTCCGGGTCGAGCTCGACGCCGTACCGGCGCTGGTACCAGTGGCAGATCGCGAGCCGCAGCCGCGGGATGCCGCGCGAGACCGAGTAGCGGTGGGTGTCCGGGCGCTGCACCGTCTCGATGAGCTTGTCGACGACGTGCCTGGGCGTGGCCCCGTCGGGATTCCCCATGCTAAGGTCGATGACGTCCTCGCCGAGCCGGCGCGCCGCCATTTTCAGCTCGGCAGTGATGTTGAACACGTACGGCGGCAGGCGCCGGATGCGGGGGAAGTCCTTCATGACCGAACTCTCGATGTCGACCGGGCGCGCGCGCGAGCGGCTGGACTCGCGCCGCAGCAAACTGCTATGTTAGCGGCTCTAACCCCTTACCGCAATTTGCATTTTCCCCTTTGAAGCTGCACCTCGACGGCGCGCCTGGGCGCAACCAGTTCACCGGATACGGCGCCGGCTACGTCGTCGTGAACGGCACGCGCTACGAGCGGAGCCTCGTGGTCCTCCCGACCCGCATCGTCACGGACTGGCCGGCGACGACCTTCGACGCCCTCGAGGCGAGCCACCTCGACGCGCTCGCCGCGCTCGGCGCCGAGGTCGTGCTGCTCGGCACGGGCGCGAGCCTGCGGTTCCCGCGGCCCGAGCTCACGCGGGCGCTCGTCGGAGCGCGCGTCGGGCTTGAGATCATGGACGTGCAGGCCGCATGCCGGACGTACAACATTCTGATGGCCGAGGAGCGCAAGGTGGCGGCGGCGCTGCTCCTCGGCTAGTCGGGCCAGCTTGAGCACGCGGTGCGGCTCGGCCTGAGGATCGTCGTCGCGACGGCGCGGGGCGCGCGGCGCAGCGCGCCGCGGCTCGTCGAGCTGCTGCGACGGCACGGGGCGTCCGCGACCTTCTACTTCAACCTCGGTCCGCAGCGGCTCCACCGCTGGCTCCCCGGCCGGAGCGTCGCGGCGCGTGCGGCGGATGCGATGCGGGCGGTGCGCGACGCCGGCTTCGAGGTGGGCCTCCACGGCTGGGATTGCGCGCGCTGGCGCGATCGCGTCGCGCACGGCGATTTCGGGTGGACCGAAGCGGCCCTGCGCCGCGCGTGCGCGACGTTCGAGAGGGTGTTCGGCGAGCCGCCGCGCACCCACGCCGCGCCCGGATGGCAGATGAACCGCCACGCCTTCCGGCTCACCCAGCGGCTCGGCTTCGACTACGCGAGCGACACGCGCGGGAGCGCGCCGTTCGTCCCGGTCATCGAGGCCGAGCTGGTCGCGTGCCCGCAGGTGCCCACCACGCTGCCGACGCTGCGGGAGCTGATCGGCCGCGATGGCGCGCGCCGCGGCAACGTGCACGAGCGGATCCTTGCCGCGACCGCGGCGCCGACGCGCGCGAGCCACGTGTTCACGCTGTTCGCCGAGCGCGACGCCGGACGCCACCTGTCGGCCTGCGACCGGCTCCTCGCGGGCTGGCGCGCGCTCGGCTGGGAGATCGTTCCGCTCCACGCGCTCGCGCAGAACCTCGAGCCGAAAGCGCTCGAGCATCACGTCATCACCACCGCGCCGGCCGCGGACGGTCGCGGCACGATCGCGGCGCAGGGCCGCGTGTTCCTCGCCTGATGCGCGGTTGCGCGAGCCGCCGTTTCCCGCAACAATCCGGCCACGACCCGAGAACGACAATGACGAACCAGGCGGTCAACGATTTCTCGCTGCCCGCGACCGGCGGCGGCGCGTTCGAGCTCTCGAAGTCCGACGCACCGATCCTCGTTCTCTACTTCTACCCCAAGGACAACACGCCCGGCTGCACGACCGAGAGCCTGCAGTTCCGCGACCTGCACCCCGAGTTTCGGGAGGCCGGCGCCCGCGTCTACGGGGTTTCGCGCGACAGCCTGAGATCGCACACGAGCTTCAAGGCCAAGCTGAAGCTGCCCTTCGAGCTGCTCGCGGACGAGGACGAAACCGTCTGCCAGCAGTTCGGCGTCATCAAGATGAAGAACATGTACGGCCGGCAGGTCCGCGGGATCGAGCGTTCGACCTTCGTCCTCGACGCCGGGCGCGCGGTCCGCCGCGAGTGGCGCGGCGTGAAGGTCCCGGGCCACGCCAAGGAGGTACTCGACTTTGTCAAGACACTCTGAACCCCATCTCCGCCACGACCCCGCGCTCGGCGCCGAGCGTGCGCCTGCGAAGAAGCCGCGCACGAAGGCGCGCTCCCTTCGGACCAGGCTCTTCGTCCTCGACACGAACGTACTGATGCACGACCCGGCGAGCCTGTTCCGGTTCGAGGAGCACGACGTGTTCCTCCCGATGCAGACCCTCGAGGAGCTCGACGACCACAAGCGCGGCATCTCGGAGGTGGCCCGGAACGCCCGCCAGGCGAGCCGCTTCCTCGACGAGATCGTCAGCAAGGGCACCGGCCGCATCGACGCCGGCATCCCGCTCGCGCGCCACGCCGCCGACACCACGACCGGTCGCCTCTTCCTCCAGACCGAGGCGTTGAACGGCACCCTGCCGGCGAGCCTCGCGACCCACAAGGCGGACAACCGGCTCCTCGGCGTCGTGGTCGCGCTCGTCGAGCGCCACTCGGACCGCGAGGTGATTCTGGTCTCCAAGGACATCAACATGCGCATCAAGGCGCATGCCCTGGGGCTCGCGGCCGAGGACTACTTCAACGACAAGGTGCTCGAGGACACCGACGTCCTGTACACCGGCGTGCGCGAGCTCCCGCCCGACTTCTGGGACCTGCACGGCAAGGACATGGAATCGTGGAAGAAGGAGGGGCGCACCTACTACCGCATCCGGGGGCCGCTCTGCCAGGAGCTGCTCCTGAACGAGTTCGTGTACCAGGAAGGCGACCGGCCGCTGCACGCGGCCGTGAAAGAGGTGTCGGGGAAGACCGCGGTGCTCGAGACGGTCCGGGACTACACCCACGCGAAGAACGCCGCGTGGGGGATCACGGCCCGCAACCGCGAGCAGAACTTCGCCCTCAACCTGCTGATGAACCCGGACGTCGACTTCGTCACGCTGCTCGGGCAGGCCGGCACCGGCAAGACCCTGCTCACGCTCGCCGCCGGCCTCATGCAGACCCTCGAAGTGAAGCACTACAGCGAGATCATCATGACGCGGGTCACGGTGCCGCTCGGCGAGGACATCGGCTTCCTGCCGGGCACCGAGGAGGAGAAGATGGGCCCGTGGATGGGCGCGCTGGAGGACAACCTCGACGTCCTCAACAACACCGACGACGAGGCCGGCGAGTGGGGCCGCGCGGCCACCCGCGACCTCATCCGCGCGCGCATCAAGATCAAGTCGCTGAACTTCATGCGCGGCCGCACGTTCATCAACAAGTATCTGATCCTCGACGAGGCGCAGAACCTCACGCCGAAGCAGATGAAGACGCTCATCACCCGCGCCGGTCCCGGCACGAAGGTCGTCTGCCTCGGCAACATCGCCCAGATCGACACGCCGTATCTCACCGAAGGCAGCTCGGGCCTGACCTACGTCGTCGACCGGTTCAAGGACTGGTCGCACTCCGGCCACGTGACGCTCCAGCGCGGCGAGCGCTCGCGGCTCGCCGATCACGCCGGCGACGTGCTCTGA
>JBOIFD010000053.1:0-6063 GCA_050741515.1 Burkholderiales bacterium
CTTCGCCCCCGCAAGGCGCTGCTTCAGGGCCTGGCGCACGAGCTCGCTCGTGCTCACGCCGAGCGCGGCGGCGAGGCTGCGCACCTGCGCCTTCAGCTTCGGGTCGAGCTTGACGGTCAGCATCTGCGGGTCCGGTAATACCGTTCGGTATTAAACCACGAGACGGCAGCGGGCGGCAACGGCCGCTGACCTCCTCACCTTCCCTCGACGGTCACCGGCCGCCGTTCGCGGCCCGAGGCGAGCAGGGCATCGATCAGCGCCTGGACGGCGAGCGCCGAGCGGCCCGAGTTCATCGGCTCGCGGCCCGCGTCGATGGCGTCGAGAAACTCGGCGTGCAACCGGCGGTGATGCTCGTGGGAGAAGGCCATCGGGTCGGCACCCCCGCCGCCCGCTGCCGCGCCGCCGAGCGCCACGCGCTCGCCGTTCCTGAGGCTCAGCGTCAGACTCTCGACCTCGAGCGCCGCCGAGCCCTTGGTCCCGGCGATCTCGATCCGCTCCGGGTAGCCCGGGTACGTCACCGTCGTCGCGTCGATCACGCCGGACACGCCGTTCGCGTAGCGCACGGCGCCCGCGACGACGTCCTCGGTGTCGATCTTGCGGAGGGGACTCGTATCGACGTAGGCCGACACCTCGGCCGCCGGCCCGACGAGATGCAGCAGCAGGTCGAGGGTGTGGATCGCCTGCGTGAGGAGCACCCCGCCGCCGTCGCGCGCGAACGTTCCGCGGCCCGGCTGCGCGAAGTACTCCGGCGGGCGCCACCAGCGGATCGAGGCCGATGCGGAGAGGATCTGCCCGAGCGCCTCCGCCCGGAGCAGCTCGGCGAGCTTGAGCGAGGCCGGCCGGAACCGGTGCTGGAAGACGATCGCGAGCGTCCGGCCGGCGCGCTCGCAGGCCGCGACGACCGCGAGCGACCGCTCGGCGTTCACTTCGACCGGTTTCTCGAGCAGCACGTGCTTGCCGGCCGCCGCCGCCCGCTCCACGAGCTCGGTATGCGTCCACGGCGGCGCGAGGATCAGCACGCAGTCGATCGACCGGTCGCCGAGAATCGCGTCGATCGAGTCGACGGCCGGAAGCCCGTAGGTCTTGGCCGCCGCCTCGCGCCGCTCGCGCGAGGGCGCGAACGCCGCCGCGACCTCGACCCGCTCCTGAAGGTCCTTCAGGCTCAGCGCATGCGGCTTGAGCGCCATGCCGAGGCCGATGATGCCGAGGCGATGCTGGGCCATGACGCCGAAGGCTAAACGGGCGCCGGGGAAGCCGCAAGCCGGCGCGCCGGTTTCAGCGCTCGGCCGGGAGCTCGAGCGCTGCCGCGGCTCGAACGGGATCCGGGGGCTCGAGAAACGGCACCTCGCCGAGCAGCGGCGCCGCGATGCGCGCCCGCAGGGCCGCGACGTTCTCCGGCCGCTTCGCCATCCGCGGATCGATCGAGTTGGCCACCCAGCCCGCGAGCTCGAGGCCGCGCGCCGCAATCGCTTCCACGGTCAGCAGCGCATGACTCAGGCAACCCAGGCGCATCCCGACGACGAGGATGACCGGCAGCCCGAGCCGCACCGCCAGGTCGGCGGAATCCTCGCGGTCGGTCAGCGGGACACGGAAGCCGCCGACCCCCTCGACGACGACGACGTCCGCGAGCTGCTGCAGCTCCGCGAAGCTTCGATCGATCGCCGGAAGATCGATGGCGACCCCCTCCGCGACCGCCGCGATGTGCGGCGCCACGGGCAGCGCGAGCAGACACGGGTTCACCAGGCTTCGGTCGGCCGGCACGTTCGCCGCCGCCGCGAGCGCGGCGACATCCGCGTTTCCCCAGCGGCCCGCGGCGTCGCTCACCCCGGCTGCGACCGGTTTCATTCCAACCGCACGCTGCCCGCGCCGCGCGAAGGCGTGAAGCAGCGCGCACGCCACGAGCGTCTTGCCTACGCCCGTGTCGGTCCCGGCGACGAAGAAGCCCCGCTCCATCAGTCGGCGGCGTCGAGCAGCTCGAGGACGCCGGCCGCGAGCAGATCGATCTCCCCGTCGTCGATGACGTAGGGCGGCATCAGGTACACCGTCCGCCCCAGCGGCCGCAGGAGCAGCCCGCGCGCGAGCGCGCGG
Source organism: Burkholderiales bacterium (assembly GCA_050741515.1). Lineage (GTDB taxonomy): Bacteria > Pseudomonadota > Gammaproteobacteria > Burkholderiales > SG8-39 > DATEDA01. The sequence goes on from JBOIFD010000053.1 coordinate 2,089, forward strand.
GCGAGGAACCGCCGCGGAAAATGCGCGTCGGTCGAATCGACCTCGAACGCCCAGATCGTTCCGGTATTGCGGAAGTCGCGGACCCGCGGGTGCCGGGCGATCGGCTGGGCCCGCGCGTTGAGCCGGTCGGCCTTCAGCCGGTTTCGCTCGAGCACGCCGTCCTCGTCGAAGATTGCGAGCGTCGCGAGCGCCGCGGCGCACGCGAGCGGGTTCCCGGCGTACGAATGCGAATGCAGGAAGCCGCGCGCGACGTCGTCGTCGTAGAACGCGTCGTAGACGCCGTCCGTCGTCAGCACCACCGAGAGCGGCAGAGTGCCGCCGCTCAGCCCCTTGGACAGGCACAGGAAATCCGGAGCGATGCCCGCCTGCTCGTGGGCGAAGAAGGTCCCGGTCCGGCCGCAGCCCACCGCGATCTCGTCGGCGATGAGGTGCACGCCGTGTCGGTCGCAGAGCGCCCGCGCGCGGCGCAGGTACTCCGGGTGGTGCATCGCCATGCCTCCGGCGCACTGCACCAGGGGCTCGACGATCAGGGCGGCCGTTTCGCGGTGATGCATCTCGAGATGCGTCTCCAGCGCGCCAGCGCACCGGATGGCGTAGCGTTCCGCACCCTCTCCCTCCGCCGCGAGGCGCCAGTCCGGGCTCGGAACGGTCGCCCCTTGCAGGAGCAGCGGTCCGTACGCGTCGCGGAAGAGCGCGACGTCGCTCACCGAAAGCGCGCCGAGCGTCTCCCCGTGGTAGCCGTTCGCGAGACTGACGAACCGTCGTTTCCCGGGCTGGCCGGCGTTGCGCCAGTAATGGAAGCTCATCTTGAGCGCGATCTCGACGGCGGCGGCGCCGTCGGAGGCGTAGAAACAGTGGCCCAGCCGGTTCCCGGTCAGCGCGGCGAGCCGTTCCGAAAGCTCGATCACCGGCTCATGGGCGAACCCGGCAAGGAGCACGTGGTCGAGCCGCTCGAGCTGGCGGCTCACCGCCGCGTTGATGCGCGGGTTGGCATGCCCGAACAGGTTCACCCACCACGAGCTGATCGCGTCGAGGTAGCGGCGACCCTCGAAGTCGTAGAGCCACACGCCCGAGGCGCGCGCGACCGGCACGAGCGGCACCCACTCGTGCAGCTTCATCTGCGTGCACGGATGCCAGACCGCGCGCAAGCTGCGTTCGACGAACCGCCTGTTCGTCATCCCTGGCGAGCGCTCCTTTCCGGCAGTCCGCGCGCGGACGCGATGTCGTGCAGCGCCGCGATCAGTCGCGCCACGTCCTCCGGCGTGTGCAACGCGGACAACGAGATGCGCAGCCGCGCCGTGCCCGCCGGCACCGTGGGCGGGCGGATCGCGGGGACCCAGATGCCCCGCTCGCGCAACTGCTCCATGAGCACGAGCGCGGCGCGGTTGTCGCCGACGATGAGCGGCTGGATCGCGGTCTCCGACGGCAGCAGCCGCCACGGCAGCCCGGCGAGACCGGCGCGAAGCTGTGCGATCAGTTGCCGCAGCCGCTCGCGCCGCCATTCCCCGCTCTCTATGAGATCGACGCTCGCCGACAGCGCCGTGGCGAGCATCGGCGGGCTCCCGGTAGTGAAGGTGTACGTGCGCGCGCGCTGGAGGATCCATTCGACCACGGGCTCATCGCCCGCCACGAAGGCGCCGAACACGCCCGCGGCCTTGCCGAGCGTGCCGATGTAGGCAATTCGCGGCGAGGCGATGCCGAAGTGCGCCAGCGTGCCGCGCCCGGCCGGGCCGAGCACGCCGAAGCCGTGCGCATCGTCCACCACGAGCCAGGCGTCGTGGCGCTCGCACAACGCCAGCAGCTCGGGCAGCGGCGCAATGTCGCCGTCCATGCTGAAGACGGCGTCGGTCGCGACGACCTTGGTCGCGGCGGTGCACGCGGCGAGCGTGCGCTCGAGCGCGGCGAGAGCGAGATGCGGATAGACGCACACCTCCGCGCGCGACAGGCGCGCGCCGTCGATGAGGCAGGCGTGGTTGAGCTCGTCGGAGAAAATTGCGTCGCCGGCTCGTGCCAGCGCCGGCAGGACGCCGAGACTGGCCATGTAGCCGGTCGAGAAATGCAGCGCCCGCGGCAGGCGAACGAAGGCTGCCAAGCGTGCCTCGAGGTCGGCGCACGGACGCGTGTGTCCGGAGATCAGGGCCGAGGCCCCCGCGCCGACGCCGTACAGCTCCGCGCCCCGCTTGGCCGCCTCGATGAGCGCGGGGTGGCTCGCGAGCCCGAGGTAATCGTTGCTGCAGAACGCGAGGAACTCGCGTCCGTCCGCCAGCAGACGGGCGCCTTGCGGCCCCTCGACGATGCGTCGACTGCGCAGCAGGCCGCGTTCCTCGAGCTCGCGCAGCAGCCGCCGAACGTCGGTCATGGCGGTCCTCAGCGCACCGGCGCTGCGCTGGCCGACGACGACCGCCCGACCCGCGCCTGAAGGTCCTTCAGGCTCGGCGCACGGCGCTTGAGCGCCATGCCGAGGCCGATGATGCCGAGGCGATGCTTGACCATGACACCCAAGGCTAAACGGGCGCTGGGGAAGCTGCAAGCCGATGCGCGACGCTAGAATGCGCGGCCATGCCGACCCCGCCCGCCGCGCGGCTCCGAAGACTGGAAGCGACGCGCCTCGCGTACGGCCCGGGCCGGGCGGCGACGAAGCTCGCGCTGCTGCAAGCGCTCGCCGGGACGAGGCTCGCGAACGCGCGCCAGGTGCTGCGGCTGCACGAGCATCTCTGCTTCGTTCGCGCGTATCCGGACCGCCGCGCGGTGCTCGCGCAGGTCGAGCGGATGCTGGCCGGCTTCACGCGCCGGGCCGATCTCCGACGCCATCGCGACGCGCTCGCCGACTCGGGGGTCGCCGGGTGCGACATCCGGTACCGCTTCTTCTGGCCGACCGCGCTCTGGCTCGCGGCCCGCTGGCCCGGCCGGCTCGCGATCGACTGGGACGAGGTCGACGACCCCGACAGGCTCGCCGCCGCCCTGCCGCTCCTCGTGACGCCGCTCGCGGCGACGTGGCTGCGGATCCGCAAACCCGAGCCGCGCGCGGCCCTCGACCGGCTGCGGGGGCGCGACACCGACGCCGGGTTCTTCGTGCGGCGCGTCGCGGCGATGCCCGGCGACGACTTCACGCGCGAGGCGATGTTCGACGCGCTCGAGCCGCCGTTCGTGCTGCGTCCGGCGCCCGGCTCCCCCTCCCGTACGCACGCCCGCTACGAGCGCGCACCCGTCGTCTTCCGCAACCAGGCACCGGCGCGCGGGCGGCCGGACCTGCGCGCCGAGACCGCGCGTCCTCCGCGATCCGTCCGCGCCGTGTCCGCGACCACGGGCCAGCGGCTGATCGACCTCGCCCAGGAGGCGATGGTCACGCGCGCCCGCGACCTGGACGCCTTCGCCTACGGCGATCCGCGCGACGTGCGCGTCGTCGACGACGGCGACGGCCTGCTGTGGGCGCTGATCGGGACGGCGCCGGAGCGCCGCCCGGTGCTGCGCACCACCTACGGCCAGCTCGCGCTGCGCAACGGCGTGCCGATCGCCTACGCCGAAGCCGACATGCTGTTCGGCTGCGCCGATCTCGCCTACAACACGTTCGAGACCTTCCGCGGCGGCGAGTCGGCGTTCGTGTTCGGCCGCCTGCTCGCGATGCTCCGGCACGTCTTCGGTACGCAGTCCTTCACCTTCGAGCCCTACCAGCTGGGCCGTGACAACGACGAGGGCCTCGCCTCGGGCGCGTGGTGGTTCTATTACAAGCTCGGGTTCCGCCCGCGGAACGGCGCGATCCGGGCCCTCGTTCGCACCGAGCTCGCGCGCATGCGACGCAATGCAGCGTACCGGTCTTCGAGGAAGACGCTCGCGCGCCTCGCCGAGGACTATCTCTACTTCGAGACCGAGGGCCGTCGCGCGGCGTACTGGCCGCGGCTCGCGGAGCTCGGCTCGCGCCTCGCGCCGCGGCCCGCCGTGGAGCGCGAGGCGGCGCGGCTGCTGGGTGTCTCCGCG
>JBOIFD010000054.1:0-4795 GCA_050741515.1 Burkholderiales bacterium
CAGTCGGCGATGCTTCGTCTGGCGCAGGAGCTGGGCGCCGCGCTGCGCGAGAAACCGGCGCCGCACCTCGTCGTTTTCCGGTCGACGCTCGTCCCCGGCACCGTGGAGGACGTCCTGCGGCCCGTCCTCGAGCGCGGATCCGGCAAGCGGGAAGGCGTGGACTTTCACGTCTGCTTCCAGCCGGAGTTCCTGCGCGAGGGCTCCTCGATCCGCGACTACGACAAGCCGCCCTTCACCATCGTCGGCGCGAACGCCGACGCGCCGGTCACGGCCCTGAGAGAGCTTTTCGGGCATCTCCCGTGCGCGTTCCACGCGACCTCGATCCGCGCCGCGGAGATGCTCAAGTACGCCTGCAACAACTTCCACGCGCTCAAGATCACGTTCGCGAACGAGACCGCCCGGCTGTGCGAGGCCCTCGGGGTCGATCCGTTCGAGGTGATGGACCTGGTGTGCAAGGACACCCAGCTCAACCTCTCGAAGGCCTACCTGAAGCCGGGCTTCGCGTTCGGCGGCTCGTGTCTGCCCAAGGACCTCCGCGCGACGATGTATCTCGCGAAGACCCACGATGTCGAGCTGCCGATGCTCGGCAGTCTCCTGCAGTCGAACCGCGTGCACACCGATCGTGCGATCGAGAAGGTGCTCGCCTCCGGCAAGCGGCAGATCGGCATGATCGGCCTCGCCTTCAAGACCGGGACCGACGACCTGCGCGAGAGCCCGCTGGTCCTGCTCGCCGAGCAGCTCATCGGCAAGGGCCTGCAGCTGCGCGTCTACGACCCCGATGTGCACCTGTCCAACCTGCTCGGCGCCAACAAGCGGTTCATCGAGCAGCACCTGCCGCACATCGGCGCGCTCATCAGGCGCGATCTGGAGAGCGTCGTCGCCGAGTCCGAGCTGCTGGTCCTGGGGCTCGGTGACTCGGGCACCCTGGAAAAGCTCCGCACGCTGATCCGCGACGACCAGATCGTTCTCGACCTCGCGAGGGTCGGCGATCGGGGCCGCCTCCGCGGCAGGTACGAAGGGCTGTGCTGGTGAGACGATGACCGGTACCGCGATCGCGCTGCTCGCTGCGTCCAACAGCATCCTCCGCGCGCCGCTTTGCCGCGCGGAGCCGCCAGTCTGATGCTCGGATCAGGCATGCTCCGACAGCTTCTTTGCTTGCTCAGTCCCGCCGGTGATGGCGCCCGACTGTCGGTCCTGATCTTCCATCGCGTGCGCCCGGAGCGGGATCCGCTCTTCCCGGACGACCCGGACGCCGCAGCGTTCGAGGCGCTGCTCCGCCGCCTGACGAGCTGGTGCAACGTCCTGCCGCTGCCGGAGGCGGTCGCGCGCCTGCGCCGTGGGACGCTGCCCGGGCGCAGCCTCTGCATCACCTTCGACGACGGCTACGCGGACAACTGCACCGTTGCGCTGCCGATCCTGCGCCGACTCGGCGTGAGCGCGACCTTCTTCATCGCTACCGGGTACCAGTCGGGCGGTTGCATGTGGAACGATCGGGTGATCGAAGCGGTCCGCGCCGCTACCGGGCCGCACTTCGACCTCTCGGATCTGAACCTCGGTGTCCATGCGGTCGGGACGGTCGAGGATCGGCAACGTGCAATCCCGAACCTGCTCGGGGCGCTGAAGTACCGGTCGCCTGGCGAGCGGGAGCGTGCCGCCGATGCGATTGCCCGGCGCGCTCCGGCGGCGCATCTGCGCGGCCTCATGATGACGCGGGAGCAGGTGCGCGAGCTCCACGCGTCCGGGATGACCGTCGGCGCGCACACGGTCACCCATCCGATCCTCGCCCGGATGCCCGACGACCTCGCGCGCGAGGAGATCGTCGAGAGCAAGCGCGCTCTCGAGGGTCAACTCGGTGTGCCGGTGACGGCGTTTGCCTATCCGAACGGCAAGCCCGGTCGGGACTATGCCGCCGTCCACGTCGCGATGGTGCGGGAAGCCGGGTTTGAGGCCGCGGTCTCCACTGCCTGGGGCGTTGCGTCGCGGACCAGCGATCCCCTCCAGATCCCCCGCTTCACGCCCTGGGATCGGGCGCCCTGGCGGTTCGGTGTTCGGCTCGCGCAGAACCTTCGAAGGACGGTCTATGCGACCGCCTGAAGGTGTCCGCCACCCGACGCTGACCGGACCCGACCCGGCGAACGTCGCTCCCGGCCGTGCGTTCGCCGAACCTCAGGGCCTGAGCATCGGGATCGTCGGGCCGCTCCCCCCGCCGTCGGGGGGGATGGCAAACCAGACGCGCCAGCTGGCGAGCCTCCTGACCGAATCCGGGCTGGGTGCAGAGATCGTCCGGGTCAACGCTCCGCATCGTCCTGCCTGGATCGGGCGAGTGCGCGTCGTGCGGGCGGCGTTCCGGCTGCTCCCCTATCTTTGGCGGCTTTGGCGCTGCGTCGGACGCGTGGATCTTCTCCACGTCATGGCCAACTCGGGCTGGGCCTGGCATCTCTACGCTGCGCCGGCGGTCTGGATGGCGCACCTGCGCGGCAAGCCGGCAATCGTGAACTACCGGGGCGGCGAAGCGGAGATCTTCCTCGACCGGCAATTCGCATGGATGCGGCCCACGTTGCAGCGGGCCCATTGCGTGGTGGTGCCGTCGGGGTTTCTCCAGGGTGTGTTCGCAAGATGGGGCGTGAAGACCGTGATCGTCCCGAACATCGTCGATCTCGCCCGCTTTCGGCCGGCTCCGCGGGATGCCGATCGGCTTCACATCGTCGTCGCGAGAAACCTCGAGGATATCTACGATGTCCCGACGGCGCTGCGCGCGTTCGCGCAAATTCGCGCAGCGCATCCGGCAGCGCGCCTGAGCGTTGCCGGCTCCGGGCCGAAACGCGGCGAGCTCGAGCGGCTCAGCAACGAGCTCGGGCTCGGTGCGGCGGTACGCTTCACGGGCCGGCTGGAGAACGAGCGGATGGCCGACCTGTACCGGGACGCCGGCCTGCTCCTCAACCCGTCGCTCGTCGACAATATGCCGATCTCGGTCCTCGAGGCCCTGGCGAGCGGGGTGCCGATCGTGACCACGAACGTCGGCGGCACCCCGTTCGTCGTCGAGCACGAGAAGACCGCGTTGCTCGTGCCGCCACGCGACCCCGAGGCAATGGCGCGTGCCGCGCTGCGCCTGATTGGCGATCGGGCGCTCGCGTCGCGCCTGCGCGCGGCGGGCCTCGATGCAGTCGAGTGTTACGCGTGGCCGAACGTGCGGGAGGAGCTGCTGTCCGTGTACACGCGTGCCACCGGACGCGTGCAGTCGACGGCTCGCAGGAGTTGAGGTGATCGAGGTCAAGCTTGTGCGCGGACCCTGGTCGAGCTGCGGCGCGACTCGGGCGTCGGGCTATGCCCACCTCGGCGACCGCTTCCTCCGCGCCGACGCGATCGCCGCGTTGCTCGACGCGTGCCCGGTGGACGCGGCCTGGCAACAGACGCTGAGCCGGCTGAACGGTTGCTTTGCGGTCGCGACGCACCGCGGTGCCAGGCTCCTCGCGGGCGTCGATCGCATTCGCAGCATCCCGCTCTTCTGGTCGAGCCGTGGGGAGGATTACTGCGTTTCGGATGACGCCTGCCTGGCGCTCGCCGCGTCGGGCTCAACCGAGCCCAACGCGACCGCAAACGCGGAGTTCCCTCTCACCGGCTACGTGACCGGGGAGGAGACGCTCTACTCCGGCGTGCGGCAGCTCCAGGCCGGCTCCGTTCTGAGCTTCGACGAGGCTTGCTCGGACGGCCCGCAGCGCGCGCCGTACTACGAGTTTCGCCACCGGGAGTTCTTCACCGACGACACGGGCGCTCTCGTCGCACGATTGGACGAGGTCCACGGGCGCGTTTTCCGTCGCCTCATCGCGAGCCTGGAGGGCCGTCCGATCGTCGTGCCGTTGAGCGGCGGCTATGACTCGCGACTGATCGCCGTCGGGCTCCGTGCTCTAGGCGTCAAGGACGTGGTCTGCTACAGCTACGGCGTTCCGGGCAACTGGGAGTCCCGGGTCTCGAGGGAGCTCGCCGATTATCTGGGCTTCCGTTGGGAGTTCGTGCCGTACTCCGCGGAGCGTTGGCGGGCCTGGGCCTCGACCGAGGCCTTCCGCGAGTACTTCCGCTCCGCGGGCAACCTGACTTCGGTCCCCCACGTTCAGGATTGGCCGGCGGTCTTCGAGCTCGGACGCCAGGGCAAGCTCCCTCCCGCGGGTGTCTTCATCCCGGGCCATACGGGCGACTTCGTGACCGGCGGCCACGTCCCGAAGTGGTACGTGCGGCGCTCGCGCGTGTCCCGCCGTGAACTGCTGGACTCGATCTTCCGTGCCCACTACTCCCTGTGGGACTGGCCGTCCGGGAGGGAGCGCGAGCTCGCCGCGCTCTTCGACCGAAGGATCGAGGGCATCATCGGCCCGGTTCCGGACTGCTCGCCCGAGGAGGCGGCCGATCGGTACGAGCGCTGGGAGCTGCAGGAACGGCAAGCGAAGTTCATCTGCAACTCGCTCCGCGTGTACGAGGGCTTCGGCCACGAATGGCGTCTGCCGTGGTACGACGCCGAGCTCATCGACTTCTGGGCGCGGGTTCCGCTCGGGCTCCGAACCGGACGCCGGCTCTATCTCGACTACGTGACGCAGCGACAAGCGCTGCCGGTCACGGATCCCAACCGGGACCGGGGCACGGTCGGGCGATGGCTCGTCAAGGGGGTGGAGCGCGTCGGACTGCGCCCGGCCGCGAAGCGGGCGCAGCGCGCCCTCCGGAGGTGGCGGTGGCGACACGAGTACGAGAGTTCGCCGCTTGCCTGGTACGGCCTCGTCGACCGCGACCTTTTTGCCCGTACGTACAC
>JBOIFD010000055.1:0-4907 GCA_050741515.1 Burkholderiales bacterium
GATCCAGGCCGCCGAGGCCGGCGCGCAGGTCACGATGATCGAGCGCGGCGCGACCGGCGGCACGTGCGTCAACGTCGGCTGCGTGCCCTCCAAAATCATGATCCGTGCGGCACAGGTCGCGCAGACGCGCCGCCGCAGCGGCTTCGACGCCGGCATCGCGCCGGCGGCGCCGCGGATCGACCGCGCGGCGCTTCTCGCCCAGCAGCAGCAGCGGGTCGCGGAGTTGCGCGAGGCGAAATACGAGCGGATCGTCGCCGAGAACCCCAACATCAACCTGCTGCGCGGCGAGGCGCGGTTCCGGGATCCGCACCGCCTCCTGGTGCGCCTCGCCGGCGGCGGCGAACGGGTGCTCGACTTCGATCGGGCGCTCGTCGCCACCGGCGCTTCGCCGGCGATCCCCGACGTGCCTGGGCTGCGCGCGACGCCCTACTGGACTTCCAGCGAGACGCTCGTCGCCGAGCGGCTTCCCGAGCAGCTGCTCGTCTACGGCGGCTCCGCGGTCGCGCTCGAGCTCGCCCAGGCGTTCCTGCGGCTCGGGAGCCGCGTGACGCTCATCGCTCGATCGACGCTGCTCTCGCGCGAGGACCCGCTCGTCGGCGCGACGCTGAAAGCGATCCTCGAGGAGGAGGGTATGCGGATCCTCACCGGCGCGTCGCTGCGGCAGGTCGCTTACGAGGACGACCGTTTCGCGCTCGACGTGGACGGAGCGAGCGTCGTCGGCGACCGGCTGCTCGTCGCGACCGGCCGGCGGCCGAGCACCGACGGCCTCGGCCTCGAGGCGGTCGGCGTGCGCACCGACGGGCGCGGTGCGATCGTCGTCGACGAGCGGATGCGCACATCGACGCCGGGCATCTACGCCGCGGGCGATTGCACTACCCAGCCGATGCACGTCTATGTCGCCGCGGCGGGCGGCACGCGCGCGGCGATCAACATGACCGGCGGCGATGCGGCGCTCGATCTGTCGATCGTGCCGGCGGTCGTCTTTACCGATCCGCAGGTCGCCACGGTGGGCCCCGCGGAAGACGCGGCGCGAGCGCGCGGCCTCGCGGTCGAGAGCCGTACGCTTGCGCTCGAGCACGTGCCGCGCGCGCTCGTGAGCTTCGACACCCGCGGGTTCGTGAAGCTCGTCGCCGAAGCCGGGACGGGGCGGATCCTGGGCGCGCAAGCGGTCGCCGCGGAGGCAGGGGATCTCATCCAGTCGGCCGCGCTCGCGATCCGCGCCGGGATGACGGTCGACGCGCTCGGGCGCGAGCTCTTTCCATACCTCACGATGGTCGAAGCGCTGAAGCTGTGCGCGCAGACGTTCACCAAGGACGTCGCCAGGCTTTCCTGCTGCGCGGGTTGAGGGCAGACGAATGTCGCGGGCGCGACCGGCCGTCGAGGTCCTCTCCGACCGGCTCCTGAACGTCTTCCCGGCGCTCGACGCGGACGACCAGCGGCTCTCGCTCGCGCTTTATCGGCGGCTTGCGGAGGGCTCGCCGGTCGCGCTGTCGGCGCTCGCGGTCGAGCTCGCCATGGCGGGCGAGGAAGTGGAGCGGCGCTTGGCTGCCTGGCCCGAGGTGTACTACGACGGCGAGCGGCGCGTGATCGGCTACTGGGGCCTCACGATCAGGCCGATGACCCACCGGCTGCGCGTCGACGGGCGCGAGCTCTTCGCGTGGTGCGCGTGGGACACGCTGTTTCTCCCCGCACTGCTCGGCCGGACGGCCGAGGTGAGTTCGGTTTGCCGCGGCAGCGGCGACCCGGTACGGCTCAGCGTGAGCCCGCGCGAGGTCGAGTCCGCGGAGCCCGAAGGAATCGCAGTGTCGTTTCTCGTTCCGGATGCGGATGCGGTGCGCGCCGACGTGATCGCGAGTTTCTGCCACTACGTGCACTTCTTCGCCTCGGCCGACGCAGCGCAGCCCTGGCTCGCGCAGCATCCCGCAGCGTTCTTGCTCAGCCTCGACGAGGCCTACGAGGTCGGGCGGCTAAGGACGCGCGCCCGGTATCCCGCAACGCTCGCTCGGCACTGAACGGCGGCGGTCGCACGCGGCGGCTCAGTGCCTTTGGCCGACGGCGGATGCAGCCTGCCTTCGACCCGTTCAGAATACGGGCTCCGAATAACGCGGGAGGCCTTGTGCAGCGACATCGAACCGAGCGCCGGACCGGTGCGAGTGCCGGGGCGCGGATCGCGCTCGCCCTGTGCGTGTGGCCGGCGTTCAGTTGGGCACAGACGGGACCGAGCTCGCCCGCGCGTGCGGTCGACACCGTCCCGGGGATGCCGCCGGTGGTGGATGCGCGCAACCTCTACGGCGAGACGGCGGCCGACCGGTTCAGCCCCGCGGTGGCCGGCGCGCTGGAGCGGGTGTACGTCCCCAACCGGCAGTCGAACGACGTGTACGTCATCAACCCGATCACCCTGCAGGTGATCGACAGGTTCCCCGTGGGGATCAACCCGCAGCACGTCGTCCCCTCGTGGGACCTCAAGACGCTGTGGGTGACCAACAACGCCGAGCGGCGCACCGACGGCAGCCTGACGCCGATCGATCCGAAGACCGGCAAGCCGGGAAAGAGCATCCCGGTCGACGATCCGTACAACATGTACTTCACGCCCGACGGCCGCTCCGCGATCGTCGTCGCCGAAGCGCTGAAGCGGCTCGACTTCCGCGATCCGCAGACGATGGCGCTGCAGTACTCGCTCCCGGTACCGGGATGCGCCGGGATCAACCACGCCGACTTCTCGATCGACGGGCGCTACGCGATCTTCACGTGCGAGTTCGCCGCCAGGCTGGCGAAGGTCGACCTCGCCAACCGCAAGGTCCTCGGCTACCTGAAGCTCTCGCGCGGGGGGATGCCGCAGGACGTCCGCATCTCGCCCGACGGGACGGTGTTCTTCGTGGCCGACATGCAGGCCGGCGGCGTGTTCGTGATCGACGGCGAGAAGTTCGTCGAGATCGACTTCATCCCGACCCGGATCGGGGCGCACGGGCTCTATCCGAGCCGCGACGGGACCAGGCTCTACGTCGCCAACCGCGGCTCCGGCCACGCCTTCGGCCCGCCGCGCGGCAAGGGCAGCGTGTCGGTCGTCAGCTTCGCGACGCGCACCGTGATCGAGACCTGGCCGATCCCCGACGGCGGCAGCCCCGACATGGGGAACGTGAGCGCCAACGGGAAAGTGCTGTGGCTCTCCGGCCGCTTCGACAACGTCGTCTACGCGATCGACACCGCGACCGGCGCGGTGAAGAGCGTTCCGGTGGGCAAGGAGCCGCACGGCCTCACCGTGTGGCCGCAGCCGGGGCGCTACTCCCTCGGCCACACCGGGAACCTGCGCTGACCGGCCCCCTCGGTGTCAGCCCACGCGCACCACGGCCATCATCCCGCCGGCCTGGTGCTCGAGGACGTGGCAGTGGAACATCCAGTCGCCGGGGTTGTCGGCGACGAACGCGATCTCGGCGGTCTCGCGCGGCCGCAGCAGACCCCGCGGAGGTGACCAAGTTCCTCCCGCGAGGCTGGTCGCCGGCTGCCGGAGCGGGTAGGCTTGACGGAGCTTTCCGGAGCCTCGCGTGAGCGGTTCTTCGCACTCGCATCACCCGCGGGGTGCACACGGGCACCACGGCGGACATCGGCACGACCACGTCGCGGACGGCGAGCGGCGGATCTTCTGGGTCCTGATCCTCACCGCCGTCTTCATGGTGGTGCAGGCGATCGGCGGCTGGCTGTCGGGCTCGCTCGCGCTGATCGCCGACGCCGGGCACATGCTCTCCGACGTCGCGGCCTTGGGCCTCGCCTGGGCCGCGTTCCGCGTCGCCCGGCGGCCGTCCGACGCGAAGCGGTCCTACGGCTATCACCGGCTCCAGATCATCGCGGCGTTCGCGAACGGGCTGACGCTGTTCGCGATCGCGGTCTGGATCCTGGTCGAGGCGATCGCCCGCCTGCGCGAACCGATCCCGGTGCTCGGCGGCCCGATGCTCGCGGTCGCGGTCGCCGGGCTCGCGGTGAACCTGATCGCATTCTTCGTCCTGCGGACCGGCGATCGCGCGAACCTCAACGTACGCGCCGCGCTGCTGCACGTGCTGGGCGACCTGCTCGGCTCGGCCGGGGCGATCGCGGCGGCGATCGTGATCCTCGCGACCGGCTGGACGCCGATCGACCCGATCCTCTCGGTGCTGCTGACCGCCCTGATCCTCCGCGGCGCGTGGGACGTCACGCGCCGCGCCGGCCACGTGCTGATGGAGGGGGCGCCCGACGGTTTCGACGCCGCGGCGCTCCGCGCGGACCTCGTCGCGGTCGTCCCCGGAGTCACCGACGTGCATCACGTGCACGCCTGGATGCTCACGACCGAGCGGCCGCTCGTGACGCTGCACGTGTGCCTCGCGCCGTCGGCCGACGCGCATGCGGCGCTCGCGGCGATCAAGGGGCGTCTGAAGGACCGGTTCGGGATCGATCACTCCACGGTGCAGATCGATCCGGCCGATTGCCTCGACTGAGGGCTCGACCGGGCGCGGCGCATGCGGCTCGCAGTGGGGACCCTGCTCGCGTTCGCGGCGCTCGCCTGCGCTGCGGCGGAGCCGCCCGGGCGCGCAGCCGTGGCCGACGCGCTGGAGCGCGAAGATGTCCCGGCGCTGCGCGCGGCGCTCGCAGCGCTCGCACGGGCAGAGTCGATCGACACCGCCGCGCAAGCGTTCGCCGCCGCGGTAATAGCCCTGCCCCGGAACCGCGAGTTCCGCGCGCGCTTCGACGCGGCGCGCGCCGGCGACCCGATGCCGCCGACCGTCGGTGCCGGCTATCTCTTCGTCTTCGTCCCGGGGTGGCTGTATCGCAGCAACCCCGACTCGGGCGCGGATCTCGCGCGACCGCGCGCGGTGATCGGCGCGATGGGCCTCGCGACGCGGCTCGTGCCGCTCGACGAGAACGGCACGGTCGAGGCG
>JBOIFD010000056.1:0-8766 GCA_050741515.1 Burkholderiales bacterium
GGTCATGAGATCACTGAACGCTCTGGCGACGATGGCGGCGGTGCTGGTGGTGGGCGCGCTTGTAAGCGACTCCGCTTTCGCTCATCGCGGCGGCGGTGTCGCCGTCACCGGCGGCAAATTCGTTCGACCCGGCGGTGTAGTCGTCGCCGGTGGCAGGCCTTTCGTCAGGAGCCGGGTCGTCGTAGGTGTCGGCGTCGGCATCGGGTTCCCCGCGTACTGGGGGCCGAGATGGTACTACCCGTACCCCGCCTACTACCCTTACTACGCGCCCTATTACTACCCGTCCTACTCCCCGCCCGCCTATTACCCGTCCGGGCCGACGACGTATATCGAGCAGGGCAGCGGCGGACAGACGGCGCCGCAGCCGGCTCCTGAACACTGGTGGTACTACTGCGCCGAATCCAAGACGTACTACCCGTACACCAAGGAGTGTCCGGGCGGCTGGCAGCGGGTATCGCCTCAGCCTCCACCACCCAACTGACCCGGCGCTGCCATGCCTGCCTGGCTCAAGAGCTCGCCGCTCGTTCCCCTGCTGATCCTCGGCGCGTGCGCAACCGTACCCACGGGCCCCGCCGTCATGGCTCTGCCCGGCACCGGGAGGAGCTTCGCCGATTTCCGCGCCGACGACGCGGTGTGCCGGCAGTTCGCCTACGAGCAGGTGGGCGGAGTGACGTCGGACAAGGCCGCGGCGAACGCGGCGGTCGGCAGCGCGGCGGTCGGAACGGCCGTGGGCGCCGCGGCCGGCGCGCTGATCGATGGCGCGAGCGGCGCCGGTGTCGGTGCGGGCGCCGGGCTCCTCGTCGGCAGCATGGTCGGCGCCGGCATGGCGCAGGGCTCCGCCTACGGCGCGCAGCGACGCTACGACGCCGGCTATCTCCAGTGCATGTACGCCAAGGGGCACAAGATCCCGGTGTCGGGGCGGTTTGCGTCTTCGTCGCCACCCCGGCAGGCGTACTACCACCCTCCTCCTCCGCCGAACGCCCCGCCGCCTCCTGCCCGCTGAGCGTCGGCGCGGCGCCCGGCGGAAACACCCTGCCGGGCGTATAGTGGATGCTCGATCTCGGCGTGTCCCGAGAAGGCCCGAAGAATGGAACCCCGCATCGGCGGGGTTTCTCGTTTCCGGGCCGATCGCGACGCGCGAAGGAGGCACCGATATGCTCGCTGCGAAAAAATCGCACCCCGTCGCCGTCTGCCGGATCTGCCACGGCATCACCTACCGCACCGAGGCGATCAACCAGCGCTGCGGGCGCAGCCCCCAGGGCCGGCGCTGCCGCGGCGTGTTCCGGAGCGCCGTGAACGACGGCGACTGGAAGGAGTGCACGGCGTGCGCCGCCACCGGCAAGTACGAGCAGCGCCTCTGCCCGTTCTGCGACGGCATCGGCTGGCACTTCATGAAGCTCAGGGCACTCTGAGCGCGCGCGTCGGCCGCGGCAGCCGCTCCTAGAATAGGCGCATGCCGGGCGCCGACCCCCATCCGTACTCCGGTCTCACGCCCGACGTCGTCCTGGATGCGCTCGAGAGCGCGGGGCTGGCCGGCGACGGACGCCTGCTCGCGCTGAACAGCTACGAGAACCGCGTCTACCAGATCGGCATCGAGGACGCCGCCGGCGGATCGGCGTTCGTCGTCGCCAAGTTCTACCGGCCGGCGCGCTGGACCGATGCGCAGATCCTGGAAGAGCACGCGTTCGTCGGCGAGCTCGCCGAGCGCGAGATCCCGGTCGTCGCGCCGCTCGCGCTGCAGGGCGCGACCCTGCACGAGTCCGGCGGCTTCCGGTTCGCGGTGTATCCGCGGCGCGGCGGGCGCCCCCCCGAGCTCGAGGATCCGAAAACGCTCGAATGGCTGGGCCGCTTCATCGGGCGCATCCACGCGGTCGGCGCAGTGCGCCCGTTCGACGTCCGTCCGGCGCTCGACGTCGAGAGCTTCGGCGGCGAGCCGCGCGCGTGGCTGCTCGAGCACGGGTTCATCCCCGCCGACCTGCGCGCGGCGTGGTCGAGCGTCGTCGATCTCGCGCTCGAGGGCGTGACGCGCTGCTACGCGCGCGCCGGCCGGCCGACGGCGATCCGCCTGCACGGCGATTGCCACGCCGGCAACATCCTCTGGACCGGCGACGGCCCGCACTTCGTCGACTTCGACGACGCCCGCTCCGGCCCGGCGGTGCAGGACCTGTGGATGCTGCTCTCGGGCGATCGCGCCGCGATGACGCGACAGCTCGGCGACGTGCTCGCGGGCTACGAGGACTTCCGCGAGTTCGAGCCGCGCGAGCTCGCGCTCGTCGAGGCGCTCCGGACGCTCCGTCTCATCCACTACTCGGCATGGCTCGCGCGGCGGTGGGACGATCCGGCGTTTCCGGCGGCGTTCCCCTGGTTCAACACCCAGCGCTACTGGCAGGACCGCATCCTCGAGCTGCGCGAGCAGGTCGCGGCCATGGACGAGCCGCCGCTCTGGCGCGACTAGCGGGGATTTCTCACCGCCGGAGCCGCGTGCCGCGGAATCCGGGCATGGCGCTGCGTTACACTCCAGCCGCAATGGACCTCGCCAGCGACCAACAGCTGTCCGCCGACAGCGAGCTCGAACGCGATCTGCGGGGCGGCCGCTTCGTCGTGACCGCCGAGCTCTCGCCGCCGGTCGCGACCGATGCGACGGAGTTCATCGACGCCGCGGCGGCGCTCCGCGGCGTCGCCACCGCAGTGAACGTCACCGACGGCGCAGCCGCGAAAGCCCATCTCTCCGCGTTGGTCGCGGCGCACTTTCTCGTCCAGCATCGCGTCGAGCCGATCCTCCAGCTGACCTGTCGCGACCGGAACCGCATCGCGCTCCAGGGCGACCTGCTCGGCGCGGCGGCGCTCGGGATCCGGAACGTGCTGGTGCTGCGCGGCGACGACCCCGGCGCCGGCGACCAGCCGGACACCAAGCCGGTGTTCGACCTGGACGCGACGGCCCTGCTCGCGATGGCGAGCCGCATGCAGGCCGAGCACCGGCTGCCCTCGGGCACCGCGATCACCGGTCCGGTCCGGCTGCTGCTGGGCGCCGCCGACACTCCGATCGACCCGCCGCCCGGCTGGCGCGCGGAGCGACTGGTCGCCAAGGCCGATGCCGGCGCCGCGTTCATCCAGACGCAGTTCTGCATGGACATCGCGGTGGTGCGGCGGTACGCCGCGCGGCTCCTCGAGCTCGGGCTCGCCCAGCGGCTGCCGATCCTGATCGGGGTGGCGCCGATCCCGTCGGCGCGCTCGGCCCGCTGGATGAAGGAGAAGCTCTACGGCACGCTGATCGCGGACGACATCGTCGCGCGCCTCGAGCGCTCGCCGGACCCGAGACGCGAAGGCAAGCGGATCTGCGTCGAGCTCATGCAGGAGCTCGCGTCGATCCCCGGCATCGCCGGCGCGCACGTGATGGCGCCGCAGAGCCACGCCGCCATCGCGGAGGTCGTCGCGGCGTCCGGCGTGAAGGGGAAGCGGCGCGCTCCGGTCAGCCACTGACCCCGCGGGCGCGCCCGTGGCCGGCAGCCGGCAAACCCTCGAGATCGGCGGCGGGGCGCGATGTCAGCGCGCCGCGGGCAGCGGTTCGCGCCGCAGCGGCCGGAACAGGAACAGGGCCGCGATCACCAGCGCCGCGCCGGCGAGCTGGATCGGCGCGAGGTACTGCCCGAGGACGACGGCCGAGAGGATCACCGTCGCGATCGGCTCGAAGTTCATGTAGAAGCCGGTCTTCACCGGTCCGAGCGTGGTGATCGCGACGAAGAGACCGATCATCCCGAACGCGTAGAAGAACGGCAGGCCGACGATCCCCGTCCATCCGGCCGGCGAGTCCGGCAGGTCGAGCGCGCCGGTGACGGTGATGACGACGACGAAGATCACCGCCGCCGTCAGCGTCATCCAGAAGTTGGCCGGACGGCTGTCCCGGCCGTGAAAGTAGTGGCCGGTCAGCACGAACACGGTGGACCATGCAAACGCGCTCAGTACGGCGAGCCACACGCCGCGCGCCTGGGCGGCGGTGAAGTCGACGTTGAGCGCCAGCCCCACCCCGACGAACGCGAGCACCAGCCCGCAGACGCTGCGCCAGCTGAAGCGCTCCTTGCCGAGCGCCCAGGCCGCCGCGGTCGTGATCGCCGGCCAGAGGTAGAAGATCAGGACCGCCAGCGGCACCGGGATCTCGCCCATCGCCGCATTGATGGCGTAGTTGTTCAGGCACAGCACGACGCCGATCGCGATCGCGATCGCCAGCTCGCGGCCCGGCATCGCCACGCTGACCCGCACGACCTGGAAATACGCGAGAAGGAGCGCCACCACGCCGAGCGTGCGGACCGTGACGACGGTGAGCGGGTTGCTCCCGCCTTCGAGCGCGAGCCCGGTGCATACCCCCACCATGGCCATCGCCGTGGCGAAGACCAGCACGTGGGCGGGCGTCGGGGCGCGCATCGCGCGTACGTCGGGTTCTTCTCGGTTGGACGCCGGGGCCTCGCTCGCGACGCCGCTGCCGGCGGGCGCGGCAACCCCCCGAGTCTGCCACGCCCGACGGGAATGCAACGCGCACGGTCGCCACCGGGGAGGGATCCCACTCCTCGCGTACGGTGCCCACCGCAGGCCGGGCCCCCCGGGGCGGCGATTGCCGGGGCCCGCGGACTGAATTAGGATGCCGCGTAGGCAAGTCACCTGAGGAGGAGGACGATGATTACCAAAGCCAGATTGACGCAGGCGCTCGCCGCCGGGGTGGTCGCGGCGCTCGCGACCGGCGTGCAGGCGCAGACGGTCAAGGTCGGGGTGAAGCTGACCTACACCGGGATCGGCGCCGAGTTCGCGCAGCAGGTCGACCGCGGCATGCAGATGTTCATGAAGCTCAACCCCGGCGCCTTCGGGTCGTGCAAGATCGAGATCGTCAAGCGCGACGGCAAGAACCCGGGCGGCGCCGACGCGAAGATCGCGGTCCAGGAGCTGATCACGCAGGACAAGGTCGACCTGATCGCCGGGGTCATCTACTCGGGGAACGCGATCGCCACGGCGCCGCTGGTGGACGCGGCCAAGAAGCCGATGATCATCATGAACGCGGGCACGGCGTGGATCACGACCCTGTCCCCGTACATCTCGCGCGTCTCGTTCTCGATGTGGCACGCCGGGTATGCGATGGGCGATGCCGCGGCCAAGATCCTCAAGGCGAAGACCGCGGTGGTCGGCTACAGCGACTTTCCGCCGGGCAAGGACAGCCTCGATGCGTTCAAGAAGGCGTTCGAGGCCGCCGGCGGCAAGGTGATCGACGAGATCCCGATGGGCGGTCCGGCGCAGGTGCCCGACTTCACGCCGTTCTTCCAGCGCGCCAAGGACAAGAAGCCCGACGTGTTCTTCGTGTTCGTGCCCGCGGGCGATCACGCCGTAGGCGTGGTCAAGACCTATGGCGCGCTCGGCATGCGCCAGGCCGGCATCAAGCTGATCGGGCCGGGCGACATCACGCAGGACTTCAAGCTGCAGGCGATGGGCAAGGACGCGGTCGGCCTGATCACGATGCACCACTATCACGCCGATCTCGACAACCCGGCCAACAAGCGCCTGGTCGCCGCGTGGAAGAAGGAGTACGGGCCCGACACGACGCCGGACTTCATGGGCATCCAGGGCTACGACGGCATGGCGGCGATCGCACACGTCGTGCGCACGCTCAATTGCAAGATCGATCCCGACAAGGCGATGGCGGCGCTCAAGGGCTGGAAATACGCCGACAGCCCGCGCGGCCCGATCATGATCGACCCGGCGACGCGCGACGTGGTCATGAACGAGTACCTGAGCGAGCTCGTGATGAAGGACGGGCGCCTCTTTCAGAAGACCATCGGCACGACCCGGGCGGTGAAGGACATGTGCAAGGAGCTCAAGGTCGGTCGGTGCGGCAAGTAGCGCCGCCCGAGCGCTCCCGCAACGCCCACGCCGCCGCCCGCAGCATCCCGGCGGGCGGCGGTTTCTTTTCGGTGCCCGGCGCGCCGGCGCGATGGACCTGATCAGCATCGCCCTCGGCGGCCTCGCCGCCGGCATGGTGCTGTTCATCGTGTCGGTCGGGCTCTCGGTCACCATGGGGCTGATGGGCTTCGTGAACCTCGCCCACGGCGGCTTCGCGATGCTCGGCGGCTACGTCATCGTGCAGGCGATGAAGCTCTGGGGCCTGCCGTTCTTCGCCGCGCTGGCGATCGGCTTCGTCGCGATCGCGGCGCTCTCGGTCGTGCTCGAGCGGCTGCTCTACGCGCGGCTGTACCGCGCCTCCGAGCTCGACCAGGTGCTGTTCACGATCGGGCTGGTGTTCGTCATGATCGCCTCGATCACGCTCGTCTTCGGCCCCGAGACGCAGACGGTGGTCCTGCCCGAGTGGCTGCGCGGCCAGACCGACCTCGGCTTCATCCGCTACCGCACCTACAGCCTCGCGATCATCGCCGCCGGGGTGCTCCTCGTGCTCGCGCTGTGGCTCGGATTCGAGCGCACGCGCATCGGCGCCAGGATCCGCGCCGCGGTCGACAACCGGCGCATGGCCGCATCGCTCGGCGTCGACGTCGGGCGGCTGTTCACGCTCACGTTCGCGCTCGGCGGCGGCCTCGCGGCGGTGGGCGCCGGTCTCGGCGCGGAGATCCTCGGCCTCGACCCGCAGTACCCGCTGCGCTATCTCGTGTACTTCCTGATCGTGGTCGCGGTCGGCGGCATGGGGCGCGTCACCGGCGTGTTCTTCGCCGCGGCGCTCATCGGCATCCTCGATTTCGTGCTCAAGATCCAGTTCCCGAAGGGCGGCACGATGTTCATCTACGCGCTCACCCTCGTGCTGCTGCTGTGGCGGCCGCAGGGGCTCTTCGGCCGGCGCGCCGGATGACCGCGCCTGGACCCGGGCTCGCGGCGGCGCGGGCGCTGGCCGAGCGTCACCGCGTCAAGTGGTGGGAGGCGGCGCCCTGGCTCGGCGGGCTCGCGCTGTTCTTCCTGCTTCCGAGCTATCTCGCCTTCGGCACCCAGCTCGTGATCGTGATCCTGTTCGCGCTGTCGCTCGACCTCGTGATGGGCTACGCCGGCATCGTCACCCTCGGCCACGCGGCGTTCTTCGGCGCCGGCGCCTACACCGTCGGCATGCTCGCGGCGCATGCGGGCTGGAACGAGCCGCTGAGCGGGCTCGTGGCGGCCGCCGTGGTCGCCGGCGCGATCGGGCTTGCCAGCGGCTACGTGCTGCTGCGCACCCAGGGCCTGACGCTGCTGATGCTGACCCTGTGCACCATGACGCTCCTCGAGGAGAGCGCGAACATGGGTCACGAGTACACCGGCGGCTTCGACGGGATGCCGGGCCTGCAATTCCTGCCGATCCTCGGCCTGTTTCCCTTCGACGTGCTCTATTACCGCGCGCAGTACCTCTACGCCCTGGTCGTGCTCTTCGTCTGCTTCGTGGTGGTGCGCATGCTGGTGTATTCGCCCTTCGGGCAGAGCCTCACCGGCATCCGCGAGAACGTGCTGCGCATGCACGCGGTCGGCGCGCCGGTGCGCGCGCGGCTGGTGATCGTCTACGGCATCTCGGCCGCCATTGCCGGCGTCGCGGGCGCGCTGTTCACGCAGGCCAACGCCTACGTCAACCTCGCCACGCTCGGCCTGGACCGCGCGGCGGGGGTCCTGATCATCCTGATCCTCGGCGGCTACGGCCGGCTCTACGGAGCGTTCGTCGGCGCGATCGCGTACATGGTGCTCGAGCACGTGCTCGCCCGGGCCTACCCCACCGCGTGGCAGCTCGGCATCGGCCTGCTGCTCATCGTGGTCGCGCTCTATGCGCGCAACGGGGTCCTCGGGATCGGGGACGCGCTGTGGCGGCGCCTGCGCGCCGCGGCCGCGCGCTGATGGCGGCGCTGCTCGAGACCCGGCAGCTCTGCAAGAGCTTCGGCGCGCTCGAGGTGGCGCGCGACATCGACTTTCGCCTCGAGCGCGGCGCGCGCCACGCGCTGATCGGGCCGAACGGCGCCGGCAAGACGACGCTCGTCAACCTGCTCACCGGCGTCCTGCCGCCGTCGCGCGGCGCGGTGCTGCTCGAGGGCGAGGACCTGACGGCGCTGCCGCAGGCGAAGCGGGTCAAGCGCGGCATCGCGCGCACCTTCCAGATCAACCAGCTGTTCCGCGGCCTGACGGTGCTGGACAACGTGTACATCGCGGTCGCCGAGCACCTCGGCGCGGGCGGGTCGATGATCCGTCCCGCCGGCCGGCGCGAAGACGTGATCGCGGAGGCCGCGGGCCTCCTCAAGACGCTGCGACTCGAGGCGGACGCCGGGCGGCGCATCCACGACCTGCCCTACGGCCGGCAGCGCCTGGTCGAGATCGCGATCGCGCTCGGCCTCAGGCCCCGGGTGCTGCTGCTCGACGAGCCCGCCGCCGGCATCCCGAGCGCGGAGAGCCACATCCTCCTCGATGCGATCGCCGGGTTGCCGAAGGACATCGCCGTGCTCATCATCGAGCACGACATGGACCTCGTGTTCCGCTTCGCCGAGCGCATCACCGTGATGGTGAGCGGCGCGATCTTCGCCGAGGGCACGCCGGCGGAGATCGCCGCCAACCGCGAGGTGCGCGCGGTGTATCTGGGGAGCGCGCTCGATGGCTGAGGCGCTCGCCCTGAGGGGGGTCGGCGCCGGCTATGGCGAGACCCACGTGCTGCAGGGAATCGATCTCGGGCTCGCCAAGGGCGAGAGCCTGTCGATCATCGGCCGCAACGGCGTCGGCAAGTCCACGCTGCTCGAGACCGTGATGGGCCAGACCACGCTGCACGCCGGCGAGATCCTG
>JBOIFD010000057.1:0-23271 GCA_050741515.1 Burkholderiales bacterium
GCTGCCGGCGTCGGAGTACCCGCGCGTGTCGGAACGCTACCGCCACCACTTTCTCGTCCGCGGCGCAAGCCTGCCGCTGTTCCCTGGCACGCAGGAGATGCTGGTCGGGCTGCGTGCGAACGGACACACGCTGGCGATCGCCACCGGTAAGAGCCACGCGGGGCTCGCTCGGGCGTTGGCGCAGGCCGGGTTGGAGGAAATGTTCGGCGCGACGCGGTGTGCCGACCAATGCGCGCCGAAGCCCGCGCCGGATATGTTGCTCGAGCTGCTGGACGAGGTTGGCGTCGCGCCGGGCCGCGCGCTCATGGTCGGCGACACTTCTCACGACGTGCAAATGGCGGCGAACGCGGGCGTCGCTGCAGTGGCGGTGAGCTACGGCGCCCACGAAGGGTCGCGGCTGGCTACGCTGTCGCCGCTCGCGCTCGTGCACTCGACGCCGGAGCTGGCCCGATGGCTGGCGGCGAACGCTTAGTCGTCTGCCCGAGCGCCGCCCTGGCCGACGGCGGGGAAGGGGTGCGATTCGAGGTGCGCCGGGGCGGTGGGCTGCAGGCGGCGTTCGCCATCCGGCACGCGGGTCGGGTCCGTGCCTACCTGAATCGCTGCGCGCACGTGGGCGTCGAGCTCGACTGGCAGCCGGGGCGCTTTTTCGATGCCGATGGCATGGTTTTGATATGCTCGACGCACGGGGCGCTCTACGATCCGGAGACCGGGGCGTGCCTGGGCGGCCCATGCCGCGGCGCGGGGCTCGTGCCCGTGGCGGTCGACGAGGTCGGCGGCGAGGTGATTCTCCGGGAATAGGATTCGGCGATGACTGAGAACGGCAGCAACTGGGAGCGCGGCGTCATCGAGAAGCTGGCGCTCGAAGCGCTCCGGGAGCAGCGCCGCGCGCGCCGCTGGGGGATCTTCTTCAAGGCGCTGACGTTCGCGTACCTGACGTTTCTCCTGATCCTGCTCCTCGACCTGCGGCGGGGCGACACCTTCGCCGGCAAGCACTCCGCGCTCGTCGACGTGGCCGGGGTGATCGATGCCAAGGGCGGCGCGAGCGCCGACAACGTCAACAGTGCGCTCCTGAGCGCCTTCAAGGACAAGAACACCCAGGGCGTGATCCTGCGCGTCAACTCGCCGGGCGGGAGCCCGGTGCAGGCCGGCCTGATCTACGACGAGATCCGGCGGCTCCGGGACCTCTACCCGAACATCCCGATGTACGCGGTCGTGGAGGACGTGTGCGCATCGGGCGGCTACTACATCGCCTCGGCGGCCGACCGGATCTACGTCGACAAGGCGAGCCTGATCGGCTCGATCGGCGTCCTGATGGACCAGTTCGGATTCGTCGATACCATGGAGAAGCTGGGGGTCGAGCGGCGGGTGCTGAGCGCCGGCGAGAACAAGGCGTTCCTCGATCCGTTCTCCCCGCTCGAGCCGCGCCACGTCGAGCACGCGAAAACGCTGCTCGGCGAGATCCACCAGCAGTTCATCGAGGTCGTGCGCAAGGGCCGCGGCAAGCGGTTGAAGGAGTCGCCCGAGCTGTTCAGCGGCCTCATCTGGACCGGAGCGAAGTCGATCGAGCTCGGCCTCACCGACGGCCTCGGCAGCGTCGACTACGTGGCGCGCGAGGTGATCAAGGCCGAGCAGGTCGTCGACTACACGCAGAAGGAAAACATCGCGGAGCGCTTCGCCAAGCGATTCGGTGCCGGCGTCGCCCAGACGCTCGGGCTGGGCGGCGCGACCCCCCGGCTGCGCTAGCGCGGCGCCGCCAGCAGGAGAAACACCGCCGGCCGCCGGCCGATCGCGCGCGGCGACGTGCGCCACTCCGCGACCGTTCGGGTCGCGATCGATTCCTCCGGCGACGTGAGGTCCGCGGCCACGCAGAGCAACGTCTCCGGGGCGCAGGTTTCCGCGATCACCCGCAGCAGCCGGTCGTTCCGGTAGGGCGTTTCGATGAAGAGCTCAGTCCGGCGGGCGCGGCGCGAGTCGGCCTCGAGCGCGCGCAGCTGTGCCTTGAGCTCGCGCTCGTCGATCGCGAGGTAGCCGTGAAAGGCGAAGCGCTGCCCCTCCAGCCCCGAGGCCATGAGGGCAAGCAGGATCGCGGACGGCCCGACGAGCGGCGCGACGCGAAGACCGGAGGCGTGCGCCTGGCGGACGAGCATCGCCCCGGGATCCGCCACCGCCGGCGCCCCGGCCTCGGAGAGCACGCCGGCATCGGCTCCCTGACGCACCGGCGCGAGCAGCTCGATGAGCCGGGTCTCGTCGGCGTCTGCTTCGATCCTGACGATCCTGAGCTCCGCCAGCGGCCCGGGATGACCGACGGCCTTGAGGAATGCGCGCGCGCGCTTGGGCTGCTCGGCGATGAAGTAGCCGATGGTGCGGATCCGTTCCTGGACCGCGGGCGGAATCACCGCGGCGGCAGTGCCGTCGGCGATCGGCGTCGGGATCAGATAGAGCGTGCCCGGGCTAATCGGACTACCCTCGCGCTCCCGCGCTCGGGGTTCGCCCTTGGGACGGCCCGGCGGGCTCAGCGAGCACGTCGCAGCCGAGCTCGCCGAGCAGCTCCACGAGCGCGATCAGCGGCAGCCCGATCAGGGCCGTCGGATCCTCGCCGGCGAGCCGCTGGACCAGCGCGATGCCGAGCCCTTCGATCTTCGCCGCGCCGGCGCAGTCGTACGGCTGCTCGGCGCGAAGGTAGCGCTCGATGGCGTCATCGGAGAACTCCCGGAAGTCGACGTCGCAGGGCACGACCCGCGTCCGGGTCTCGTGATCGGCGCTGCGGACGACCGCCACCGCGGTGAGAAAGCGCACGCGCCGGCCGCGCACCGCCCGGAGCTGGGCGACGGCGTTCGCATGAGTGAGCGGCTTCGCGAGCACCTGCGCGCCCAGCACCGCGACCTGGTCCGCGCCGATGACCAGGGCGTCGCGAGACCGCGCCGCGGCGCTCCCCGCCTTCTCGACCGCGAGGCGGAGCGCGAGCGCCTCCGGCACCTCGCCGGGGCGCGGCGTTTCGTCGATCGCCGGGTTGACGACCTCGAACGCCAGCCGCAGCCGCGCGAGCAGCTCGCGCCGGTACGGCGAGGTCGAAGCGAGGATGAGCGGCGTGGAATCCATTCGGGTCGGTCCGACCGCGGCGAAGGCCGTCGCCTGAGGCGAGCTAGCTCCCTGATTTCTTTGACGGTCCGGGTGGAAAATACTATCATTCGGCGCCTATGTCTCGCGCCGGGACGCTCGACGGCCTGCAGTTCGCCCGGGGCCGGGATCGCGTCTCCGGATCGATCGGCAGCGACGCTCTCCCGCGCCTCGCGGCGATGGGGTGCGAGGCGGGGACGCTCGCTTATCGGGTGTGCGGCGGGGAAAACGGGGGAGGACACCTCAGCCTGACCATCGAGATCAGCGGCGAGCTTCGCCTCGTGTGCCAGCGCTGTCTCGGACCGCTCGCGTTCCCGGTCGCAGCGCGGAGCGAGCTGCAGCTGGCGGAGACGGAAAGCGAGATCGAAGCGGCCGAGGACGACACCGACCGGGTGCTGGCGACGAAGGCGATGGATGTTGCCGCGCTGGTCGAGGATGAAGCGCTGCTCGCGCTGCCGATGGCTCCGCTCCACGAGCGGTGCGAGACCGGGACGGCGCCGGGCGCGGCGGTGAAGGCGGCGCCGTTTGCGGCGCTCGCCGGGCTGCGCCGGGCGAACGGCGGAGCGAACGGCTCGTCTCGATAGGCGCGGGCCCGGCCCGGGAGAGCGTTGTGCTCGGGTGTCATACACAGCAAGAAGGAGCAGGTTTCATGGCCGTCCAGCAAAACAAGAAGTCGCCGTCGCGGCGGGGAATGCGACGCTCGCACGACGGGCTCTCCAACCCGCCGCTCGCGCTCGAACCGGCGACGGGCGAGGTCCACCTGCGGCATCACGTCAGCCGCAGCGGGTTCTACCGCGGGAAGAAGGTCGTCAAGACGAAGAGCGAGTGACCGATCGCGTCCGCGTGGATGCGGCGCACCGGCAGCGGGAGACTGGAGGCGGTGCGCCGGTCGCGCCGGACCAGGGTCGGCCGAGCGTGGCGAGCGAGCTCACTCTGGCGATCGATTGCATGGGCGGCGACCACGGCCCGTCGGTGACCGTTCCCGCAGCGCTTGGCTTCCTCGAGGCCAACCTGGCCGCGGCGGTGATCCTGGTCGGCGTCGGCGACGCCATCGAGGCGCAGCTGCGACGCCGTCGCGACGCGCGCTCCGACCGGATCCGGGTGCACCACGCAAGCGAGGTCGTGACGATGGACGAGGCGCCGGCCATTGCGGTCAAGCGCAAGAAGGACTCGTCCATGCGGGTCGCGCTCGACCTGGTGAGGCGCGGCGAGGCCCACGCCGCCATCAGCGCCGGCAACACCGGCGCGCTCATGGCGATGGCGCACTTCGTCCTGAAGACGCTGCCCGGGATCGACCGGCCGGCGCTCGTCTCTGCGCTCCCGACGGTCAGGGGCCACACCTACATGCTCGATCTCGGCGCGAGCCCCGATTGCCGGCCGGAGCACCTCGTGCAGTTTGCCGTGATGGGCGCCATCCTCGTCGCGGCCGTGGAGCACCGCGAGCGGCCGACGGTCGGCCTCCTGAACATCGGCGCCGAGGCGATCAAGGGCAACCAGGTCGTGAAGCAGGCCGGCGAGCTGCTCCGCGCGAGCGAGCTGAACTTCGTCGGCAACGTCGAAGGCGACGGGATCTATCGCGGCGAGGTCGACGTGGTGGTGTGCGACGGGTTCGTCGGCAACGTCGCGCTGAAGACCTCCGAGGGCCTCGCGCGCATGGTCGAGCGGTTCCTGCGCGAGGAGTTCACCCGCAACCCTCTGCGCCGCATCGCGGCGGTGCTCGCCTGGCCCGCGCTGGCCGCGTTCCGCCGGCGAGTCGATCCGCGGCGCTACAACGGCGCGACGCTGCTCGGCCTGAGAGGCGTCGTCGTGAAGAGCCACGGCTCCGCCGACGTGGTCGCGTTCGGCCGGGCGATCGAGCGCGGGGCGGACGAGGTGCGCGGGCGGGTGCTGGAGCGCATTGCCGAGCGGCTCGCGATCGCGGAGCCGGCGGCGCTGCCGGAGGCGGCGTCGTGATGCGCGCGCGCATCGTCGGCACCGGAAGCTACCTGCCGCCGCGGGTCGTCACCAACGCCGAGCTCGCGCAGCGCGTCGCTACCTCGGACGAATGGATCGTCTCGCGGACCGGGATCCGGCAGCGGCACATCGCCGACGAAAGCCAGACCGCGAGCGATCTGGCATTGGAGGCGAGCCGGGAGGCGCTGCGCGCCGCGGGAGTCGGAGCGAACGACCTCGACCTCATCATCGTGGCGACCTCGACGCCGGACTACGTCTTCCCGAGCACCGCCTGCCTGCTGCAAGCGAAGCTCGGCGTGCGCGGCTGCACCGCGTTCGACGTTCAGGCGGTGTGCAGCGGTTTCGTCTATGGCCTCGGGGTCGCCGACAGTTTCGTCCGTGCGGGCGAGTCGCGCAGCGCGCTCGTCGTGGGAACGGAGGTGTTCTCGCGCATCCTCGACTGGAGCGACCGCTCCACCTGCGTGCTGTTCGGCGACGGTGCCGCCGCGGTCGTGCTGCGCGCCGACGAGCGTCCCGGCGTGCACGCGACCGTCCTGCACGCCGACGGGGCTCAAGCGGACATCCTCGCCGTGCCGGGCAACGTGTGCGGCGGCCGGATCGTCGGCAGCCCGTTTCTGAGGATGGACGGACCGGCGGTATTCCGGTATGCGGTGCGGGTGCTCGACGAGGTCGCGCGCGAGACCGTCGCAAAGTGCGGCATGCGGTTGAGCGATATCGACTGGCTGATCCCGCACCAGGCCAACATCCGGATCCTCGATGCGACGGTGAAGAAGCTCGGGCTGCCGCCCGAACGGCTGGTGGTGACGGTCGATCGGCACGCGAACACCTCGGCGGCCTCGGTGCCGCTCGCGCTCGATCTCGCCTGCCGCGACGGACGGATCAGGCCCGGCCAGCGGGTGATGCTGCAGGGCGTCGGCGGCGGCTTCACGTGGGGCGCGTCCCTGGTCGAGATCTAGGAGCCTAGAGAGATGAAGTTCGGCATGGTTTTCCCCGGCCAGGGCGCGCAGTCCGTGGGAATGCTTGCGGGGTACGGCGATGCGTCCGAGGTGCGGGAGGTGCTTGCGACGGCATCCGAAGCGCTGAAGCAGGACGTCGCGAGGCTGATCGCGGAGGGCCCCGCGGAGGAGCTGAGCCGGACGGTCAACACTCAGCCGGTGATGCTGACGGCAGGCTACGCAGCGTACCGGTTGTGGCGCGGCCTCGGCGGTCCCGAGCCGGTGGTGGTTGCCGGGCACAGTCTCGGCGAGTACACCGCCCTCGTCGCAGCGGGCGCGCTCGCGTTCGAGGACGCGCTCCCGCTCGTGCGGCTGCGGGCGCAAGCGATGCAGGACGCGGTGCCGCAGGGCGAAGGTGCGATGGCCGCGATCCTCGGACTCGATGAGGATGCCGTGCGCCTGGCGTGCGCCGAGAGCGCACAGGGGCAGGTCGTCGAGGCAGTGAACTTCAATGCGCCCGGCCAGGTCGTGATCGCGGGCCACGCGGGCGCAGTCGAGCGCGCGGTCGCGGCGGCGAAAGCACGGGGCGCAAAGCGCGCCGTCCCGCTGCCGGTGAGCGCGCCCTTCCACTCCTCGCTGCTCGCGCCGGCGGCGGCGCGGTTGAAGGAACGGCTGGCGTCGATCGAAGTGCGGGCACCGCGGATCCCGGTGGTAAACAACGTCGACGCGGAGGTGTACGGCGAGCCCGACCGGATCAAGGATGCCCTGGTACGCCAGGCCGATCATCCGGTGCGGTGGGTCGACTGCGTCCGCGTCATCGCCGGGCGGGGCGTGACGCACGTCGCCGAGTGCGGGCCCGGGAGGATCCTCGCGCCGCTCGTCCGACGCATCGCGGAGGGCGCGCAGGGATACGCCCTGGTCGATCGCGAATCCATGGCGCAGACTCTCGCCGAGCTGAGAGGGGCGTGAATGGAGCTCGAAGGGCAGGTTGCGCTCGTCACCGGTGCCACTCGCGGGATCGGCAAGGCGATCGCGGTCGCCCTCGGCCAGGCGGGGGCGACGGTCATCGGCACGGCGACGACCGCCGTCGGGGCGCAGTCGATCGGGGAGTATCTGGCGGCGGCGGGCATCGCCGGCCGGAGCGCGATGCTCGACGTCACCGACGGGGCCGCGGTCGACGCAATGGTCGCGACGGTCGAGAAGGAGCTCGGAGCGGTATCGGTCCTCGTGAACAACGCCGGAATCACCCGCGACAACCTGCTCGCGCGGATGAAGGATGCGGAGTGGGATGCGGTGATCGACACCGATCTCAAGTCGGTGTTCCGGCTGTCGCGCGCGGTGCTCCGCGGCATGCTGAAGGCGCGGGCCGGCCGGATCATCAGCATCACTTCGGTGGTCGGATCCGGCGGCAACCCCGGTCAGGTCAACTACTCGGCAGCGAAGGCCGGGATCGCGGGTCTGACGCGGTCGCTCGCGCGCGAGATCGGGAGCCGGGCGATCACGGTCAACTGCGTCGCGCCCGGTTTCATCGACACCGACATGACCCGCGCGCTCCCCGAAGCGCAACGCGACCAGCTTCTCGCCCAGGTTCCGCTCGGCCGGCTGGGACGTCCCGAGGATGTCGCGGCCGCGGTGCTGTTTCTCGCCTCCCCCGGCGCGAGCTACATCACCGGCGCGACGCTGCACGTCAACGGGGGCATGTACATGAACTGAAACGGAATTCGGTCCGGCGCCGGGCACCGGGGGCGTTCTGATAGAATTTTCGCCGCTCGGGCCCCAGCAGTCCTAGAACACATCGATCCAGAGGGAAGGAGTCCGCATGGACAACGTCGAACCACGCGTCAAGAAGATCGTCGCCGAACAGCTCGGCGTGAATGAGGCGGAGATCAAGAACGAGTCCTCGTTCGTGGACGACCTCGGCGCGGACTCGCTCGACACCGTCGAGCTCGTGATGGCGCTCGAGGAGGAGTTCGAGACCGAAATCCCCGACGAGGAGGCCGAAAAGATCACGACGGTGCAGCAGGCCGTGGACTACATCAAGGGCCACCTCACCAAGAAGACCTGAGCCCGCTCGCCGAGAGCCCGCTTGTCCCGTCGCCGCGTCGTCGTCACCGGACTCGGGCTGGTCTGCCCCGTCGGCAACCGGGTCGACGACGCGTGGCAGAACATCATCGCCGGCCGGTCCGGCATCACCGGCATCACCCGGTTCGACGCTGCGGCCTTCCCGAGCCGGATCGCGGGCGAGGTGAAGGACTTCGACGTCGGCGCGTACCTTTCCGCCAAGGAGGCGCGGCGCTACGACGTTTTCATCCACTACGGGCTCGCAGCCGCGATCCAGGCGATCCGTGACTCGGGGCTCGATACGGCGCGCGAGGATCCCGACCGCATCGGGTGCGTGATCGGCTCGGGAATCGGGGGGCTGCCGCTCATCGAGTCGACGCACAACGAGTACCTGAGGGGCGGGCCGCGCAAGATCTCCCCGTTCTTCGTGCCCGGCACGATCATCAACATGATCGCGGGTCAGCTCTCGATCATGTACGGGCTCCGGGGGCCGAACCTGGCGATCGTCACCGCCTGCACGACCTCCAACCACTGCATCGGCGAGGGCGGGCGGCTGATCGAGTACGGCGACGCGGACGTGATCGTGGCCGGCGGGTCCGAATCGACGATCAGCCCGCTCGGGGTCGGCGGGTTCACCGCGCCGCGGGCGCTGTCCACGCGCAACGACGACCCGGCGACGGCGAGCCGCCCCTGGGACAAGGATCGGGACGGCTTCGTGCTCGGCGAAGGCGCCGGCATCGTCGTCCTCGAGGAGTACGAGCGGGCGCGCCAGCGGGGTGCCCCCATCTACGCCGAGCTGGCCGGCTACGGCATGAGCGCCGACGCGTTTCACGTCACCGCGCCGGCCGAGGACGGCGCCGGCGCCGCCCGTTGCATGACGAACGCCCTGAGGAACGCGCGGCTGAGCCCCGACCAGGTCGATTACATCAACGCCCACGGCACCTCGACGCAGCTCGGCGACATCGCGGAGACGGCGGCGGTGAAGCGCTGCTTCGGGGCCCATGCGGCGAAGCTCGCGATGAGCTCCACGAAGTCGATGACCGGGCATCTCCTCGGCGCCGCGGGCGGGATCGAGGCGGTGTTCGCGGCGCTCGCGGTCCACCATCAGATCGCACCGCCCACGGCGAACCTGTTCAACGCCGACCCGGCGTGCGATCTCGATTACGTGCCGCTGCGGGCACGGGAGATGCCGATCCGCACCGCGCTGTCCAACTCGTTCGGCTTCGGCGGCACGAACGGCACGCTGATCTTCGCCCGCGTTTGAGCTCGACGTTGCGAGTGCGGCTGCGTCCGTCGCGGACGCTTGCCGCGGGGATCACGCTCGCGCATCTCGCCGCGTTCGCGGCGGCGGTCGTTGCGCTGCCGGGTGCGGCCGCCGCGGTCGTGGCCGCCGGGGTGACGCTGTCCGCGATCGGGCACCTGCGAACGGCGCTGCATCGGGCGCCGCAGGCGGTCGCCGGGCTGGAATTGACCGCGGATGGACGGGTTGCGGTGGCGGGCCCCTCGGGGGACTGGTTGAGCGCGCGCCTGCGCAGCGCCGCGGTGCCGGTTCCGTGGCTCGCCGTCGTGACGCTGCGGGACGCCCTGGGGCAGCGCCGCGCGGCGGTCATTCTCCCGGATGCACTCGACCGGGAGGCGTTTCGCCGGCTGCGGGTCCGCCTCCGCTGGGCGACCGCCGCCGGTCCGAGGGGCGGATTCGACGAATGACCCTACTCGCGGCTGAACCAATGGTGCGGACCGGTGTCTGTAGTGCGAGGTTGTGGCAGGGGCGCGGGGGCGCCGCGGTATACTGCCCATTGCCGGCCGGTAAGCGTTTGAAAAACAACAATACGCGAGGCTTGCGGGGAGGCGGCGATGGCGGACCGCGACGTTGACCAGCAGCTGGTCGCGCGTGCGCAGGCTGGCGACAAGCAGGCTTTCGGCCTGCTGGTTTCCAAATACCAGCGCAAGCTCGGGCGGCTCCTCTCGCGGTTCATCCGCGATCCGGCGGAAGTCGAGGACGTGGCGCAAGAGGCGTTCGTGAAGGCCTACCGGGCGTTGCCCTCGTTCCGCGGCGACAGCGCGTTCTACACGTGGCTGTACCGGATCGGGATCAACACCGCGAAGAACTACCTCGTGGCGCTGGGCCGCCGGGCCCCAACCACGACGGGATTCGATTCGGACGAGGCGGAGGGCTTCGAGGACGGCGATCAGCTGCGCGACATCAACACGCCCGAAAGCGTGCTGGCGTCGAAGGAGATCGCAGCCACCGTGCAGAAAGCCATGGAAGACCTGCCCGATGATCTGCGCACGGCGATCGAGCTGCGCGAGATCGAGGGCCTGAGTTACGAGGAGATCGCGAGCATCATGAACTGTCCGATCGGGACGGTGCGCTCGCGCATCTTCCGGGCGCGCGAGGCGATTGCCGCCAGGCTGCGCCCGCTGCTCGATATCGGGAAAGACCGAAGGTGGTGACCGAATGAAGCAACGACTCTCGGCGATGATGGACGACGCGGCAGCGGGCGACGAATGCGAGCGCTGCGCCAAGCGCCTCAAGGATGACCCCGAGCTTCGGGCGGCCTGGGACGTCTACCACCTGATCGGCGATGCCCTGAGGGGCCACACCGCTCCCGATGTCGCGCAGCGTGTCCAGGAGCGGCTCGCCGCCGAGCCGACGGTCTTCGCGCCGCGCGCGATCGAGCCGCCGCGACGGCGAGCGGCCTGGGTTGGGCTGTCGATGGCAGCGAGCGTCGCCGCGGCCGCGCTCGTCGGCTGGATGGCATTGCCGCTCTTCGAGCGCCAGCCCGATGCGTTGCCGCCGATCACCGTCAAGCTCCCCGAGCCCGTTCCCGTCGCGCATGGGGTGGGCGACTACCTGCTCGCGCACCAGCCGTTCTCGCCCGCGCTCGCGATCGGCGGGATCGCGCCCTATATCCGCAGCGTCAGCGAAGAGAACGGGGCGCGCTGACGATGCGGGCGCTCGTGTTGGCCGCGGCGCTCGCCGCGGGCTCGGTAGCCTGTCCCGGCGGCGCGGCCGCCCAGGCGAACGCCGATGCGATCTCCTGGCTGCAGCGGATCTACCGCTCCACCGAGCGCCTCAGCTACACCGGCACGTTCGTGTACCAGCACGGCGACCAGGTCGAGAGCTCGCGGATCACCCGGATCGTCGATGCGTCCGGCGTGCACGAGCGGCTGGAGACGCTCGACGGCACGCCGCGCGAGATCGTCCGCGTCAACGAGGAAGTGAAGTGCTACCTCCCGCAGACGATGACGGTGAAGGTCGAACGCCAGGTCAATACCAGGCCGTTTCCGGCGATGCGGGCCGATGCGCGCGAGCTCGCGCAGTACTACGACATCCGCAAGGGGGAGACCGAGCGAATCGCCGGGTACGACTGTCAGGCGATCATCCTCGAGCCGAAGGACAAGCTGCGCTACGGGCACAAGATCTGGGCCGATCTCGCGACCGGGATGCTGGTGAAAGCCAAGACCTTCAACGAGAAGCACGAGGCCGTCGAGCAGTTCACCTTTACCCAGCTCCAGATCGGCGGCCGGATCGAGCGGGACCAGGTGAAGTCCCGGTTCGCCGGCAAGGGGCGCGACTGGCGGGTCGAGAGCGCGGCGATGGTCCCCGCCGACCTGGCGAGCCGCGGCTGGCTGCTGAGATCACTGCCCGCAGGCTATCGCAAGATCACCGAGATGAAGCGCAATCTGGGGGCGAGCGTCGACGTCGGGCACATCGTCCTCTCGGATGGCCTGGCCGCCATGTCGGTCTTCATCGAGCCGCTCGCGGCGAAACCGTCCCCCGGACCCCTGGGCCCGTCCCGGCAGGGCGCAGTCAACGTTTACACCCGCACGCTCGACGGCTACCTCGTCACGGTGGTCGGCGAGGTGCCCGCGGAAAGCGTCAAATTGATCGCCAACGCCCTCGAATACCGCCGCCCGCGGTAGGGGCGGGGGGCAAATCCCCCGCGGCCGCGGTCGGCGCGCTTGAAACCTCGCCCACTCCGATTTATCGTTAGTATTTGCCTGCAGGGTTCCTGCACGCACGGATGGAACACCCCATGAAAACGATTCTTGCCGCAGCCTCGGTGGCCGGGGCGCTCGCCCTTGCCGGCCCGTCGTTCGCCCAGACCCGGCCGCTCCCCGATTTCACCCAGATCGTGGAGAACCAGGGCACCGCCGTTGTGAACATCAGCACCACGCAGCTCCGGAGCCGCCAGGCCCGGTCGCAGGGCCCGCAGCTCGACGAGGACGATCCCTTCTACGAGTTCTTCCGCCGGTTCGTCCCCCGGGGCCCGCAGGGCCCCCAGGGGCCGCAGGGGCCGCAGGGGCCGCAAGGTCCGGGTCCGCAGGGGCCGCGCGAGTTCGAATCGAGCTCGCTCGGTTCCGGGTTCGTCATCAGCGCCGAGGGCTACATCCTGACCAACGCCCACGTCGTCGAGGCCGCCGACGAGATCACGGTCAAGTTCAACGACAAGCGCGAGTACAAGGCCAAGGTGATCGGGGTCGACCGGCGCACCGACGTCGGGCTGATCAAGATCGAGGCCGCCGGGCTGCAGGCCGTGCGGTTCGGCGATCCGACCAAGCTCAGGGTCGGCGAATGGGTGGTCGCGATCGGCTCGCCGTTCGGCTTCGAGAATACGGTCACGGCGGGAATCGTCAGCGCGAAAGGGCGGTCGCTTCCGCAGGAGAACTTCGTACCCTTCATCCAGACCGACGTCGCGATCAACCCCGGGAACTCCGGCGGCCCGCTCTTCAACCTGACCGGCGAGGTGGTGGGGATCAATTCCCAGATCTACAGCCGCACCGGCGGCTTCATGGGGCTGTCGTTCGCGATCCCGATCGACGTCGCGCTGGACATCTCGAACCAGCTCCGCACCGCCGGGCGAGTGAGTCGCGGGCGCATCGGCGTGGTCATTCAGGAAGTGTCCCGGGAGCTTGCCGACTCGTTCGGGCTCGCGAAGCCCATGGGGGCGCTCGTGAACGCCGTGGAGAAGGGCGGGCCGGCGGAGAAGGCGGGCGTGGAGACCGGCGACATCATCCTCAAGTTCGACGGCCGGGCGGTCAACGGCTCATCCGACCTGCCGCGGATCGTCGGATCGACGAAACCCGGCGCGCGGGTCCCGGTGCAGGTCTGGCGCAGGGGCCAGGCCAAGGAGGTCGCGGTGACGGTGGGCGAGATCCCCGACGACCGGGTCGCCTCCGGTCGCGGCCAGCGCCCGGGCGAGCGCAAATCGTCGGTCGCGGCGAATCGTCTCGGCCTGGTGGTCAGCGACCTGGCGGAGGACAAGCGCCGCGAGCGGAGATTGCCGGGCGGCGTCGTGGTCGACGAGGTCCGTGAGCAGCCGCGGGCCGACATCCGCGCCGGCGACGTGATCGTGGCGCTCGCGGCAAAAGGCGCCACCACGGAACTCAAGTCGGCGAAGCAGTTCAACGACCTCGTCGCGAGCCTCGACAAGGGTACGACGCTGACGCTGCAGATCCGGCGGGGCGAAGCCAATATCTTCGCGACGATCAGGGGCGAGACCGCCGGCGGTTGAACGGGCCGCACCGGGACGGCGGCGGCTTCGCGGGTTGTCCGAAAGGCGTGCCCGCGGCGCTGGAATCCGCTAGAATTCGCGCCGCCTCGAACGGCCGAAGAAGGGTGCTGGAGCAGCACCCTTTTTTGTGTCCCGGGGGGCAATGATCCCATCCCCCGAGAGCCTGGGCGCGTCCCGATGCAGCACATCCGCAACTTCTCCATCATCGCCCACATCGACCACGGCAAGTCGACGCTCGCCGACCGGTTCATCCAGCGTTGCGGCGGGCTGTCGGAGCGTGAAATGGGCGAGCAGGTGCTCGACTCGATGGACCTCGAGCGGGAGCGCGGGATCACGATCAAGGCCCAGACTGCGGCGCTCCGCTATACCGCCAGAGACGGCGTGACCTACCGCCTGAACCTGATCGACACGCCGGGCCACGTCGACTTCTCCTACGAGGTTTCGCGCTCGCTCGCCGCGTGCGAAGGCGCGCTGCTGGTCGTCGACGCCTCCCAAGGCGTCGAGGCGCAGACGGTCGCCAACTGCTACACGGCGATCGAGCAGGGCGTCGAGGTCGTGCCGGTGCTGAACAAGATCGACCTGCCGTCCGCGAACCCGGGCGAGGTCGCGCTGGAGATCGAGGACGTCATCGGCATTCCGGCGACCGACGCGATCCGGGTGAGCGCCAAGACCGGCGACGGCGTCGACGACGTTCTCGAGGGCATCATCCGGCGGATACCGCCGCCGCGCGGCGATCTTGCCGCGCCCCTGAAGGCGCTCGTCATCGATGCCTGGTTCGACAACTACATCGGCGTGATCATGCTGGTGCGGGTCGTCGACGGCGTGCTCAGGCCGAAGGACCGCATCCTGCTGATGTCGACGCGCGCGAGCTACTCCTGCGAACAGGTGGGCGCGTTCACCCCGAAGGCCGAGGCGCGCAAGGAGCTGTCGGCGGGGGAGGTGGGATTCGTCGCGTCCGGGATCAAGGAGCTCCAGGCGGCGCGGGTCGGCGACACCGTGACCCACGCCGATCGGCCTGCGATGCAGGCGCTGCCGGGGTTCAAGGAGATCAAGCCGCAGGTGTTCGCCGGTCTCTACCCGGTCGAGAGCAACGAGTACGAGGCGCTGCGGGAGGCGCTGCAGAAGCTCAAGCTCAACGATTCATCGCTGCGCTACGAGCCGGAAGTCTCGCAGGCCCTCGGGTTCGGGTTTCGCTGCGGGTTCCTCGGTCTGCTGCACATGGACATCGTGCAGGAGCGGCTCGAGCGCGAGTACGACATGGCGCTGATCACGACCGCACCCACGGTCGTGTACGAGGTCGAGCTTCGCGACGGTACGGTGATGCGCGTGGACAATCCGGCGAAGATGCCCGATCCCGGCCGAATCGCCGCGATCAGGGAACCGATCATCGCGACCACGATCTTCGTGCCCCAGGATTTCGTCGGGCCGGTGATCACGCTCTGCAACGAGAAGCGCGGCGCCCAGAAGAACATGCAGTACCACGGGCGCCAGGTGATGCTCGCCTACGAGATGCCGCTCAACGAGATCGTCATGGACTTCTTCGACAAGCTGAAGTCCGTCTCCCGGGGCTACGCGTCCCTGGACTACGAGTTCCGCGAGTTCCGTCCCGCGGACATGGTCAAGCTCGACATCCTGGTGAACGGCGAGCGGGTGGATGCGCTGTCGGTGATGGTCCATCGGCAGAACGCCCGCTACCGCGGCCGCGACCTCGTGTCCCGGATGCGCAGCCTGATCCCGCGACAGATGTTCGACGTTGCGATCCAGGCGGGGATCGGATCGCAGATCATCGCGCGCGAGACGGTGAAGGCGTTGCGCAAGAACGTGCTCGCAAAGTGCTACGGCGGCGACATTACGCGCAAGCGCAAGCTGCTCGAGAAGCAGAAAGCCGGCAAACGTCGGATGAAGCAGGTCGGCACCGTCGAAATCCCGCAGGAGGCGTTCCTCGCCATCCTCCAGGTGGAAGGGAAGTAGCGGACCCGCGGCATGAACTTCGCCCTGATCCTGTTCATCCTGCTGATGGTCACCGCGGTGATCGCGGCAGCCGACCACCTCTACTTCGCCGGACGGCGCGGTTCGGGAGCGAAGGAGCCGTGGTGGATCGAGTATCCCAAGAGCTTCCTCCCGGTGATCCTGATCGTGTTCCTGCTGCGCTCGTTCGTGGTCGAGCCGTTCCGCATCCCTTCCGGATCGATGATTCCGACGCTGCTCGTCGGCGACTTCATCCTCGTGAACAAGTTCACCTACGGCATCCGGCTGCCGATCCTGAACCGGAAGATCGTCGCGCTGAACGACCCGCGGCGCGGCGACGTGATGGTGTTCCGCTACCCGGAGGACCCCTCGGTCGACTACATCAAGCGGGTCATCGGGCTGCCGGGCGACTCGGTCGCATACGTCAACAAGCGGCTCGCGATCAACGGCACGGAGCTCGACCTCAGGCCCGACGGCGAGTACCTCCACCGGCGGGCCACCTACGCCAAGCAGTTCGTCGAGGCGATCAACGGCCACCAGCACCGGATCCTGGTGGAGGACGACGCGCCGGCCATGGTGTCGTTCGCGAAGCAGTTCCCGTTTCGTGAAAAATGCACTTACAATAACCAGGGGTTTGCCTGCACCGTCCCGCCCGGGCACTACTTCATGATGGGGGACAACCGCGACAACTCGGCCGACAGCCGGGTGTGGGGGTTCGTGCCGGACGAGAACATCGTCGGCAAGGCGTTCTTCATCTGGTTCAACTTCAGCGAGCCGAGTCGCTTCGGCTCGTTCCAGTAGGGGGTGGCTCACCATGAGACGACAGCGGGGAATGGGTTTCGCGGGCGTGCTGCTGCTGCTGATCGCCATCGTTTTCGTCGCGATCATCGGCATGAAGCTGGTTCCGGCGTACATCGAGTACTTCACGATCAAGAACGCGGTCACCGCGATCACGCAGAGCGGCGAGCTGCGCAACGCGACGGTCGCGGACGTGCGCAAGGCGTTCGACAGCCGCGCAAACATCGACGACATCACCGCGGTCAGGCCCGGCGACCTGGAAGTAACCAAAGACGGCAACCAGATCGTTATTGCCTTCGCCTACGAGAAGCGGATCCCGCTGTTCTCCAACATCAGCGTGGTGATCGACTTCGCGTCGTCGACCAATCCCGCGAGCACGAAGAGCGCCGACTGATGTGAAGCACGCCGCCCTGCAGGACGGTCTGGGTTACCGGTTCCAGAACCCCCGGCTGCTGCAGCAGGCCCTGACCCACCGCAGCCACGGCACGCCGCACAACGAGCGGCTCGAGTTCCTGGGGGACGGCGTCCTCAACTGCATCATCGCCGCCGCCCTCTACACCCGGTTCGCCGGGCTGAAAGAGGGCGAGCTGTCGCGCCTGCGCGCGAACCTCGTCCGCGAGGAGCGACTGCACGAGCTCGCGAACGGGCTCGCCCTGGGCGACGCGCTGCGCCTCGGCGAGGGCGAGCTGAAGAGCGGGGGCTTCCGCCGACCCTCGATCCTGGCCGACGCGCTCGAGGCCCTGCTC
Source organism: Burkholderiales bacterium (assembly GCA_050741515.1). Taxonomy (GTDB): domain Bacteria; phylum Pseudomonadota; class Gammaproteobacteria; order Burkholderiales; family SG8-39; genus DATEDA01. The sequence continues at coordinate 17,098 of JBOIFD010000057.1, forward strand.
GGCGCGGTGTTCCTGGACGGCGGGTTCGAGGCGGCGCGCGACGTGGTGGCGCGTCTCTACCAGCCGCTCCTCGAGACCCTCGATCCGAAAGGGGCGGACAAGGACCCCAAAACGCAGCTCCAGGAGTGGCTCCAGAGCCGCAGGTATTCGCTCCCCCAGTACAGCGTGGTCGCCACCCACGGCGCGGCTCACGACCAGCGGTTCGAGGTCGAGTGCCTGGTGCGCGAGCTGGCCGTCCGCACGGTCGGGACCGGCGCGAGCCGGCGGCTGGCCGAGCAGGAAGCGGCGCGCGCGGCATTCGCGCGCCTGCCGGAATGACGGGCGACCTTCGGTTCCGTTGCGGCACGGTCGCCATCGTCGGACGGCCCAACGTGGGGAAATCGACCCTGCTGAACGCGCTGGTCGGCCAGAAAGTCAGCATCACGTCGAGCAAGCCGCAGACGACCCGCCACCGGATCAGCGGCATCCTCACGCGACCGGGTGTCCAGTACGTGTTCGTCGACACGCCCGGCTTCCAGACGCGCCACCGCGGTCCGCTGAACCGCCTCCTGAACCGCGGCGTACGGCAGGCGCTCGCGGAGGTGGACGGGGTGCTCCTCGTCGTCGAGGCCGGCCGGTTCGACGACGAGGACCGCGCGGTGGTCGCCCTCCTGCCGGCGAGGACGCCGGTGTTCCTGGTGGCGAACAAGAGCGACCGGCAGCCGCGGCGCGAGCAAATGCTGCCGTTTCTCGAGCGGGCCGCGCGGGAATTCGCCTTCGCCGAGGTGATTCCGGTCAGTGCGACGAAGGCGCGGAACCTGGATGGGCTCCTGAAGGCGCTCGCGAGCTACCTCCCCAAGCAACCCGCGATGTTCGACGCGGATGCGCTGACCGATCGGAACGAGCGGTTCCTCGCCGCCGAGCTGGTCCGCGAAAAACTCTTCCGCCTGCTCGGGGAGGAGCTGCCGTACGGTTGCGCCGTGACGATCGAGCGGTTCGAGGAGGACGGGCGGCTGCGGCGCGTTCACGCCGCGATCGTCGTCGACAAGGAGAACCACAAGCCCATCGTCATCGGCAAGGGGGGCGAGAAGTTGAAGGCCATCGCAACCGCCGCGCGCCGCGACATGGAGCGGCTCTTCGGCGGCAAGGTCTTCCTCGAGGTGTGGGTGAAGGTGCGGCGCGGCTGGACCGAGGACGCCGTTGCGCTGCGGCGCCTGGGGTACGAGGATGTCTGAGCGGCAGCGGGTCGATCGCGCCGCAGCGTTCGCGCTGCATACGTATCCCTACAGCGAGACGAGCCTGCTGGTCGAGGCGTTCACGCGACCCCACGGCCGGCTGCCGCTGCTTGCGAAGGGCGCGCGCCGCCCCGGATCGAGCTTCCGCTCCGTCCTGGTCGCGTTCCAGCCGCTCACCATCAGCTGGTCGGGGCGCGGCGAGGTGCGGACGCTCGTGCGCAGCGAATGGCAGGGGGGGCAGCCGCTCCTGAGGGGGCAGGCACTGCTGTGCGGCTTCTATCTGAATGAGCTGCTGCTGCGTCTGCTGCCGCGGGAGGATCCCCACGAAGTGTTGTTCGATCACTACGCGGCGGCGCTGGCGCGGCTCGCGGCCGAGCGCGAGCAGGCGCCCATCCTGCGCGGGTTCGAGCGCCGCCTGCTCCAGGAGCTGGGGTATGGCCTGGCCCTGGAGCGCGAGGCCGGGACGGGGGTGCCCCTCGACCCCGACCGGCTGTACCGCTATGACCTGGAACGGGGTGCGACCGCGGTCGCCTCCGGAGGCGACGCAGGCGAGGGCCTCGTCCTCCCCGGGCGGGCGCTGCTCGACATCGCCCGCGACGGCTACACGGACCCGTCCACGGCGCAGGCGGCGAAGCAGTTGATGCGGCTCGCGATCAATTACCGGCTGGATCGCCAGCCCCTGCACAGCCGGACGATCTTCAAGGACTTCGCGAGCTTATGATGTGCGCTGCGCTCGACTCCCATGCGGGCTCCGCCTCCGGCCAGGGGAGGGGACGCGCGTGAGCTTCGCTGACGAATGATCGAACTCGGCGTCAACATCGACCACGTCGCCACGGTCCGGCAGGCGCGCCGGACCTACGAGCCCGACCCGGTCTGGGCGGCGGTCGAGGCACATCTCGGGGGTGCCGACGGGATCACCGTTCACCTGCGCGAAGACCGGCGGCACATCCAGGACGAGGACGTGCGGCGCTTGCGCGAGCTCACGCACATCAGGCTCAACCTCGAGCTGGCGGCAACCGACGAGATGGCCGAGATCGCAGGGCGAATCCGGCCCGAGATGGCGATGCTCGTCCCGGAGGGGCGGCAGGAGATCACCACCGAGGGCGGTCTCGACATCGTGGGTCGGGAGGCGCGTCTCCGGGAGGTCGTGGCACGCCTGGCCGGTGCGGGGATCGTGGTCAGCGTCTTCATCGATGCCGATCTGCGTCAGGTCGAGGCGGCGCACCGGATCGGTGCCTCGGTATGCGAGGTTCACACCGGCCCGTACGCCCACGCCTTCCACTCGCGCGGGCGCGATGCGGAGAGTCCCCCGGTCGTCGCCGAGCTCGCCAAACTCGCTGCCGCCGGGGCGACGATCCGCGCCCAGGGCATGCGCTTCAACGCCGGACATGCCCTCAACTACTTCAACGTCGAGCCGGTCGCCCAGCTGCCCGGCCTCCGCGAGCTTCACATCGGCCACGCAGTCGTGAGCCGAGCGGTGTTCGTCGGCATGCGCAGCGCCGTCCGGGAGATGAAGACGCTCATCGTCGACGCGGCGCTGCGCGCGGCGGTCCGGGAGCGGCGGTGATCGTCGGGATCGGCACGGACCTCGTCGAGATCGTGCGCGTCGAGCGCGCGCTCGCGCGTCATGGCGACCGCTTCGCGCGCCGGATCCTCGTGGTGCAGGAGTACGAGCGATTCACCGCGCACCGCAAGCCGGCCGCGTATCTCGCCAAGCGCTTCGCGGCCAAGGAGGCGTTCTCGAAGGCGATGGGCACCGGCATCCGCGCGCCGGTGAACTGGCAGAACCTCGGCGTCGCGAACCACTCGTCCGGCCGGCCGTACTTCGAGCTCTCCGAGGCGCTCGCGGAGCTGGTCCGCCGGCGCGGCATCCGGAGCGTCCATGTGAGCCTCACGGACGAGCGCGGAATGGCCGCGGCGTTCGTCGTCCTGGAAGGCCTGGATGGCGATTGAACGCCCGCTCGGTCCGGTCGTCGTCGACCTGGCGGGGCTCGAGCTGACGGCCGGGGAGCGGGAGATCCTCGCCCACCCGCTCGTCGGCGGCGTCATTCTGTTCGCCAGGAACTATGCGGCGCCCGACCAGCTGCGCGCGCTCACCCGATCGATCCACGGGGTTCGGAGCCCGCCGCTCCTCGTCGCCGTCGATCACGAAGGCGGTCGCGTGCAGCGCTTCCTCGACGGCTTCACGCGGCTCCCGCCGATGCGTGCGCTCGGGCGGGCGCACGACCGCAACCCGGCGCTCGCCGAGAACCTGGCCGGCGCGGTCGGCGTGGTGCTCGCGGCGGAGCTGGCGGCGCACGGTGTCGACTTCAGCTTCGCGCCGGTGCTCGACGTCGACTTCGGCGCCTCGAGCGTGATCGGCGATCGCGCGTTTCACTCCGACCCGGGCGCCGTGGCGAAGCTCGGCGGAGCGCTCATCGGCGGGATGGCACGGATGGGCATGGGTGCCGTCGGCAAGCACTTCCCCGGCCACGGCTACGTGCGCGCCGATTCCCACCACGAGGTTCCAGTGGACAGCCGGGATCTCGCGACCATCGAGGCGAACGACCTTCTCCCGTATCGGGCGCTCATCGGGCGCGGACTCGCCGGCGTGATGCCGGCGCACGTCATCTACCCGAAGGTCGACGCCCGGCCGGCGGGGTTCTCACCGGTCTGGCTGAAGGACATCCTCCGGGGCCGGCTCGGGTTCGACGGGATCGTCTTCAGCGACGACCTCTCGATGGAGGGCGCAGCGGTCGCTGGGGGGATCGTCGCGCGGGGACGCGCCGCGCTCGACGCCGGCTGCGACATCGTGCTCGTCTGCAACGCACCCGATGCGGCGCAGCGCCTGCTCGACGGGCTGGAGGCGGGGCGCCTGGATGCGTCGCCGGTCGAGAGGATGCGCGGGGCTCGCGCGGCCGAGCCGGAGCGCCTGCCCCGCTACCGGGCGGCGCTGGCCGACGTCAGGCGCGAGCGCGAAGGCGGCGTGCTCGCCTGAGCCGGGGTCAGGCGCGCTCGATGTACGCGCCGTCGCCGGTGTTGACCTTGATCTTCTCGCCGGGCTCGATGAACGGCGGCACCTGCACCACCAGCCCGGTCTCGGTCTTCGCCGGCTTGAACGAGGTTGTCGCGGTCGCGCCCTTGATGTTCGGATCGGTCTCGACGACGGTCAGGACGACGCTGGGCGGGAGCTCGACTCCGATCGGCCGCTCGTTATGGAAGTTGATCTGGACGTCGGTGTTCGGCAGCAGGAACTCGGTCTGGCCCTCGAGCGCCTCGGCCGCGAGCGTAAGCTGCTCGTAGGTGTCCTGGTCCATGAAGACGTAGCCGTCGCCCTCCTGGTAGAGGTACTGCATCTGGCGCGGCTCGACGTACGCGCGCTCGACCTTCTCGTCGGTGCGGAAGCGGGTGTTGGTCTTGGTGCCGGCCTCGATGTCCTTCATCTCGACCTGCATGAAGGCGCCGCCGCGCCCGCCGACGTGCACGTGATACGATTTCAGCACGCGCCAGACGCGCTTGTCCCATTCGAGCAGGTTGCCGACGCGGATCTCGGTCGCGAGCACTTTCGCCATGGCCAGTCGCCGGGTGAGGTGGCAAAAACCGTGAATTCTACCTCGCCGCACTCCGTGCTGTCGCGTCGCTTCCCCGCTGTCGCCGGCTAGCCCCGTGTTCGACGCCGCCGCTCTCATTGCCGAGCTGCCCCATCGCCCGGGCGTCTACCGCATGCGCAACGCAAGCGGCGACGTGCTCTACGTCGGCAAGGCCCGCGACCTCAGGAAGCGCGTCGCCTCGTACTTCCAGAAGGCCGACCACGGCCCCCGGACCCAGGTGATGCTCGCGCAGGTCGCCGGCGTCGAGGTGACGGTGGCTCGGTCCGAGGCCGAGGCGCTCATCCTCGAGAACAACCTCATCAAGTCGCTCGCGCCGCGCTACAACATCCTCTTCCGGGACGACAAGTCGTATCCGTACCTGATGGTCACCGGGGACGCGTTCCCGCGCCTCGGGTTCCACCGCGGCGCACTCGACCGGCAGCACGCGTACTACGGGCCGTTCCCCAACGCCGGGGCGGTGCGCGAAAGCATTCAGCTGCTGCAGAAGGTGTTTCGCCTGCGCACCTGCGAGGACTCGGTCTTCCAGAACCGCTCGCGGCCCTGCCTGCTGCACCAGCTCAGGCGCTGCTCGGCGCCGTGCGTGGGGCTGATCGACGAGGCGAGCTACGCCGCCGACGTGCGGAACGCGAAGCTCTTCATGGACGGTCGCGAGGACGATGTCATGTCGGCGCTCGCGGCCCGCATGCAGACCGCCGCCGAGGCGCTCGACTACGAACGCGCCGCGGTGTATCGCGATCAGATCGGCTCGCTCGCCAAGGTGCAGGGCCGCCAGTACGTGGACACCTCCAAGGCCCTCGACGCCGACGCGATCGCCTGCGCGATCGAGCAGGAGATCGCGTGCGTGAACCTGGTGATGATCCGCAACGGCCGCTACCTGGGCGACAAGAGCTTCTTCCCGCAGCACGCGGAGGGGCGATCGCCGGGGGACGTGGTGGGGGCGTTCCTTGCCCAGCACTATCTCCAGAACCCGCCGCCGGCGCTGGTCATCGTCGGCGACGACGTCGACGCGGATGAGCTGGCCGGGGCGATCGCGGAGCACGCCGGCCGTCCGGTGCAGATCGTGTCGCGTCCGCACGCGGAACGGCGGGCCTGGCTCGAAATGGCCGAACGGAACGCGCGTCAAGCGCTCGCCCAGCGGGCGCGGGAGCAGGGGACACAAGAGACACGGCTGGCCGCGATGCGCGAGGCGCTCGGGCTCGCGGCCTCCGTCCAGCGGATCGAGTGCTTCGACATCAGTCATACCCACGGCGAAGCGACAGTCGCCGCCTGCGTGGTTTACGATCACTACCGGATGCGAAACTCGGAGTATCGCCGCTACAACGTCACCGGCATCCGGCCCGGGGACGACTACGGCGCGATGCGGGAGGTGC
>JBOIFD010000058.1:0-4841 GCA_050741515.1 Burkholderiales bacterium
AGGGCATCAAGTCGCCGCCGCAGTACGCGATCGCCATCGACCGCGCCTGCTGGCAGGGCGAGGCCGTCGCCGCGGTGGTGGCCGAGACCCGTGCGCAGGCCGAGGACGCGCTCCAGCTCATCGAGGCCCAGTGGGAGGCGCTGCCGGCCGTCATCGACATGGACGAGGCGCTCGAAGGCAAGCGGGTCATCCATCCCGAGTTCGAGGACAACATCTGCTTCAAGCGCGAGCTCGACACCGGCGGCGTCGACGAGGCGTTCGCGAAGGCCGACGTCGTGGTCGAAGAGACCTACGGCTTCGGCCGCCACACCGGCGTCTGCCTCGAGGGCCGCGCCATCCTCGCCGACTACAACGCCGCGGAGCACACGCTCACCGTGTACCACGCGACGCAGGCGCCGCACATGATGCAGGACATCTTCTCGCGGCACCTCAACATCCCCGAGGGGAACGTCCGGGTGATCGCGAAGGACGTCGGCGGCTCATACGGGATCAAGGTTCACGTCTACGCTGACGAGATGGCGACCGCGGCACTCTCGGTGATGCTGCGCCGGCCGGTGAAGTTCGTCGCCGACCGGCTGGAATCGTTCGTGAGCGACATCCACGCGCGCGAGCACAAGGTCAAGGTGCGGCTCGCCTGCACGAAGCAGGGCGAGATTCTTGCCTTTGACCTGTGGGACCTGACCGCCATCGGCCCGTACTCGGTCTACCCGCGCACGAGCGGCATCGAGGGCAACCAGGTGGTGAACCTGACCGGCGGGCCCTACAAGCACAAGCAGTACCGGGCGAAGATGCAGGTCGTCTTCACCAACAAGAACGTCTGCTGCCAGTACCGCGCGGTCGGCCACCCGATCGCGGTCGCGCTGACCGAGGGGATCGTCGACCTCGCGGCCGCCAAGCTCGGGATGGATCCGGCCGAGTTCCGGCGGCAGAACCTGATCCCCGACGACGCCTATCCCTACACCTTCGCCTCCGGGCTCAAGTTCGAGAAGCTCTCGCACCACAAGACGCTCGGCCGGCTGCTCGAGCTCATGGACTACCGGAAACTCCGCACCGAGCAGGCGGAGCTGCGCAAGAAGGGCGTACACCGCGGCATCGGGCTCGCGGCGATGATCGAGGTGACGAATCCGTCGCCCGCCTTCTACGGCGTCGGCGGTGCGCGCATCTCGGCGCAGGACGGCGCGACGATCCGGCTCGATCCGACCGGGATGATCACCGTGCTCTGCAGCGTGACCGAGCAGGGGCAAGGCGCCGAGGGCGTGTTCGCGCAGATCGCGGCGAGCGCGGTCGGCGTCACGATCGAGAAGGTGCGCGTCATTACCGGTGATACCGGGGTCACGCCTTACGGCGGCGGCACCTGGGCCTCGCGCGGCGCGGGGATCGGCGGCGAGGCGGTGCTGCAGGCCGGCCGGGCGCTGCGCTCGAACATCCTCGACATCGCGGCGGTCATCCTGAACCTGGACAAGGCCGAGCTCGACATCGTCGGGAACGAGGTCGTCAACAAACTCACCCTCGAGTCGAAGCTCCCGCTCGTCGAGCTGGGGCGCGTCGCGTACTTCCGCCCCGACACGCTGCCGCCGAAGTTCCAGTCGGAGCTGACGGTGACGCGGCACTACACGCCGCGCGAGTACGGGTTCACGTTCACCAACGGGATCCAGGCCTCCTACGTCGAGGTCGACCCGGACACCGGCTTCGTGAAGCTCTTGAAGCACTGGTGCGTGGAGGACTGCGGCACCGTGATCAACCCGATGCTCGTCGACGAGCAGATCCGCGGCGGCGTCGTGCAGGGGATCGGCGCGGCGCTGTTCGAGGAGTGCCTCTACGACGCCGAGGGGCAGCTCCTGAACGGCAACCTGGCCGACTACCTCGTGCCGATGGCGGCCGAGATGCCGGACATCGTCTGCGCGCACATCGAGACGCCGACGAAGCAGTCGGAGCTCGGCGCGAAGGGTGCGGGCGAGGCCGGCACGGCGGGCGCACCCGGCGCGGTGATGAACGCGATCAACGACGCGCTTTCACCCTTCGGAGCACGGGTGACTTCGCAGCCGTTCACGCCGGAGAAGATCCTGCTGGCGTTGCGAAAGGTCTGACCACCCGCGACGGAGGAGACGACCGAAAGGACTCGGCCGGCGCGCGGCCGGGCTCGGTGTTGTCGGGGTCCGTCCTTACGTTGTCTTGCGACGTCTCATGAGCGCCAGACCGGAAAGGCCGATGCCCAGAAGGGCCAAGCTGGCGGGCTCCGGCAGTCCCGGGGTCGGGGTCTCGACATTGTCGTACACGCCGATCAGGCCAATGGGAGGGGCGCCGGCCGCGGTGCGGGTCTCGATGATCTGCGCGAACGGGCTCCCGCCCGTCGTCGACACCGTGTTGCCGTTGTTGTAGAAGAGCTGCGCAACGCCCGCGAGCAACGGGTGTCCCCCGTCGGTCGCGTCGTTCCCGCAGCAGCCGTTGTACGTTGTGCCATCCAGCGCGAGGCCGAAGGCGCCGAGGAAGCCGTTCCAGAGGGCAGCTTCGCTTGCCGGACCGCCAATCCCCGTGCCAGCGGCAATGTAGACGCTTCCGCCCGCGTTGACGTAATTCGTCAGGTCGGTGGCATATCCGGCGGGCGGTGTATTCCCGGCCAGGAAGACGCCGTCGTAGCCGCCGAGACCCACGGCCCAGGTCGCGGCCGATGTCGTTTGAGTCACGCTGGCGCCGAGCGATGCAAGGCTGCCGAGGAAACTGCTCTGCGTGAACCCGAAGTTGTTCGAGAAGATGAGCATGTTGAACGCCCCGCCATTCGTATTCATGAAACTGGCGAGATTGACGACAAACTGGTCGACGTTGCTTGCCCCGGCACTTCCATAACCGGTGTTCGACAAGGTCCACTCATCGTGGTTGACCACGATGCGGCCGGCATGGGCGGCGCCGGACAAGAACGCGAGTACGGCGACACAGACGACCAGCGTGCGCTTCGGCATCCTGAACTCCCCTCGGTTCAGTTAGATCCGCTCTCTGAAGCAAGTGGCATACCCTTGGCGTAACTACAGGATTATTCGGCGATTGCTGGTTCCACAGCCCCTCCAGTGTAAGGTCTGCCGACGGGAGTAAGGCCGGCCAACAGGGCGCTGCGTGGAGAGGCAAAGCACGACGCGCACGGCGCAATTGCGCCGAACCGTTCAGCGGGCTCTTGTCCGGCGCGGGCGCTCCGCGCGTTGGAATTCGCACTCCGCGGACGCGTCGCGCGAGCCCTTGAGCCGCTCGCTGGGGGCCGCGCGACTGGTCGCGGTGATTTCGGCCGGGTCGCGCCGAGCTAGAGCTTGCGTATCATCTCGTCGTTCCGCGAGTTCGCGGGTGACGTCGCAGCCGTTCACGCCGGAGAGGATCCTGTAGGCGTTGCGAAAGGTCTGAGCATGATGCAAGGGAAGATCGCCCTCGAAGAGCATTTCGCGATCCCGGAGACGCTGAGCCATTCGGCCGGGTTCTTCCCCGACAGCGTCTGGCCCGAGCTGAGCGGCCGCCTGCTCGACATCCACGAGAAGCGCCTGCGGCTCATGGACGAGCACGGCATCGAGCTGATGCTGCTGTCGCTGAACGCGCCGGCGATCCAAAGCGATCCCGGATCCCGCGCAGGCGAACGAGCTCGCGCCCCGAGATCGCCGCGCTCATGGAGGGGTCGCTCGAGGTATTCCGCCGGCTCGGCGCACGGGTAATGGACGTGGACCTGCCCGAGCTCGAAGGCTGGAACGCCGCCGGCGCGCTGGTCATTTCGGCCGAGGCGGCGGCGCTGCACGCCAACTGGCTGCGCACGCGGCCGGAGGACTACTCGCCCCAGGTGCGAGCGCGGCTCGAGCCGGGTCTCGCGCTTCCGGCCGCCGCCTACATCGACAGCCTGCGGCTGCGCGGCGCGGCGCTGGAGGAGTTCTCGCGCACCGTGTTCTCCAGGGTCGATGCGCTGCATGCGCCGGTGGTCGCGTTCCAGACGCCGACGATCGCCGAGACGGACGTGGTCGGCGGGCCGGAGCTGGCGCGGCTCCTGGCGCGGGTGACGCGCCTCACGCGCCCGGCGAACTTCCTCGGCGTGCCGACGCTCTCGGTCCAGGCCGGCTTCACGCGGGCCGGAATGCCGATCGGGATGCAGCTCCTGGGCCGGCCCTTCGACGAAGCGACGCTGTTCGCGCTGGGACACGCGTTCCAGGGCGCGACGCAATTCCACCGCCGCGAGCCGACGCTTTGACCCGCGGGTTCGCCCTCCCCCCAGGCCGACCTCCCGGGGCATGATCGACTTTCCGACCGGCCGTCCGCCGACGCTCGCGCTGCGCGGCATGGTGGTGTCCCCGCATGCGCTCGCCTCCGCGGCGGGCGTGGAGATCCTCAAGGCCGGCGGCTCCGCGGTCGACGCCGCGATCGCGACGAGCGCGGTGCTCTCGGTCGTCACTCCGCAGTGGACCGGGGTCGGCGGGGACGCGTTCTGGCTGATCTACGACGCGAGCCGGCAGGTGGTGCGCTTCCTCAACGGCGGCGGGCGAGCCGCGGCGGCCGCGACACTCGATTCGCTGCGCGCGCGCGGCCACCGCGAGATCCCGCTGCGCGGGATCGTCCCGGCGACGCTCACCGTGCCCGGCGCGGTCGACAGCTGGTGCGCAGCGCATGCCGAGTTCGGCAAGCTGCCGCTCGCGCGCGCGATGGCGGCGGCGATCGAGTACGCGCGCGACGGATTTCCGGTGACCGAGCGCCTCGCCCGCTGGATCGCGCTCACCGCGGAGCAGAAGGTGTTCAACGAGGACGCTGCGCGCTGGCTGCTCCCCGACGGCAAGGCGCCACGACCCGGTGCGCGCCTCGCGAACTCCGGCCTCGCGCTCACG
>JBOIFD010000059.1:0-7604 GCA_050741515.1 Burkholderiales bacterium
CGCCAGGTGCGCCTCGACGAGATCGGTGAACAGCGGCCGGGTGTCCGGCGCCGTCATCAGCGCGGCGAAGGATTGCGTGTCCAGGGGTCTTTCTGGCGACGCGCCCTCCGGATACGCGGTGACCCAAGAGCGCCCGTAGCGAGTTGCACCACGCCCTATGTCGCTACGCGGGGGCGGCGACGTGGCCGGTCTTCACGTAGATAAGCGCGCCGTCGGGCCCGGTGAACGGGTCGTGCGCAGACAGGTGCGGGCTGCGCAGCCAGCTGCCCTTGGGGTACGTGCCGTGCTCGTCCCCGAACACACCATCGAGCACGAGGATCTCCTCGCCACCCCAGTGGCGATGCGGCGCGTACCTGGTAGACGGCGCCCACCGCACCAGCGCGACGCGCTCGGGGCCGTGCTCGTGGAGCGGCAGGACGGTTAGGCCGGGCACCAGGCCCTCGCGCCAGCGCGCCGCGCGGGTGTCGATCACCACGCGCCGGGTATCGGCCGCCGTGAACTGGTGCAGCTTGACGAACAGCACCGCGCCGTCGGGACCGGCCCACGGCGCGTGCGCCGTTCCGATCGGGTTGCGCACGTAGGTGCCGTCCGGATAGTCGCCGGCGTCGTCGTGAAAGCTGCCAGCGAGCACAAGGAACTCCTCGCCGCCACCGTGGGTATGCGCGCTGAACCGCACCCCGGCCGCAAAGCGGACGATCGACGTCTCGCGCGCGACCTCCTCGCCGATGCGATCCAGCATGTAGCGCTCGGCGCCGGCCATCGGCGACGGCCGCCACGCCTCGTCACCCGGACGCACCACCTCGCGGCGGGCGAAGTCTGCTCGAAGCTCCATGGCAACATCCTTGGTCACGGCGAGCTTACCGTTATCGGACCATCGCCGCGTAAGGTCGCGAGTTGCCCTCGAAACCCTCGCGTTTGGAGAGGGCGCCCGCGAGCCGGAGGACGTTGTAGCTGCGCTCGGTGCCGTAGGGTGCGTCGTTCAAGACGAACAGCGTTCTCGCCATGGCGATCATCCTTTCAGTTGCGCATCGCGGGCACGCGGCCAGCCGAAGATCGACCGGTAGATCATCGACGGAATGCAGATATCCGTCGTGCTCGCGAGAAGCACCACGAACGTGAGCATGCCGCCGAGCGCGTAGCCGACGACTGCGTGTCCGGCCGAGAACGCCCAAGCCGTGACCAGCAGCAATACCGCGCCCATACCGCAACCAACCCGGGTCGGCACGCCACGCCTGGGCAGCGGACCGGTCCCTGTGAGATGGCGAATACCGTAGTTGTAGATGAGGTCAAGCGGGTGCATGGGCGACGCCGCCGCAAGCGCCGCGACCAACGCGAGCACCAGGAGGATGGTGGGTGACGCGAGGGCGGTCCCCATACCGCCGAGCAACCCGCACAGCCCAAACGCCAGGCGCAACCAAGGGGCGACGGGCGCGAGCTCCTGCAGGTCGACGATGTCGAACCCCTGAATGTCCAGGAGACGGCTCGTCCGTGGCGTCAAGGTCTGGGTCTCTCTCATGTCAGTCTCCTTCCGAGAAGCTCACGGACGTACTCCTGCGCGCTCGGCCTCGACACGCCAGCCGCGGCTTCGCCAATCGAGCACACCCTCCTCCATGCGGTGCGCTTTGAAGGTGTTCTTACGAAGCAGCTCGACCGCCTCGTCGGCGAACACGCAGTAGGGGCCTGAGCGAGGCAGGAAGCGAGGCATCGTCCCAGCCCCGCCGTTCTGGCGTTGCGTGAAATGTCGAACCGACCACGTCGACGGCTCGACATGCGCAACATCAGGCCGCCTCATAGATTCGGACGTCCGGCTCGGCGTCGAGCAGCGGCTTGAGCGCGCCGACGACGTCAGAGGTAAACAGCCGGCTCTTCAGGTAGGCATTCGCCTGCTCCGCCGTGTCGAAGCCGTGAAGCACCTCCACGTCCTCGTCGCGGACGAGCAACTCCTTCGACTTCGCCCCGGCGATCGTGTCGAGAAATGGCGCCTTGTAGCGCTGGTAGACACCGGCGGCCGCGGGCCGGTTGGCGGGAGCGATCTTCAGGCTGATCTGCAGATAAACCATCGGTGTTCTCCTTCGTTTGGGCTTCTCTAGCCCGGGTTGGAATGCAACTGTTCGCGGACCGACTTCCGTGCTGACTACGTGAATAGTCAGTTGCCGATCGTCGGAGTCTCTATCGCTGACCGCCTGACGACGACCGCACGATGTCGTTCTTAGTGCTTCCCACGATCGTGATCAATTCCTGTTGTTCCCGTTGAGGCACTTTGAACTTGTTGAGCGCGGCCTTGAAGTCAGCGGCCATCGCGTCCCACTCCATCTGACTAATATTCAGGTGCTGGTGCGATTCCTTCATTGTCCGGCCGGCGTACTTGCACGGACCGCCGCTCACCTCACATACAAGCGCAGTCACGTGAAACTTGAGTCCGGCCTTCGGCACGCGCGTCCGCGCCTCCTTGATCGCTGGATTCGCATTGAGCGTGGCGTTCACCAGTAGCCGCTCGATGAAATCGTCGACCACTGTCGCGATGCTGTAGGTGCCGCCCAGTCGTTCGTACAGCGACGGCTGTTTCACTTGCGCCGTCGCCGTCTGAGTCGCCGCCCCAGCCATGATCACAATGACTGCTGCCAAGACCGTCGTACTGACTCGCGCAAGGTAGATACGCATAGCAATTCCTCCTGTTCAAGCACACCCGGAACAACGCCATCGGTTCTGGCTCGATCGCGTGGTCGGGGGTATCGCCAGCATGCTGCGGGCTTGACGAGAAGACTATTTGCGCCGAGACTAATGCGCAAATTTTGAATTCACATACTATTCATGCAAATAATCTATAAATACCTATGAATCTGAGCCAACTTCGCTTCGCCAACGCATTGGCAACCGCAGGGTCGTTCACAGCGGCCGCCGCCGAATGCTTCGTGACCCAGCCAACGCTGTCCAATGGCATCGCGCAGCTGGAAAGCGAACTCGGCGAGCGCCTCTTCGTGCGCACGACGCGCAAGGTCGCGCTAACGCCGTTCGGCGCCCATCTGCTGCCTTGCATTGCGGATGTACTGAGGGCCGAGGCCACACTGGCGCTTCAGGCCCGAGCGTTCCTGAAACCCGAGAAGCGCCTGATCCGCATCGGAACGTCGCCACTGATCAACGCGCAGCTGCTGGGCCTGATGATCGAACCGTTCAAGCGCCAGAACAACGATGTGGACATCGTCTTGCGTGAGATGAACATGGCCGACCTGTACCGCAGGCTGGACGACGGGCAGCTGGACTTCGTCTTCGGGGTTGCCAACCTTCACAAGGGACCATGGGTGACGACCTACCTGTACCGGGAGGCTCTGCTCTTTATCCCGCGTGGGCTCGAATGGTCAGGCAAGTCGGGCGCACGGTCGGTGGCGCTGAAAGACATCGCCCAGGAAACCTACGTCATGGTCCCAGATGCTTGCGGACTGGCGCGGGCAACACGGGCACTGTTTCGTAGCCACCGGCGCAAGTTGCACGAATACTCGGGCGAGGCAATGAGCTACCAGGTCCTCGAGCAATGGGCCGGCCTCGGGATCGGTGCGGCGATCATGCCGAGATCCAAGCTGTCGGTTCAGGCAAAAAGCGCGATGCCAATCATCGACAAGGCGGGTCAAGAGGTGACACTGGCTTTCGAAGCGTCGTGGAGGCGAGGCTCGGATGATGCCGGACCGCTGCAAGCTTTTGCGAAGCATCTTCGTGACGTGGTGCCTGCCATCGTGCGAGGCTTGGACGCGGTCGGCGTGTCGAACACGCATGCGGCGTCCTAGCCGGGCGCTGCACCTTGAGCCCGGTCATTGCCGATGCGATTTTCTTGATGCCCGACCGACCGGAAGTGGCCGCTCGCGGACGTTCAGCTCGGCCCTGAGCTCAGAACCGCGCACACCCCGCCGCCGGCCGCTTCGGGCGACAGTACACTAGGGGCCCCCAATGGAGACCCCCTCATGCCCAAAGCCTACTGGGTCGTGTGCTACCGCTCGATCAAGAACCCCGACGCCCTCGCCGCCTACGCCAAGCTCGCAGGTCCGGCACTCCAGGCGCACGGCGCGCGCTATCTCGCCCGCGGTACCCCCGTCAAAACCTACGAGGCGGGGCTCAACCAGCGCACCGTGGTGGTCGAGTTCGACAGCGTCGCTCAGGCCACCGCCGCACACGACAGCGCGGCCTACCAGGAAGCGCTGCGCGTGTTCGGCGACGCCGCCGAGCGCGACATGCGCATCATCGAAGGCCTCGGCTGACCGGCCAGGGCCGGATTCGGGCGCCGGTCAGATCCGCGTCCGTTCGAGCCCGCGCGTGGGAAGGATCGGCCGGCAGCGCACGAACGGCAGCCGGGCCTGTTCGTCCACCTCGAGCGCCCAGCGACAGTCGGCGCAGAAGCCGGCCTCGACGTCGTGGCCGCGAGTCGGGCAGGCAACCATGCCGCGGTCGATCAGACGCCGGCCCACGGCAGAGCGGAATATGCCGAACATGGCTTGTCCTCCATGCTGTGGAACGCTACGGCTGTCGCGGCGGTGAGGTGTTGACGTAGATTAAGGAAAGGGCGAATCGGCGCGCGGCGAGGCTCGGAAGCCGGACCTACGCGCCGGCGCCCCGAGCCATCCGCTCGTAGCCCGGCCCGCGGTCGATCATCGGCAGCGGCCCCTTGCGCGCCGCGCGCAGCCTTGCGCGGAGCGCCTCGGTGCCGGCGCGGTCGATCTCGTACTCCCCCTCCCGCGGCACGAGCACGACGCCGTACTCGATTAGCGCCCCTTCCAGCGACACCTTGCCCTGTATCACGTCCCGCTGCACCAGTTCCGGCTCGCGCTCGAGCGGGTCGCCCCAACGGATAACGGATAGGCAAATCAATCCCGCGCGTTTCACGTATTGCGCCGCTCGAGGCGGCTTGGCACCGGTTCTGGGCGAGCGAGATTGGTGCATGCGGGGATGTTGCGCGTGAGATCGCCCGAGGGACAACGCCCGTTGCCTCGAACGGCCGGAATCCGGCTCGGCACAACGCCACCGCAGGGCGCGAGGCCCGAGGCGGGCGAGCCGCGGGCCTCGCGGCTTGCGCTACGCGATGTCGGGCAGGGGGTGGTAGGTCATGGGGATGACGGCGTCGGCGGGCCACTCGGGGGCCGGCGCGGGCGGATCCGGCCCGGCCGCTTCGGGCGCCCAGCGTCCCAGGTGCTCGAGGATGCGCCGTACCACACCCGGATCGTCGATCAGGGCGATCAGGCGCATCGGCCCCATGCACCTGGGGCACTCCAGCGGATCGGCTTCGTAGACCTTGCGGATGAGCCGGGCCCAGGCGGCCCTGGCACGCGCGGCGAACTCGCTTACGGGTTCGATGGGCGCTGCGCACGTGATCGGCGCATCCCGGTCCTTGCGAGCCTTCGCCCGCTCTCCTCGCGCCCGGTTCGAGTACCAGCCCACGTAGCGCACCAGATGCTCGTAGCGATCGGGGATGTGGCGGCAGAGCAGCTCCAGCCACTGGGCACCGGGCATCACCTGGAAGTTTCTCTTCAGCCCGAGGTGCATCTTGGAGCGGTAGATGACCGTCCCCGTCTGGGCGTCGTAGGTCATCTTCTCCAATGACATCGGCGCCCGGAGCATGTAGCCGGCGAGCTTCTTGCGGCCCTCGGCATCGCCCTCGCCCAAGCGCACCTGGTTGTGCGCGGAGAACCCGCTGTAGCGCCAGCCGAGCATGCGGCTGCGCAGCGCCTCGGAGAGCGCGTGCTGGCGCACGAGGAACGCCAGCACCGCGCGCCTGAACCCTTCAGCGAGCAGTTCCTCGGGCACCGGCGGCAGCGCCACGAACCGCCCATCGGGCAGGAACGCCCCATCGGCGCAAAGCACATGCACGTGCGGGTTGAAGTTCGCCAGGTCCCCGAAGGTCTGCACGAACAGGATCAGGCCAGGACGAGCACCTGGCAGCGCCTTGGCGTACGCTTCGATCAGCAATCGAGCAGCGATGCGACTGAGCTCGCCGAGCCACGGCCTGTGCCGGCCGAAGATCGGGCGCAGAAGCTTCGGCAGGGTGAAGACGTACTGCCGGTGCGCCACCGGCGCGAGGACGCGCTCCTCGATCCACTCGGCGTAGAGCAGCACGCGCTTCTGGTGGCAGCTCGGGCAGAAGTAGCGGGTCTTGCACGAGTACGCGAGCAGGAAGTCGTGCCCGCAGGCATCGCAGTAGATGCGGGCAAAGCCGTGGTGCAGGTCGCCACACGCGATGAAGCGCTCGATCACCTGCGACTCAACTGCGCGGCGCAGTCGGCCGGCCTTGTGCAGCTGCCCAGCATGACGCTTCGCGCACTGCCACAGTGGGCTCGCGCGCGGGTTGCGCGGGCGATACACACCGCCGCGTGCCGGCCCGCCGACGGCTGCCGCGATTGCCTGGCCCTGTTCCCTCGTGCAACGGTGCGACCCCATCCAGGGAGCAACGCACCTGCCAGCCGACGAACGACATCAAGACGCGCGCCGCTCCATTCGGCAAGACAGTGTCAACGCTCGGGCATCGAGAGGCGTTGAGGACGGGTAAACGTCGAGATCAAGCACGTCGATCTCAACGAGTCGATGGTGCGGGCGATCGCGCGCCAGGCCGAGGCCGAGCGCGAGCGGCGGGCGAAGGTGATCCACGCCGAGGGCGAGCTGCAGGCGTCGGCGAAGCTGCTGGAGGCCGCGCAGATGCTCGCGCAGGCGATGCAGCTGCGCTACCTGCAAACCCTCACCCAGATCGCGGGCGACAAGACCTTCACGATCGTCTTCCCGATGCCGATGGACATGTTCCGCATGGTGCTCGGGAAGGGCGGCGAGGATGGGTAGCTCGCGCGGCTCGGTGGATGGCCTCGACGCGCTAGTAGCGGCGAGCGCGCCGGTCGTTCGCGCGGGAGCGAGTCCGGAGCGAGGTACGCACCCGCGTTGTCCTCCGAACCGTCGATGCCGTCGGTGTCGGCGGCGAGCGCGTGCCGCCGGGGGCAAACGACCGTCGAGCTATCTACGACGGCGAGGCAAAGCGCACTGCGAGCGCCGCGATGTCGTCCGACTGCGGCGCCGCGCCCACGAACTGCTGCACCCCGTCGGTCACGGCGCTCACCAGCTCCGCGGCGCTCTTGCCGCAAAGCCCGGCAAGCAGGGCCTCGAGCCGCTGCTCGCCGAAAGCAACGCCGTCCGCATTCATCGCCTCGGTGACGCCATCGGTGAAGGCGAAGAGCGTGTCGCCCGGCGCGAGCCCGACGGTCCCGGTGATGTAGCCCGTGCCGGGCTTTGCCGCGAGCGGCAGGCCCTTGGTCACGGTGACGGGCCGTACCCCGGTCGAGCCGAGCACGTACGGCTCGTTGTGCCCGGCATTCGCGTAACGCAGCGTGCCTGCTCGGACGTCGATCGCGCCGAGGAACAGCGTGACGAACATGGTCGCGTCGTTCACCCGCGCCAGCTCCTCGTTCGCCCGCCTCAGGACCTCTCCCGGGTCGAGCGGCCCGGCCGGCGAGCTGGCGATCCCGACCTCGCCGCCATTCCGGTGATCGTGACCACGATCGTGGACGAGCCGCACAAGGGCATGGCCCTCGGGGCGGCCGATTACCTGACGAAGCCGATCGACCGCGAGCGGCTGCTGCGCA
>JBOIFD010000060.1:0-6622 GCA_050741515.1 Burkholderiales bacterium
CGCCAGGTGCGCCTCGACGAGATCGGTGAACAGCGGCCGGGTGTCCGGCGCCGTCATCAGCGCGGCGAAGGATTGCGTGTCCAGGGGTCTTTCTGGCGACGCGCCCTCCGGATACGCGGTGACCCAACCGATCAGCTCCGCGCCGGTGAAGGCCAGGAGATCGATCAGGCGCCCGGCCCCGACCTTCCCCAGCCGCGAGGACAGGCGGGCCAGGAGGTCGCCCTCGGGCAGGCTCATCTGGAAGATCGGATGAAGCTCGTGCCACACGTAGCTCTCGAGGCGGACTGGCATGGTGAGCGAGACGAAACGCCCGGCTGGTACCGCCGCGTCGTAGGTGAATACGTACCGATCGGCGCGCTCCGCCGCTAAGACACCGGCGCGCTGGCGCGCGACGTAAACGTCGAGGCGAGCGGGGTCGCTCATCGCGGTTTGGGTTTCAAGTCATCGAGCGTGACCGGATGGCCGGCCGGCCGGACGAGCAGCTCCAGGTCGAGCACCTCGAACACCCGCACGAGCTTCTGAACGCCAAGCTCGGGAATCGCGCCTCGCTCCAATGCGGAGATGGTTTGACGGGCTAGACCGGCGGCCCGTCCCAGGTCGGTCTGCGACAGGCCCTTTTCTTTTCGGGCGCGAGCGACTTCGGCGCCGAGTTCGGCGAGGTTCATTGACGCATCGCTGAGTGAAGGGTGGCTAGAATTTTTGGATTGACTCGTATCCAAGTCATTTGATCCGTGGCTCAAGTATGAGGAACTACTTGCATACGAGTCAAATGCGATTAGAAATTCTTAAAGGAAATACATACACGTCAGAATAGGGTCGCAGATTCGAACCCTGCACCCTCTGCCAACTCCAGCAAGCAGTTACGTTGCGGATTGCCGCGATCCGCTCCGCCGGGAGTGGCTCGGTAGCCGTTGCAGGATTTGACCCCACGGCGCCCTGGTCGGAGAGCTGACGCGCAGCGCCGTGAGCTGACCCTCAACGTCAGAGGACGCCTGCCGCTCCGCGCTCGTGTCCACAGGGAATACGTCCCTGTCACTGCTCCGCGCCCCGGGCGCCGCGCGTCACGCCGGCGTCTGGTCCTTCTGGCGCGGAACCTGCTAGCTGGATTGCTGGGTTCCGCAGCGTGCTCGGGGCCCTTGCCGCAAGGGAAAAAAAAGTGGAAGCGTTGAAAAAACTGCTCCGCATGGACACGATGGAAGACGAGTCGTTGCCTGCCGTGGAGATCTTGAAGCGGACGCCGCCCGAGGCGCTCGAGGAGACGGTGCGTGCGCTCAAGCGGTGCCGGTCGGCCGCGGAGGTCCGCCAGGCCATGATCGATCTGCTCGGTACCGCGCCGCTCGCGCACTTTGGGACCCTGAAGGCCGTCTACCTGGCGCATTGCACGGACGAGGGCCGGTAGTGAGCGTCACCTTCGAAAGTCGACGTCTGTACGTCGCGCCCCGGAAGAGCGTTCTCTTCTTCGCCAGGCGCGGCGACCAGCGTGTGCGCTGCTACGTCAAGGAGGACGCGCTCGTCGACCTCGGGCGTGGTCTGCGCGAGGAAGCGGATCTGTACCAGCGCTGCCTGCTTGCCTTCGACGAGCACCGGGCCGCGATCGAATCGGCGGCAGTGCGCCTCATCGAAGCCGGCGTCCACAAGTCCGACGGTGCGGTCGTCGTGTCGAAGACGGCACTCGCTCTTGAAATCGAGCCGCCGCTCGCGGCCCTGAATACGGATCGCTGAAGTCCTGAACCGGCGGCGCTGCGGCCGTCAGAAACGCGGCTATTCACGTCCGATTCGGCGCAGTCGCCCTCGACCACGGATTCGATCGCCAAAACGGGAAATCCATGGATCTCGCAGGCTTGGAACGGATGCTTCGTGCCGGGAACCTCTCGCTGGAGGACGCCATGTCGCGGACGCCGAGGGACCAGCTCGACGCGCTGCTCGAGCGGCTCAAACGCAGCTGGCCAACCGACGAGCTTTGCCGCGCGCTGCGGGACCGGATCGCCAACGCCCCCCGCGACGATTTCGAGACGCTGAAAGGCGTGTACTTCAAGCACCGTTCGGACAGCTAATTTAGCAGATCACAGCCGCGGGCACGGGTCGTCGGTTAGCGCAGGTCGAAAGCTGCTAACCTCATTTCTCCCGCCGATCCGTCAACTGCGGTTTCGTCATGCTCGATCTTGCGGCCTTCGAGGATCGTGACGTCTTCTGGATCCTCGCGCTC
The DNA here is from genome assembly GCA_050741515.1 of Burkholderiales bacterium. Taxonomy (GTDB): domain Bacteria; phylum Pseudomonadota; class Gammaproteobacteria; order Burkholderiales; family SG8-39; genus DATEDA01. The sequence continues at coordinate 2,207 of JBOIFD010000060.1, forward strand.
AACACGCTGCTGCACGAGCTCGGCGTGCCGCTGCCGATGATGCCTACCGCCCTCGTCGTCGGCGCGCGCACCGCGTCCGGGGCGACCGGTCCGCTGCTGCCGATCGTTGCCATCGTCGCGGCAACGCTGATCGGCAACTCGGTGTGGTTCGCTGCCGGACGCCGGTACGGCGCCGGCGTGCTGAAACTGCTCTGCCGCCTTTCTCTCTCGGCCGACACCTGCGTGTCGCGCACCGAGAGCGTGTTCGGGCGATGGGGCTGGTCGTCGCTCGTCGTGGGCCGCTTCCTCCCCGGCGTGTCGCTCGTCGCGCCGCCGCTTGCCGGGGCGCTCGGGATGAAGTGGGGCAGATTTCTGATCCTCACCGGCGCAGGGGCGGCGCTCTACGGGCTCGTCGTTGTCGGGGCGGGGATGCTACTTCGTGAGCAGATCGAGTCGGCGCTGCGCGAGCTGGGCGTCCTCGGCTGGCAGGCCGGCGCCGCGGTCGCCGCAGTGCTCGCGCTCTACATCGCGTGGCGATGGTGGTGGCGGCGTCGCGTTGCCGGGGCGCTCGATGTCTCGCGCATCTCCGTGGACGAGTTGCAGGCGATGATCGCGGCCGGTGAGGCGCCTTTCCTCGTCGATGTGCGCGGCCCGACCACTCAGCGACTCGACCCGCGGCGAATCCCCGGCGCGATCGGCATCCCGCTGGATGCGATCGCGGCGGGGGTCGCGGAGCTTCCGCGCGATCGGCAGATCGTCCTGTACTGCGCGTGCCCCAACGAAGCCGCGGCGGCGCAGGCGGCGCGACTGCTCCTCGATCGCGGCTACACCCGGGCTCGCCCGCTCCGCGGGGGTCTCGACGCGTGGATCGTCGCCGGTCACGCCGTCGAAACGGCATTGCATCCGCAACGATCAAGTGGCCGCTGACATGCGGCACCCGGCTCGCGACGCGCGACGGTCGCGGCTGCGGTCGAGGCCGCGACTATGGAACAATATGGGTGTTTCGCGGCATCGCTGCAATCGATTCCAGCTCCCACCCCCAACCTGACCAGGCGCGTCTGAGCCGCCGCTTCGGCGCCGCTTGCAACCGGAACCGGACGTGAACCAAGATCGCCGCGGTCTCGCGCACGGGTCTCTTCTCGAGGGAGGATTGAGATGCTCGGTCTGACGACACTCGGTGGGTTTCACACCGCGATCAGCTTGGTTGCTTTGGTGTGCGGGGCCGTCGCCGCGCCGAGTTCCGGGCCGACCGACCTCGCCGAGAATTGAACGAACGGCAACTGGCGGGGTTGATACCGCTGGATACGGACGTTCTCGTCGTTGGCGCCGGCCCGACCGGCCTGATGCTCGCGAATCAGCTCGGGCGGCGAGGGGTGCGCGCGCTGATCATCGATCGGCACGCCGGGCCGGCGCGCGAAACGCGGGCGCTCGGCGTGCAGGCGCGCACGCTCGAGATCTATTCGAAGCTCGGCATCGTGGACGAGGCGCTCCGGCTCGGCAAGCGCGCCACCGGCGCCAACATGTGGGCGGAAGGGCGACGGGCCGCGCGTATCCCGGTCGGCGACATCGGGAAGGATCTCAGCCCATATCCTTTCCTCCTGATCCTCGGCCAGGACGACAGCGAGCGGCTGCTGGGCGACGCCCTCCGCAACCGGGGCATGGCCGTGCAGTGGGACACCGAGCTCGTCGCGCTCGAGCAGGAGCACGATCACGTCACGGCAACGCTCAGGCAGCCGGACGGGACGACCCGGAAGATCGCCGCCGCGTGGGTCGGAGGATGCGACGGCGCGCGCAGCGCGGTGCGCGAGCTGAACGGCATTGCCTTCCCCGGCGCCCTTTACGAGCACGTCTTCTTCGTCGCCGACACGCAGGCGACCGGGGACATGGTGCCGGACGAGCTCAACATCTACCTGTGGCGGGAAGGATTCCACCTGTTCTTCCCGATGCGCGGGACCGATCACTGGCGGGTCGTCGGCATCCTGCCCGCCGATCTGCGGGGAAGAGACGATCTCGCTTTCGAGGACGTGATTCCGTCGGTGCGCCGGGAGGCGGGCGACGGCCTGTCCTTCCAGGGGTGCAGCTGGTTCTCCACCTACCGCATCCACCACCGGTCCGCCGCGCGCTTTCGCGACCGCCGCTGCTTCCTCCTCGGCGACGCGGCGCACATCCACAGCCCGGTCGGCGCGCAGGGCATGAACACCGGCCTGCAGGACGCGTACAACCTGGCGTGGAAGCTCGCGCTCGTCGTGACCGGTCGCGCGGACGCGGGCCTGCTCGGCTCCTACGAGGACGAGCGGATCCCGGTCGCCCGGCGGTTGCTGAGCACCACCGACCGGGCGTTCTCGCTGATCGTCTCCGACAGCCGGCTCGCGGGCCTGTTCCGCACGCGGATCCTCGCCAGGATCGCGGCCTTCGCGATGCGCCGCGAGCGCATCCGGAAGCTCGCGTTCCGCACCGTCTCCCAGATCGGCATCCGCTACCCGGACAGCCCGCTGTCGCAGACGCTGGCGGGCCTGCCGGACGGCGCGCCGCGCGCGGGCGACCGGTTTCCGTGGCTGCGGCTCAAGTTCCAGATCGACGGCCCGACCGAGGACCTGTTCCAGAGGCTCGACGACACGCGCTTCAATCTCATCGTGATCGGGCAGCCTTTGCCTGCTCAAGGGGCGGGGGACCTCGGCGACTTGCTGCGCACCCACGTGGTCCCCGACGATCCTGCGAACGGCCGGGAGCTCGCCCGAGCGCAGATCCACGGGCCGGCTTTCTATCTGCTGCGTCCCGACGGCCACGTCGGGCTCGCCGGGGCTCGGCTGGATGCCGGCGCCGTGGGCCGGTACCTCGCTGAACGCGTACACCTCGGCAGCGGGCCCGCCGGCGCCGTCGAACCGCGCTGAACGCGTCGTGAGCAGGCCTTGCCGTCGGTTCTTTCAGGGAGCGAGGCGGGCGATGAACCGTCGGTGAAACGTGCAACCGGGCCGTGGCCGGCGATGTCGATCCCCGTACGGTGACCGTGTCCGCGTGAGCCGGCATCCTCCCTTGAACTATAATTAACTACTCTGCCTGGCGATGCGCCGGGCGCTCTGCAGTTCCCACCCTCTTCCACTCCCCGGAGACACCATGCGCAAATCCCTTCTTCTTGCATCCGCCGTCGCGTTCGCGACGCTCGGCTTTCCCGCGCTCGCCCAGCAGCCCGGCGCGACCGGCGGCGCCGTCGTGGCGAGCGAGCCCGGCCGGGCCGCCATGGCCCGTGAGGCGAAAATCTCCGCGCGAGTCGTCAGCATCGACAAGGCCACGCGCACGGTCACGCTCAAGGGCCCCAAGGGCAACGTCGTCGACCTCGTCGCCGGCGACGAGGTCAAGAACTTCGATCAGATCAAGCTCGGCGACCTGGTCGTGGCGCGCTACGTGCAGGCGCTCACGCTCGAGCTCAAGAAGACGAAAGGCGGGGTCCGCGAGGCCACCGAGCGCGAGGCGGCGGTGCGGTCCCAGCCGGGCGAGCGTCCCGCCGGCGCGGTCGGCCGGCAGGTCACGGCGATCGCCGACGTGATCGACGTCAACCCGAAGAACAAGACCATCACGCTCAAGGGTCCGAAGGGCAACGTCGTCACGCTCGACGTCCACAACCCGGACCAGTTCAAGGTGGTGAAGAAGGGCGACCAGGTCGAGGTGGTCTACACCGAAGCGCTGGCGCTGTCGGTCGAGCCTGCGCCGAAGCCCGCGCCGAAACCCGCGGCCGCGAAGAAGTAGAGCGGCAGCTCACCGGCCGGGCGGGCGTCAGGCCCGCCCGGCCCCAGGCCGGCGCGCGGCCGCGCGTCGCTTTGCCGGCCGCGATGGTTTCGTCCGGAGCGCGCTTCGCACCCACTCGGCGAAGCGGTGGCAGTCGAACTCCTGCGGCACGAAGTGGCCGTGGCGGAACTCGCGTGAGCGGGTGCCGCGCTGCTGCCACTCGCAGTTGCGCGCGTCCTGCCGGTTGGTGATGTCCCACAGCGCGACGTAGTGCTCGAGGTCGAAGCCCGTGCTCGCCATGGCTTCGGGCTCGAACAGCCAGTCGTAGACGATCCGCACGCTTTCCGGCCCCGTGGGGAACATCAGGTGGGCGTTGACGTAGTCGGGGTGCACGTTCAGGAAGAGGTTGGGCGGAAGCATCGCCGGGACATAGAGGGTCTTCCGCTCCGCCTCGCTCAGGCCCCGGAACGGTGCGATCGTGGCCGTGCCGTCGAGCGTGAGCGTCTGCGCGCCGGCCTTGTACTCGGGCGTGGCCTCCGGCGCGGCGCGTCCGCGCTCGTCGCGGTGTAGACCCCAGGCGCCTGCGTCGCGATAGGCGGTGACGACGCGGCAGAGCTCCGGGTGCACGGGCGGGCAGTGGAAGCACTCGGAGAAGTTCTCGGCGATGAACTTCCAGTTGGCGTGCACGTCCACGACGATGCGCTTGCCGATGCG
>JBOIFD010000061.1:0-7221 GCA_050741515.1 Burkholderiales bacterium
GTTCGGGTGCGACTGGGACGTGATGTCGAGCGTCACGAAGGCGCGGCGCTACGGTTTCCACGACGTGGTCGACAGCGAGGAGATGTTCGTGCGGCTGCTGCGGCGGTTCCGGGCCGAGCGGATCGTGCCCTGAGGGGCCGCAACGCAGAGATCAGTCGACTTCAAGCAGGGAGAATCGCTCATGGTTCCGTACCCGACCCGCTGCTGCCTCTACAAGATTCAGGAAGGCACCAACAACGAGTACGTTGCCATTGGCTGGGATGGAAACATCGTGCGGTGGGGACCCCTCGACGGCGATGAGCAGAAGTGGGTGATCATTCCGGTCGATGCAACGAATTGCAGGATCCAGACCGCCCAGAAGAACTGTGAATTCATGACGGTCGAGCAAGGCGGAAACGTTCGTCGGTGGGCAAGCACCGGTGGCAAGGACCAGTTGTTTTCGTTCGTGAACAGTGAAGATGATTGGTGGAACATCCAGGAGCGGACCAGGAATGAGTATCTAGCAGTAGGTTGGACGGGCCACATTGTGCGGTGGGCGAAAACCGGCGGGAAGGAACAGAAGTTCAAGCTCGTCCCGGTGAACCCCGTCGACCGGCCGACGTTGCGTCGGGGCGAGTGCGAGCCGGGCGACATTGGAGACATACCCCGCATCACCGGCTATGGGGGTGGCCTGCCGGAGAGCACGCGGCCGCGACTGGTCGCCGAGACAGTGGTTCCCGCCACCTTCGTCAGCGATCCCCACTATTCGGACAAGGTCGAGCAAGTGGTCCGGAATCCGTACTACGTTCTCAGCCGGGAGCAGTACTGGGGTCGGAACGGATCTCGGGGTCACTATTACGAGCATGACGGGCACCGGAAGATTACAAGAGAGGTGACCGTCAGGTTCGGAGTGTCAGAATCCACATCGCAAACGATCGAGAACACGCTTGGCTTCAAGGTATCGGTGTCCGGCGAATTCAAGTACCAGAGCGTTACCGCGGCGATCCAGTCGGAACTAACCCATGAGCTGAAGGTGAGAACCTCCCAGGAGACCACGATCACCACGGAACGCGAGGAGAAGTCCACCGTGGAGATCCCGGCTGAGCGCTTTGTTTACGCGCTCTGGTCGATGATCGATTCCTACACGCTGATCAACGAAAAAGGCGACAAGGTCCAGAGCTGGGAAGTTGTTCTCGATGGCACCTCGGTCGCAGACGGCTACCCGAACAAGCTGGCGACCGTCGTGAAGAGGTAACCGGAGGGCATGCTGGGGGCCAGCGCGATGGACGCGTCTGCGGCGCCGCCCGCTTTCGCTACGCCCTGAACGCCAGGTACGGCTCGCGCTTCAGCTGCTCGACCAGCGCGACCTCCCAGTCGAGATAGTCCTGCATCGCCTGCTCGATCTGTCCCTGGCGGTCGTAAGGGCGGTAATAGACGTCGTCGGTGGCCGCCGCGAGCCGCGTGCTGCCGCGCTCGAGCGGCAGCCCGGCCGCTTTCCACGCCGCGGTGCCACCTATGAGCACCTGGGCGCGCACTTCCGTGAGCGCCGCCGCATCGAGCGCGGCGAGCCGCGCAAGCACGCCATCGGCAGAAGTGAACACGAAGCGCTTCGCCGGGCCGATCCGCTCGAGCGCGTCGCGCAGCCGTGCGCGGATCGCGAACCACGCGCCGGGGATATGGCCGTCGCGATAGGCGAGGCTCGACGCGAGGTCGACGACCGTTGCCTCGCCGGCGTCGAGCAGGCGCCGCAGTTCGGACGCGGACACCTCGTCGAAGTTGACGCCGTCGAGCCCGAGCACCCGCCGCGCTTCCACGCCCGTCACGAGCGGCGCACCCGACGGCGCCTCCTCCAGCACGTACACCTCCGGCCAGCCCATCTGCAGCAGCCACGACGCGGTCATCGTCGCGCGCACGCCGTCCGAGTCGGCAAGCGCGATGCGCGCGTTGCGGACCGCGGCATAGGTATCCGTCGCCTGGACGAGCTGGCCGCCGGGCGCGCCGGCGAAGCCCGCCAGGTGGCCCTCGCGATACTCCTCCGGGCTCCGCACGTCGAAGCAGTACAGCGTGCGGGTCGCGTCCCGCCGCAGGCCGTCGAGCGCCGCGGGAGCGATCTTCTTCACGCCGAAGCGCTCGGCGACTGCCGCTGCGGCCGCGCGCGCCTTCGCCAGCGCCGCCGCGTCCGGCGCGGGGACATGGCGCTCGTTGCCGTGCTCCAGCGCGAACCCGGCGAGGTGCCAGCCCATGGTGCCGTTCTTGAGCGCGACGACCGGGTTCGGCAGCCCGGCGTTGATCAGCGACTGGGCGCCGATGATCGAGCGGGTCCGTCCCGCGCAGTTCACGACGACCAGCGTCTCCGGCCGCTTCACGACCTGGTGCACCCGGTAGACGAGCTCGGCACCCGGGCAATCGTCCGCGCCCGGGATGTTCATCACCCGGTACTCGCTCAGCGGGCGGGAATCCAGCACCACGACGTCCGCGCCGGCGTCGAGCTTCGCTTTCAGCTCGCCGGCGCCGATCCGGGGCGTCTCGCAGACGTTCTCGACGAACTCGCCGAACGCCTTGCTCGGGACGTTGACACCGCTGAAGAGCTCGAAGCCCGCCGCCTGCCACGCGCCGACGCCGCCCTGCAGCACGGCGATCTCGCCGTAGCCGAAGCGGCGCATGACGGCCGCCGCGCGTTGCGCAAGTGCTTCGTCGTCGTCGCAGACCACGATGCGGGTGTCGCGGCGCGGCACGAGCGCGTCGAGCCGCAGCTCGAGGCGCGAGAGCGGCAGGCACGCCGCCGTCAGGAGGTGCCCGGCCGCGAACACGCCCTCCTCCCGCACGTCCAGCACCGCAAGCTCGCCCCCGTCGCCGAGCCGCTCGCGGAGCCGGTGCGGAGTCACGCGCGCCGCGCCTCGCGGATCACCCGCCAGACCTTCTCGCGCGTGACCGGCATGTCGATCTCGCGGATCCCGAGCTCCGCGAGCGCGTCGATCACCGCGTTCACGACCGCCGGCACCGCGCCGTGCACGCCCGACTCGCCGACCCCCTTGGCGCCGAGCGCGTTGAACGCCGTCGGCGTCGTCTCGTCGAAATCGCACTTCAGCGCCGGAACGTCGTCGGCGCGCGGCATCGCGTAGTCCATGAACGAGCCGGTGAGAAGCTGGCCGGTCTCCGGGTCGTGGACGGTCCGCTCGATCAGCGCCTGGCCGATGCCCTGGACGATTCCGCCCTGGATCTGGCCGTGGGCGATCAGCGGGTTCATCACCCGGCCGATGTCGTCGACCGCGGTGTGACGGGTCACCTTGATGATCCCCGTCCCGGGCTCGATCTCGACCTCGGCGATCTGGCAGCCGTTCGGCCAGGTCTGCTCCTTCGCCGTCGCGGACGCGGTGCAGACGAGCTTCGCTTCCGGCTGCCTTGCCGCGAGCTCGAACAGTCCGATCCCGCGATCGGTGCCGGCGATGCTGAAGCGCCCGCCGCGGAACTCGAGGTCGCCCTCGGCCGCCTCGAGCGCACCGGCGGCGAGCTTGCGGCCGGCCTCGATCGCCGCGTTCGCGCCGGCGAGGACCGCGCCGCCGCCCACCTGCAGCGAGCGCGAGCCGCCGCTGCCGCCGCCGGTCTTCACGACCGCAGTGTCGCCCTGCACGACCACCACCGACTCGGGCGCCACGCCGAGACGCTCGGCGACGATCTGCGCGTACGAGGTCCACAGGCCCTGCCCCATCGGCTGCGTTCCCGAGACCACGACCACCTTGCCGTCGCCGGTCACGGTCACCTCGACCGCCTCCGAGAGATTGGCGCTGCCGGTGACCTCGACGTAGCAGGCGAGCCCGCGGCCGTACAGGCGGCCGCGCTGCGCGGCGTCGCGCTTCCGGGCCGCGAACCCGCCCCAGTCGGCGGCTTCGAGCGCCATGTCGAGGACGTGCGCGAAGTTGCCGCAGTCGTAGACGCTGCCCGCCGGGGTCCGGTAGGGCATTGCTTCCGGGGGAACGAAATTCTTCCGCCGCAGCTCGACCGGATCGGCGCCGAGCTCGATCGCGGCCCGGCTCATCAGGCGCTCGATGAGATAGCCCATCTCCGGGCGGCCTGCCCCGCGGTAGGCGTCCACCGGGTTGGTGTTGGTGAACATGAGCCGAACCTCGTGATCGAGGATCGGGATCCGGTAGACGCCGGTCGGCGCGCGCGCGCCCGACATCGCCGGCACCGCCGCGCCGAAGTTGGAGACATAGGCCCCGATGTTCGCGAACGTCTTGATCCGCACCGCCGTGAACCGGTGGTCGGCGTCGACGGCGAGCATGGCCTCCGTGAGGTTGTCGCGGCCGTGCGTGTCGGTCAGGAAGGTCTCGGAGCGGTCGGCGAGCCACTTGACCGGGCGCCCGATCTTCCGCGCCGCCCAGGTCACCGCCGCGTATTCCGGATACGGCGGCACGCGCGTGCCGAATCCCCCGCCGAGGTCGCCGCAGATCACCCGCATCCGGTCCTTGGGCACCTTCAGCACCGCCTCGGAGATGTGCGCCTGCATCATGTGCGTCATCTGCGTGGGGACCCACAGGCTGAACGAATGCGTCGCCGGGTCGTAGGCCGCGAGCGCGGCCCGCGGCTCGATCGGGTTCGAGACGATCCGGTTGTTCACGACCGCGATCTTCACCACGCGATGCGCGGCCGCCAGCGCGGCATCGACCGCCGCGGGATCGCCCATGCGGTAGTACGCGGCGATGTTCCCGAACTCGGGCCGGAACGCCGGCGGCCAGACCTGGGGCGCGTCGGCGCGCGCGGACTCGGCGGCGCCGACGACGGCCGGCAGCACCTCCCATTCGACTTCGACCAGGTCGGCGGCGTCCTTCGCCTGGTTGCGGGTCTCGGCGATCACCATGGCGACCGCGTCGCCGACGAAGCGGGCCACGTCCGCCGTGAGCGGCAGGCGCGGCGGCGCGGTGATCGGCTGCCCGTCGGGCCGCTTGTGCACCTGGGCGAACGGCAGCGAGCCGAGGCCGTCGGCGACGACGTCGGCGCCGGTGAACACGGCGATGACGCCGGGCGCCTTGCGGGCGGCGCTCGAATCGATTTTCACGCTGCGCGCGTGCGCGTGCGGCGAGCGCACGAACGCGCAGTACGCCTGGTTCGGGAGGTTCACGTCGTCGGTGAAGCGGCCCTGGCCGGTCATGAGATGCCGGTCCTCGAGCCGCCGGACGGGCTTGCCGATCCACTGGCTCGTTCCGGGCTGGATGGAGTCCGTTGCGGTGTCCATGCTTGCTTCGCGGGTGGGAGGAGGAAAACGCCGGAGGGTAATCGAGCGGCGCGGCTAAGTCGAGCGCTCTTCTTCCGGGCTCAGCTCCCCGACCCGCACGCCGAGGAGCCGCACCCGCCGATCGAGCTTGAGCCGCCCGAGGCACTCGAACGCCGCCTTGCGGATCGTCGTTTCGGAGGCGGTCGGCTCGGGCAGGGTCTTCACGCGGGTGTGCGTCTCGAAGTCGGCGAACCGCACCTTGATGCCGATCGCCCGGCCGCGGTACCCCTCGTCGCGCAGGTCCTCCGCGACCTCGCGCGCCAGCCCCGCGAGCGTGCGTGCGAGTTGCTGCCAGTCGCCGACGTCCTCCTGAAAGGTCGTCTCGCGGCTGCGGCTCTTGGGCTCCCAATGGGTGACGATCGGATCGTCGTCGATCCCGCGCGCCGCCTCGTACAGGTACGCCCCGTACGACCGGCCGAGCTCCTGCACCAACCGCTCGATCGGCATGGCCGCGAGCTCGCCGATCGTCCGAATCCCGAGGGCGACGAGACGCGCTTCGGTCTTCGGCCCGATCCCGGGGAGCTTCCGCACCCCGAGCGGCCAGATCCGGGACTCGACATCGCCCGCGGCGAGAATGGTCAGGCCATCGGGTTTGTCGAGCTCCGAGGCCATCTTCGCGAGGAGCTTGTTCGGCGCGATGCCGATCGAGCAGGTCAGGCCGGTCTCCGCCTGGATCCGCTGCTTGATCTTGCGCGCGATGTCCGCGCTCGCGCCGCCCAGGTCGGTGATGTCGAGGAACGCTTCGTCGATGCCGCGATCCTCGAGCGACGCCGAGACGCCCTGCATCACCGCCTTGAACTTCGCGGAGTAGTGATGGTAGGCCGCGAAGTCGACTGGCAGGAACACCGCGTGGGGGCAGAGCTTGCGGGCGGTGCGCAGCGGCATCGCCGAGCGGATGCCGAACGCCCGCGCCTCGTAGGTCGCCGTCGAGACGACGCCGCGGCGCGTCGGGTCGCCGCGCCCGCCGATCACGACCGGTTTGCCGGTGAGCTCCGGACGTCGCAGCAACTCCACCGCCGCGAAGAAGGCGTCCATGTCGAGGTGGAGGATGCGGCGACCGGCGGGCACGACAACTCAAAGTCTGCCACGGGTGGGCGCGGCGCGATGCGCAGCGAAGGGGTTCGGCGTAGGCGGCGCTTGACACAGCCCGGCCGCGGGCGGATACTAAACCTAATGGTTAAGTATGAGGACGACGCGCTCGACGCCGTCTTCGCGGCGCTCGCCGACCGCACCCGGCGCAAGGTCCTCGATTCGCTGAGCGACGGGAGCCTGGCGGTGACCGAGCTGGCAGCCCCGCACGCCATGTCGCTGCCGGGCTTCATGAAGCACCTGCGCGTGCTCGAGGACGTCGGGCTGATCGCACGCACGAAGGAAGGGCGGGTGGTGAGCTGCGAGCTCAGCGCCGTCCCGATGAAGAGCGCCGCGGCCTGGATGGCGCGCTACGAGAAATTCTGGACCGAGCGGCTCGACGCGCTCGCCCGCTATCTCTATCACCAGAAGGAATTGAGCCCATGGCCCAAAGCAGGCTCCAGGAGAAACCCTCGCTCACCCTCGCCCGCAGCTACGCGGTCGCGCCGGAGAAAGTCTGGCGGGCGTGGACGGACCCGGAGGCGCTGAAGCAGTGGTGGGGACCGGGGAGCGAGCCGGTCTCGCTCGCCGAGCTCGACGTGCGCGTCGGCGGGCGCTTCCGCATCGTGTTCGGCGGTCCGGAGGGCAAGGCGCACGAGTGTACCGGCGTCTATCGCGAGGTCGTGCCGAACCGCAAGCTGGTGTTCACCTGGACGTGGCCCAACAGCACCCCCGACCGCGAATCACTGGTGACGATCACCCTGCGCGCGGCCGGCAAGGGCACGGAGCTCGTATTCCTGCACGAGCAGTTCTTCGACGCGAGCATCCGCGACAGCCACGAGCGGGGCTGGAGCGGAGCCCTCGACAAGCTCGAGCGCTTTCTGCAGGACATGAACTAAACC
>JBOIFD010000062.1:0-8845 GCA_050741515.1 Burkholderiales bacterium
TTGCCGGCGACGTAGAGCACGGGCGCGTCGAACCGCCCCTCCGCCCACTCGATCCCGGCGGCACCGTTGTCGATGTCGCCCGCGAGGACGACGAGATCGGCGTCCGCCGGCGGCGGTTCGAACGCCGCCGCCTCGAGATGCAGGTCGGAGAGGATGCGAATCTTCATCCGTTCACCGCGCCGCCAGGCAGCGCAACCGGCGCAACCGGCGCTAGCGGCGCTTGCGGCGCAGGTTGGCCGGCCGCTTGGATCGCAGACGAGCGGCGATGCGCAGCCGCAGCGCGTTCAGCTTGATGAAGCCCGCCGCGTCGGCCTGGTCGTAGGCCCCGCGGTCCTCCTCGAACGTGGCGATCGCGGGATCGAACAGCGAGTCGGTCTTCGAGGCCCGGCCGACCGTCATCACCGTGCCCTTGTAGAGCTTGACGCGCACCTTGCCGTTGACGGTCGCCTGCGAGGCGTCGATCAGCGTCTGCAGCAGGCGCCGTTCCGGGCTGAACCAGTAGCCGTTGTAGATCAGCCGCGCGTACCGCGGCATCAGGTCGTCCTTGAGCGCCAGCACCTCGCGGTCGAGGGTGATCGATTCCATCGCCCGGTGCGCCTTGAGCATGATCGTCCCCCCGGGCGTCTCGTAGCAGCCCCGCGACTTCATGCCGACGTACCGGTTCTCGACGATGTCGAGCCGGCCGACGCCGTGCCGGCCGCCGAGCCGGTTGAGCGTGGCGAGGACCTTCGCCGGGCGCATGCGCTTGCCGTCGATCGCCACGATGTCCCCGCGCGCGTAGGTGAGCTCGACGTGCTGCGGCCGCCGCGGCGCCTTCTCGGGCGAGACGGTGATGCGCCACATCGACTCCTCGGGCTCGTAGTCCGGGTCCTCCAGGATGCCGCCTTCGTAGGAGACGTGCAGCAGGTTCGCGTCCATCGAGTAGGGCGCGCCGCCGCCCTTGCGCCTGTTGTGCTCCACCGGGATGCGGTGCCGCTCCGCGTACCTGAGGAGCTTCGCGCGCGAGGTGAGATCCCACTCGCGCCACGGGGCGATGATGCGCACGCCGGGCATCAGGGCGTAGGCGCCGAGCTCGAAGCGGACCTGGTCGTTGCCCTTGCCGGTGGCGCCGTGCGAGATCGCGTCCGCCCGGGTCCGCCGCGCGATGGCGACGAGGTGCTTGGCGATCAGCGGGCGTGCGATCGACGTGCCGAGCAGATACTCGCCTTCGTAGACGGCGTTGGCGCGGAACATCGGGTACACGAAGTCGCGCACGAACTCCTCGCGCAGATCCTCGACGAAGATCTCCTTCACCCCGAGCAGCCGCGCCTTCCGCCGCGCCGGCTCGAGCTCCCCGCCCTGGCCGATGTCGGCGGTGAAGGTCACGACCTCGCAGCCGTAGGTGTCCTGCAGCCACTTGAGGATGACCGAGGTGTCGAGCCCGCCGGAGTACGCGAGCACGACCTTCTTCACGCCGCCTTTAGCCTTCACTCTTCACCCGCCCCAGCACCAGGTACTCCATCAGCGCCTTCTGCGTGTGGAGCCGATTCTCGGCCTCGTCCCAGACCGCGCTCTGCGGCCCGTCGATCACCGCGGAGGAGACCTCCTCGCCGCGGTGCGCCGGCAGGCAGTGCATGAAGAGCGCGTCCGGCTTCGCGCGCTTCATCATCTCCGCGTCGACCTGCCAGTCGGCGAAGGCCCGCTTCCGCTCGTCGGCCTCGTCCTCGAAGCCCATGCTCGTCCAGACGTCGGTGGTGACGAGGTCGGCGCCGCGCACCGCCGCCATCGGGTCGGCGAACGCCTCGTACCGGCCGGCCCCGAGCGGCCCGGCGCGCTCCGGCTCGACCTCGTAGCCCGGCGGGGTCGAGACGTGCAGGTTGAAGTCGAGCACTTCCGCCGCCTGCAACCAGGTGTTGCAGACGTTGTTCGAGTCGCCGATCCAGGCCACCGTCCGCCCGCGGATCGAGCCGCGCCGCTCGATGTAGGTGTGGAGATCGGCGAGGATCTGGCACGGGTGGTACTCGTCGGTGAGGCCGTTGATCACCGGCACCCGCGAGTGGCTCGCGAAGCGCTCGACGATCGCCTGGTCGAAGGTCCGGATCATGACCAGGTCGCACATGCGCGAGATCACCTGCGCCGCGTCCTCGACCGCCTCCCCGCGTCCGAGCTGCGAGTCGTGGGTCGCGAGGAAGATCGCCGCGCCGCCGAGCTGATGCATTCCGGCCTCGAACGAGAGCCGCGTCCGCGTCGACTGCTTCTCGAAGATCATGACCAGCGTGCGATCGACGAGCGGCCAGTACTGCTCGTAGCGCTTGAACTTCTCCTTGATCCAGCGGGTGCGCGCGAACAGGTACTCGAACTCGTCGCGCGCGAGGTCCTTGAACTGCAGGAAGTGCTTCGGCGTCGCCACGCCAGCGCCTCAGGCCGACCCGGCCAGGAACCGCCTGACGAGCGGCGCGAGCCGCTCGACGACGAGCTTCGCCTCCGCCTCCCGGATCACGAGCGGCGGCAGCAGGCGGATCACCCGCTCGGCGGTGACGTTGATCAGCAGCCCCGCGTCGAGCGCGCGCTTCACGAGGTCGCCACAAGGGCGGTCGAGCTCGATGCCGATCATGAGCCCCTGGCCGCGGATTTCCACGACCCCGGCCACGCCGGCGAGCGCGTCGCGGAACCCGGCCCGGATCAGCTCGCCCACGCGGCCGGCGTGCTCGACGAGCGCCTCGTCCTGCATGACCGCGAACGTGGCGAGCGCCGCGGCGCACGCGAGCGGCCCGCCGCCGAACGTCGACCCGTGGTTGCCGGGCTTGAACACGCCGGCTGCGCGGCCAGCCGCCACGCAAGCGCCGATCGGCAGGCCCGAGCCGAGGCCTTTCGCCAGCATCATCACGTCCGGCACGATGCCGGCGTGCTGGAACGCGAACCACTTGCCGGTGCGGCCGAGGCCGCTCTGGACCTCGTCGATCATCATCAGCCACTTGCGCTCGTCGCAGAGCTGGCGGAGGAAGCGCACGTAGTCGCGGTCGGCGACGTTGATGCCGCCTTCGCCCTGCAGGACCTCGACGAGCACCGCGACGATGTTGCGGTTGGCGTCCGCAGCGTGGCGCACCGCCTGCTCGTCGTTGTAGGGCACCCGGATGAACCCCGGGACGAGCGGCTCGAACCCCGCCTGCGCCTTGCGGCTGCCGGTCGCGGAGAGCGTCGCGAGCGTGCGCCCGTGCCAGGCGTGCTCCATGACGATGATCGCCGCGCTCGATACGCCGTTCTGGTGGCCGTAGAGCCGCGCGAGCTTGATCGCCGTCTCGTTCGCCTCCGAGCCGGAGTTGCAGAAGAACACCTCGTCCATGCCGGAGAGCGCGCAGATCCGGCCGGCGAGCTCGCTCTGGAGCGGGATCTCGTAGAGGTTCGAGGTGTGGATGACCTTCGCCGCCTGGTCGGCGATCGCGCGGACGAGCCGCGGATGGGCGTGGCCGAGGCCGGAGACGGCGATGCCGGCCAGCGCGTCGAGGTACTGCTTGCCGTCCTCGCCCCACAGCCACACGCCGTCGCCGCGCGCGAACGCGACCGGCAGCCGGGCGTAGGTGTTCATGAGGTGCGCGGCCATCGAAGACCCGACAAACGCAAAAGACAAACGCAAAACGGCGGCTCTCGCCGCCGTAAGCTCCTGGTGCGCGCGATGTTAGCACACGCCCTCTCGTTCGCCCCTGGCACGGGCGGCGAGTCGCCGAGCGCATAGAATCCCCCCACGATGACGCGCCTCGCGGTCTTCAACCAGAAGGGCGGGGTCGGGAAGACCACCACCGCGCTCAACCTCGGTGCCGCGCTCGCCCGGCGCAAGCTCACGCCGCTGCTCCTCGATCTCGACGCGCAGGCGCACCTGTCGCACGTCCTGGGGCCCGCCGAGGGCTCCGCCGACAGCGTGTTCGCCTACTACAACGAGTCGAAGCCGCTGCGGGAGCTCGCGCGACCCGTGGCCCTGGCGTCAGCCGAGGGCCGCGGCGAGCTGATCCCCGCGCACTCCGAGCTCATGAAGGTCGACTCGCTGTTCGGCAAGGGGCCGCGCATCCTCTACCGCCTCAGGGACGGACTGGACGCGTACGCGGGCGGCGGCAACGGCCGGGCGGTCTTCATCGACTGCTGCCCGCTGCTCGGCGTGCTCTCGCTCTCCGGGCTGTTCGCCGCCGACAAGGTCCTCGTCCCCGTCTCGGCGGACTTTCTCGCCCTCAAGGGCGCGCTGGCGCTCGAGAGCACGCTGAAGGCGCTCGAGCACGTGCTGAAGAAGCGCGTCGAGCGCCGCTACGTGCTCACGCGCTTCGACTCGCGGCGGAAGATGGGCCACGAGATCGAGGCGACGCTGCGGAACCGCTTCGGGGACGAGCTCTGCCGGACGCGGATCGGGGAGAGCGTCGGGCTCGCCGAGAGCCCGTTCCACCGCCAGGACGTCTTCGCCCACGACCCGAAGGGCCGCGGGGCACGGGACTACGAGGCGCTGCTGGAAGAGCTCCTCGCGGCCGGGTTTCTGGAGGTCTAGGACGTCCCTGGATCCCGGCTTTCGCCGGGAGTGAGCCGGGAGCTCGGGAGACCGTGCCTGCGCACGTCTCCCGCCGGGGAACGCCAGCGCCAGTGCAGCGGCGCCGGCCCTACTTGGTGACCAGCGAGACGACGTCCTCGAACGAGACCGGCTCGGACTTGCGCGGCCCGCCGACGGTGCGGCAATCGAGGACCTGGCAGTGGAGGTACATCTGGCGGAGCTTGCGCTCGGCGTCGGCTTCGTCGCGGCCGTGGATCGTCAGGTTCTCGACGACCATCCCGGTGCGCGTCCGGATGCGGAACCCGTACTTGACCGTGCCGTTCGCCGCCGCCATAGCTCCCCCGCGATCAAACAGTTAGGCGACGTATAGCAGATTTCCCTCACAAGGGCAACGCAACGGCCTCATTTGGCGGCACTTTTCGGCACGACACCCGCGTCGTTCCCTCGACACGGCGGACAACGTAAGGAGCGGCTCAGGCGATCCGGTGCAGGCCGCGCTCTTCGGCCGACGTCAGCACCCTCAGGCAGGGGATGTACCCGTCGTGCAGGATGCCGTGCAGCTCCATCTGCTTCTGCGAGCGCAGGAGCCCGGCGAGGTAGTCGACGATCTCCCGCGTGACGACCTGGCCCGGCACGAGCACCGGGATCCCGGGCGGGTAAGGGGTGATCTGGTCGGTGCAGACGCGGTCGACGAGCGCGCGGTTGACCTGATCCTTCTCGTCGAGGATCGGCAGCGCCTCGCCGCCGCAGTAGTACGCGTCGCGCGGGAGGAACCCGAGCCGCGTGAACTCGGGGATGTCGGGGGCCTGGTAGAGGCGCCGGGGCGC
This sequence comes from Burkholderiales bacterium, assembly GCA_050741515.1. Classification (GTDB taxonomy): domain Bacteria; phylum Pseudomonadota; class Gammaproteobacteria; order Burkholderiales; family SG8-39; genus DATEDA01. The sequence goes on from JBOIFD010000062.1 coordinate 5,335, forward strand.
GCGGCCCTCGCGGGCGATGCGCATCAGCGCGTCGTAGAGCCGCGACACCTTGCTGCGCGTCGTCCCGATCGTCAGCAGCAGCGACAGCGTGTTGAAGGTCGATTTCTCGACCTGGATGTTGAAGCGCGTGAACAGCTCGCGCTGCAGGTCCTCGACCGTGTAGCCGCAGGTCGAGATGTCGACCGTGACCTTGGTCGGGTCGAGCCGGATGCCGTCGTGCCTGACCTCCTCGGGCAGGAGCTCGTCGAGATCGAGCACCCGGAACACGCCGGTCGAGTTGATCTGGCTCCGGAGCTCCTGCGCGAGCGCGAGCGTCCGCGCGAGCAGCTTGTAGCCCTCCATGACCATCTGCTTCCGCGCCACGTCGAGGCTCGCGATCATCGCGTACTGCGGCGACGTCGACGTGTGCATGTTGAAATTCTCGCGGAACAGGTGCTCGTTGAACGCGCGGTCGTTCACGTGGATCATGCTCGCCTGCGAGAACGCGCTCATGACCTTGTGGGTCGACTGGGTCGCGTAATCCGCGCCGGCCTCGAGCGCGGTCGGCCGGAACTCCGGGTGAAACCGCGCGAACCCGTACCACGCCTCGTCGATGATCACCCGGATGCCGTGCGCGTGCGCCTTGTCCGCGATCGGCTTCAGGTCGTAGCGGAACCCGTCGTAGGTGCAGGAGGTGAGGATTAGCGCCTCGGCGTCCGGGTGGGCCTCGATCGCCTGGAAGATCGTATTCTTCGGCACCGGGCCGTAGATCCCGTAGGCCTTGTTCACCGACGAGTTCAGGTAGATCGGGTGGGCGCCGGACAGCACCACGCCGTGGTGCACCGACTTGTGGCAGTTGCGGTCGAGCAGCAGCTTCTCGCCCGGCGCGAGGATGGTCTGGAAGATGACCTTGTTCGCGGTGGACGTGCCGTTGGTCGCGAAGAACGTGCGCCGCGCGCCGAACGCCTTCGCCGCCATGGTCTGCGCCTCGGCGATCACGCCCCGCGGCTCCATGAGCGAGTCGAGCATCGGCACCGAGACCGAGAGATCGGCGTCGAAGATGTGCTCGCCCATGAAGTCGTAGAAGTCGTTGATCCACGGGCTGCCGCGCAGGGACTCGCCGGACGAGTGGCCGGGCGTGTGCCAGGAGTCCTTGGCCATCCAGACGTAGTTCTTGAGCTGGTCGTAGAACGGGGTGCGCGCGCGCTCCTGGATCTGCGCGTTGAGGATGCGGTACATGCCGCGGTAGTCGCGCTCCTCGCGGTAGAAGTAGCCGTCGACCGACTCCGCGAACAGGGTGTCCACGACCTCGTCCTCGTGCTCCTGCGCGATGAGGATGTACACGTCGAGCTCCGGCCGGAAGCGGTTGAGCCGCTGGACGAGCTCGAGCGCCGACATCTGCTGCTGCTGCTTCGAGTTCTTGGCGTCGACCGTGTAGAGCTTGTCGTCGACCACCGCCGCCTGGATGTCGACGTCCTGCTCGACCGCAGCGAGCGCGTCGCGCCCGCTGGTGGCGCCGGCGAAGGCGAGGCCGAGCGGATTCTCGAGCGATCGCGCCGCGGCGTTCAGGCCCTTCACGAACTCGCGGAGGACGAGCGGCTCGTCGTTGACGACGAGCACGCGGCTGACGGGCTTGCGCATGCGGCGCGAGGGCGGGCGGTCCCTGGAGAGCTGTGCGCGCGGGAGGAGGGCGAGGGTCCGGCCCGGGCGGCGCGTGCCCCGCGCCCGCGCCCGGCGTTCAGGCGAGCGCCTTGATCTCGGACGCCAGCCGGCGCTTGTGCCGCGCCGCCTTGTTCTTGTGGATCACCTTCTTGTCGGCGATGCGATCGAGGGCGCTCGTCGCCGCGCCGAAGAGGCGCGCGGCGCCGGCCTTGTCGCCGGCGGCGATCGCCTTCTGCACCTTCTTCACGGCGCTGCGGAAGGCGGTGCGGAGCGCGGCATTGTGCTCGCGGCGCTTCTCGGACTGGCGGGCGCGCTTGCGCGACTGGGCGGTGTTGGCCATGGGCTCCAGGGCTCGGAAAAGGCGCGGATTGTAGGCGCAATGCGCGGCTCGCGCAAGCGAATACAAGGGCTTATCGCGCCCCACCCGTATAATCGCCGGCGGTGATCCGCCATCCCTCCCGTCGCGCGCCGAAGGACCCGGTTTGAGCCTCGCGCGGGCGCTCGCCACCGTCAGCGGGATGACCCTCGTGTCCCGCGTCCTCGGCTTCGTCCGCGACGCGGTCATCGCCGGGATGTTCGGCGCCGGGCTCGCCACCGACGCCTTCTTCGTGGCGTTCCGGATTCCGAACCTGCTCCGGCGGCTGTTCGCCGAAGGCGCGTTCTCCCAGGCTTTCGTGCCGATCCTGGCCGAGTACAAGTCGCGGCACGGCGCCGACGCAACGAAGCAGCTCGTGGATCGGGTCGCCACGGCGCTCTTCCTCGCGCTCGCGGCGGCGGTCGCGCTCGGCGTCGCCGCCGCCACGGTGATCGTCTACGTCAGCGCCCCGGGGTTCGCCGCGACGCCGGAGAAGTTCGAGCTCACGGTGACGATGCTGCGAATCACCTTCCCGTACATCCTGTTCATCTCGCTCGTGTCGCTCGCCGCGGGCGTCCTGAACACCTGGAGCCGCTTCGCCGTCCCGGCGATCACTCCCACGGCGCTCAACGTGGCGTTCATCGTCGGCGCGTTGTTCCTGGCGCCGTACTTCGATCCCCCGGTGCTCGTGCTCGCCTGGGCCGTGCTCGCGGGCGGCGTGCTGCAGCTCGCGCTGCAGGTGCCGTTCCTCGCGCGAATCGGCATGCTGCCCCGCCCGAGCCTCGCGCTCGGGGACCCGGGCGTGCGGCGCGTCCTCATCCTGATGGGTCCGGCGGTGGTCGGCGTGTCGGTGGCGCAGATCAGCCTGCTCCTCAACACGATCTTCGCCTCGTTCCTCCAGACCGGGAGCGTGTCCTGGCTCTACTACGCCGACCGGCTGATGGAGTTCCCGACCGGGCTGCTCGGCGTCGCGCTCGGGACGATCCTGCTTCCGAGCCTCGCGAAGCTCCACGCCGGAGGAGCGGCCGACGAGTATTCGAGCCTCCTCGACTGGGGCCTGCGGCTCGCGTTTCTGCTCGCCGTTCCCGCGGCCGCGGCGCTCGCCATCCTGGCGACGCCGCTGGTCGCCACGCTGTTCTTCTACGGCGCCTTCGGCGTCGACGACCTCCTGATGACGCGACGAGCGCTCATCGCCTACAGCGTCGGGCTGCTCGGGCTGATCGTCGTGCGCGTGCTCGCCCCCGGGTTCTACGCGCGCCAGGACATCCGGACGCCGGTGAAGATCGCCCTCGTCACGCTCGCCGCCACCCAGGCCATGAACGCCGCCCTCATCTGGCCGCTCAGGCATGCCGGGCTCGCGCTGGCGATCTCGCTCGGCGCGTGCCTCAACGCGGCGCTGCTCTATCGGGGCCTGCGCCGGCGCGAGATCTTCCGGCCGCGGCCCGGTTGGGCCGCGTTCGCCGCCAAGGTCGCGGGCGCCGTGGGCGCGATGGCGGTGGCGGTCGCGTTCGCGAT
>JBOIFD010000063.1:0-20492 GCA_050741515.1 Burkholderiales bacterium
CCGCCGCGGCGGCGGCGAGCGCCGCGATCCGGGCCCGCGCGAGCGGGGCGAACGTGCCGTTGGGATACTTCGCGAGATAGGCCTCGAGCTCCACGCGGCGGGTGCTGTTGCGCACCGATTCCCAGAACACCGTTTCCCGATCCGAGGGCGTCGTCGTCGGTTGCGCCGGGGCTGCGGGCGCAGCGGCGACGGGCGCGGCCGGACCCGGCGGTGGCGCCGCCTTGCGCGAGACGGCCTGCCACACGCCGGCCGCAGTGACGAGCACGACGATTCCGGCGGCGATCGCCCAGACCCAGGGTTGCGGCGCTTTCACGCGCGGCGACGCGGCGGGTGACGGTTCCGCCCGCCGCGGCGCACGGCTCTGCGGACGCGACGGGCTGCTCGGATCCAGGGCCGCGGCCGGCCTCAGGATCTCGGTGATGATCGTCTCCTCCGAGACCGCCGGGCTCACCGGCGCAGCGTGCGCGTCGAGAGTCGCCGCGAGGAACGCGTCGGCGCTCTGGTAGCGCTCCTCGGGCTTCTTCGCGAGCGCGGTCGCGAGGATCGCGTCGTAGCGCTGCCAGGCGTGCCCCGGGTCGACCGCCGAGGGCTTCGGCGCCTGGGTGTGGCAGACGGCGTAGGCGATCTGCTCCTGGGTGCCGACGAAGGGCTTGGTGTTCGTCAGCAGCTGGTAGAAGACCACGCCCGCGGCGAAGAGGTCGGCGCGGTGGTCGATTTCCCGCGCCGCGTACTGCTCCGGCGCCATGTAGCCAGGCGAGCCCATCACCGCGCCGGTCTGCGTCAGGTCGGACGCCTCGATCCGGGCGATGCCGAAATCCGCGACCTTCACCCGGCCGTTCATCATGACGATGAGGTTCGCCGGCTTGATGTCGCGGTGCCACACCCGGCGCTCGTGCGCGTGCGCGAGCGCCTCCAGCAGCTGCGACATGATGGAAACGGCGTCGCGCTCGCCGAACCGCGCGCCGCGGCCGAAGTACTCCCGGAGCGAGTTGCCTTCGACGTACTCCATCGCGATGTAGGCGACCTCGGCATCCTCGCCATAGTCGTACACCGCGACGATGCCGGGATGCGCGAGCCTGCCAGCGGCCCGCGCTTCGTTGCGGAAGCGGGCCAGCATCGCGCCCGCCGGTCGGTCGCCGGTGATCAGCTCGCGGCGGATGGTCTTGATCGCGACGATGCGCCGGATGCCGGGGTCGAAGCCCTTGTACACGACGCCCATGGCGCCGGTACCGAGCACCTCGGTGACCTCGTACTTGCCGAGCTGGGATGGCGTGGTCATGCGCGTGCGCGCGGTCTGCGACGGGCTCCCCGGCGGAAAGGATGCCCCCGCGGCCGGTCCCGGTCAAATGACCGGGGATGCCCGGCAGGAACTGCGCCGCGCGCTCGGGCCCGGGGCTCGCCCGGGACGTCAGTGATGCAGGATCTTGGACAGGAACTGGACCGCGCGCTCGGAGCGGGGCTTGCCGAAGAAGTCGTCCTTCTTCGCGTCCTCGACGATCTCTCCCCGGTCCATGAAGATGACGCGGTTCGCTACCTTGCGCGCGAAGCCCATCTCGTGCGTGACCACCATCATGGTCATGCCCTCCTGGGCGAGTCCGACCATGACGTCGAGCACCTCGTTGATCATCTCCGGGTCGAGGGCCGAGGTCGGCTCGTCGAAGAGCATCGCGATCGGATCCATCGAGAGCGCGCGCGCGATGGCGACGCGCTGCTGCTGTCCTCCGGAAAGCTGGCCCGGGTACTTGTGGACATGCTCCATGAGGCCGACCCGCTCGAGATACTTCATGCCGCGCGCGGTGGCCTCGTCCTTCGACCGGCCGAGCACCTTCACCTGCGCGAGCGCGAGGTTGTTGCTCACGGACATGTGCGGGAAGAGCTCGAAGTGCTGGAACACCATGCCGACCCGGGCGCGCAGCTTCGGCAGGTCGGTCTTCGGGTCGGAGAGGGAGATGCCGTCGACGACGACGTCGCCCTTCTGGAACGGCTCGAGCGCGTTCACGCACTTGATCAGCGTCGACTTGCCCGAGCCCGACGGCCCGCAGACCACCACCACCTCGCCCTTGTCGACGTTGGTCGTGCAATCGGCGAGCACCTGGAAGCTGCCGTACCACTTGCTCACGTTCTTCATCTCGATCATCGCCATGGCGGCTCCGGCTACATCCGGCCGGGCACGGCGATCCGCGCCTGCAGCCGCTTCACGAGATAGGACAGGAAATAGCTGATGACGAAGTAGACCACGGCGACGAAGAGGTACATCTCCACCAGGCGCCCGTCGCGCTGCGCGACCTTGCTCGCCGCGCCGAGGAAGTCGGTGATCGAGAGCACGTACACGAGCGAGGTGTCCTGGAACAGGATGATCGTCTGCGTGAGCAGGATCGGCAGCATGTTGCGAAACGCCTGCGGCAGCACGATGTGTCCCATCGTCTGCCAGTAGTTCAGGCCGAGCGCGTAGCCTGCCCATACCTGGCCGCGCGGGATCGACTGGATGCCGGCGCGCATGATCTCGCAGTAGTACGCCGCCTCGAACAGCGTGAAGGTGATGAACGAGGACATGAACGCGCCGACCTGGATCGGCGCGTTCGCGCCGATCAGCCAGCCGCCCAGCCACGGCACGAGGAAGTAGAACCAGAAGATCACCAGCACCAGCGGGATCGAGCGCATCAGGTTCACGTACCCGCCGGCGAGCATCGCGAGCACGCGGAAGCTCGACAGCCGCATCATCGCGAGCGCGGTGCCGAGCACGATGCCGGTGGTCATGGCCATCACGGTGAGGGTGAGCGTGAAGGTCATGCCCTCCCGGAACAGATAGCCGGCCGAGCGCTGGATGACGTCGAAGTCGAATCCGGTGAACACGACCGGATCCGCCTAATGCCCGGCCTGCGGGGCGCCGCCGGCGGCGATCAGCCCCGGCACGGCGATCCGCTTCTCGAGCCAGCGCATGCCGAGCACGATGACGATGTTCACCAGGATGTAGATGATCGTCGCCGCGGTGAACGCCTCGAACACCTGGAAGGTGAACTCCTGCATCGATCGGGCGCGGGCGGTCAGCTCCATGAGCCCGATCGTCAGCGCAACCGCCGAGTTCTTGATGATGTTGAGGAACTCGGAGGTGAGCGGGGGCATGATGATCCGGTACGCCTGCGGCAGCAGCACGTAGCGGTAGCACTGGGGCAACGTGAGCCCCATGGCCGTGCCGGCCATCCCCTGGCCGCGCGGCAGCGACTGGATCCCGGCGCGCACCTGCTCGGCGACGCGCGCCGAGGTGTAGAACCCGAGACACAGCACCGCCGGGAGGTACGCCGACCATGGCGGCGGCATCTGCTTGATCCACTCGCCAGCGCCCTGCGGCACGAGCTCGGGCAGCACGAAGAACCACAGGAACATCTGCACCAGCAGCGGGACGTTCCGGAACAGCTCGACGTAGGCGTTGCCGAGCCGGACCGCCCACTTGACCGGCGTGGTCCGCAGCACGCCGACCGCCGAGCCGATGACGAGGGCGACGACCCAGGCAGCGAGCGCGGTGCCGAGGGTCCAGACGAGCCCGGCGAGGAGGTATTGCAGCCAGGTCCCGCTCGCGTCGGCGGCAGGCTGCCAGAAGATGCCCCAGTTCCAGTTGTACTTCACGCGAGCCGTTCCTCCCTGCCGGGTGCTGCTGCGGGGCGCGGCGGGCGGCCGCGGGGCGCGCGGGGGCCGAGCCGCCTTCGCCCCGGGCTACTGCTGGACCGTCACTGGTACGTCGCCGGATCGCCCGAGTCGGTCGGCTTGGCGAGGACCTTCTTGAACTGCGCGCTCATGGGCACGTTCAGGTTGATGCCCTTGGGGGGCACCGGCTTCAGGAACCACTTGTCGTAGATCGCGTTGATCTGACCGCTCTTGTAGAGCTGCGTCACCGCGTTGTCGACGACCTTCTTGAACGCCGGGTCGTCGCGCCGCAGCATGATCCCGTACGGCTCGATCGTGTACGCCTCCGAGCCGATCAGCCAGTCGCCGGGGTTGCGCGCGTTGGCTACCAGGCTGTAGAGCAGGATGTCGTCCATGAAGAACGCCGCCGCGCGCCCGGTGTCGACCATCAGGAACGCCTCGGCGTGGTCCTTCGCCGCAATGATGTTCATGCCGAGGTTGCGCTTGGTGTTCTCCTCGGTGGCCCACTTGATGTTGGTGGTGCCGGCGGTCGAGACGACGGTCTTGCCCTTGAGGTCGGTGAGCCGGTTGATCTTAGACGCCCTCTTGGCGACGAAGCGGTTCGCGGTCACGAAGTGGGTGATCGTGAACGCCACCTGCTTCTGCCGGTCGAGGTTGTTGGTGGTCGAGCCGCACTCGAGGTCGATGGTGCCGTTCGCCATCAGCGGGATGCGCGTCGCCGAGGTCACCGGGTTCAGCTTCACGTCGATCTTCGGCACTTTCAGCTCGGCCCTGATCGCGTCGACGATCCGCATGCAGATGTCGAGGGCGTACCCGACGACCTGCTGCTTGTCGTCGTAGTACGAGAACGGGATCGACGAGTCGCGGTGGCCGAGCGTGATCGTGCCGGTGTCCTTGATTTTCTTCAGGGTGCCGGTCAGCTCCTGCGACGCGGCCGGCTGCGCCGCCGCCAGCGCGAGCGCCGCGGCGACCGGAAGTGCAAGTCTGCGCATGATGGGTCTCCTCGTGTTTGGCGCCGCGTTCTGTGGATGCTCCGGCGGGCCGCCACAGGCTGGATTCTATGTAGGTCTGTGCGGCTTGTCCAAAGGCGCGCGTCCCGCTAATGCAGCTTCACCGGCGGCTCGGTGCGCCGCGTGATCATCCGCGCCAGGGTCTCGAGGGCGACTTTCCAGAAGCCGTGCAGGGCGAGCTCGTGCATCTTGTAGAGCGACACGTACATCAGGCGCGCGAAGTAGCCCTCCACGAACAGGGCGCCGCCGACCAGCGCGCCCATCAGGCTGCCGACCGTGGAGTACTCGCCGAGCGAGACCAGCGACCCGAAGTCGCGGTAGCGGAACGCCTCGAGCGCTTTGCCGGCGAGCCGCCGCTTCAGCTGCTTCACCATGTGCGAGGCCTGCTGGTGCGCGGCCTGCGCGCGCGGCGGCACCGTCGTGTCGCGCCCTTCCCATGGGCACGATGCGCAGTCGCCGATCGCGAAGATGTCCGGGTCCCGGGTGGTCTGCAGCGTGGGAAACACGACCAGCTGGTTGATCCGGTTGGTTTCGAGCCCGTCGAGATCCTTCAGGAAGTCGGGCGCCTTGACGCCCGCGGCCCACACGACGAGCTCCGCCGGGATGACGCGTCCGCTCGCGAGCTTCGCGCCGTCCGGCAGCACCTCCGCCACGCGCGACGAGGTGTGCACGAGCACGCCGAGCCCGCGCAGGAGCTTGGTCGCGGCCTCCGACAGGCGCCCGGGTAGCGCCGGCAGGATGCGATCGGCGGCCTCGATCACGTTGATCTTGACGTCCTTTTCCGGGTCGATGCGGTCGAAGCCGTAGGCGACGAGCTCGCGCGTCGACTTGTGCAGCTCGGCGGCGAGCTCAACGCCGGTCGCGCCGGCGCCGATGATCGCCACGTGCAGCTGGCCGGGCCGCAGCGGCTCGGTCTGGGTGTGCGCCCGGATGCAGGCGTTCACGAGGCGGCGGTGAAAGCGCCCGGCCTGGTGCGGCTCATCGAGCCGCAGCGCGTGCTCAGGGACGCCGGGCGTGCCGAAGTCGTTGGTCATGCTGCCGACGGCGACGATCAGCGTGTCGTAGCCGGCCCGGCGGGCCGGCGTGACCTCGTTGCCTTCCTCGTCGAAGTACGGCGCCACGTGCACCTCGCGCCGCGCCCGGTCGAGCCCGATCATCTCGCCGACGCGATAGCGGAAGTGGTGCCAGTGCGACTGCGCGAGGTAGTCGAGCTCGTGCACCGCGAAGTCCATGCTGCCCGCGGCGACCTCGTGCAGCAGCGGCTTCCACAGGTGGGTGCGCGCCTTGTCGATCAGCGTGACATCCGCCTTCCCGCGCTTGCCGAGCTTGTCGCCGAGACGGGTGGCGAGCTCGAGCCCGCCCGCGCCGCCCCCGACCACGACGACGCGGTGCATCCGGCCGCCGGCCGCGGATTCCTCCCGCGATGCGGAGCGGGCGGATGGCGAGAGGTCGCGCATCGAGCGGATGTTACGCGAGCGGATTCGAGCGTAGTATTCGCGCCCTCGACGGCGTGCCCCTCGCGTCAACCATGACGGACCGATCCGCGACGACACCTTTCTCGGCGATCCTCGCCGCACGCCTCGTGCGCCGCGACTTCCTCAAAGGCGGCCTTGCGGCGGCCGTGGCGGCCGCGTTGCCGGGCGTCGGCTGCACGGCCGCGCCGAGCGCCGGCCCGGTGCCGATCGGCTTCACCCCGATCGCACCGTCCTCCGACGACGCGCTGAAGCTCGCGCCGGACCACGAGGCAACGGTGCTCTTCCGCTGGGGCGATCCGGTCGGCATTCCCGGCAACATGCCGGCCTTCAGGCTGGACGCCTCGAACACCGCCGCCGAGCAGGAAGCCCAGGCGGGGATGCACCACGACGGCATGTGGTTCTTCCCGTTGCCGTACGGCGCCGAGTCGTCGGCGCACGGCCTGCTCGCGATCAACCACGAGTACCTCGACGACGGCCTGCTGCATCCGGACGGCCGGCGGACCTGGAGCGCCGAGAAGGTCCGCAAGGCCCAGGCCGCCGTGGGCGTATCGATCATCGAGGTGCGGTCGGAGGACGGGCGCTGGCAGATCGTGCGCCCGTCGCGCTACGCGCGGCGGATCACCGCGCGCACGCCGTGCACGATCGCCGGCCCCGCGGCCGGCGCCGACGCGATGAAGACCGCGTTCGATCCGAGCGGCCGCGAGGTCCTCGGCACCTTCAACGGCTGCGCGAACGGGTGGACGCCGTGGGGGACCTATCTCACCTGCGAGGAGAACTGGAACTTCTTCTTCGCGAACGCCGGGGCGGTCACGCCGGAGCATCGGCGCTACGGCATCGGCAAGGGCCGCGGCTACGGCTGGGAGCGCCACGACGAGCGCTTCGACGTCGCCCGGCACCCCCGCGAGCCGAACCGCTTCGGCTGGATCGCGGAGATCGACCCGTACGACCCGGCGTCGCGGCCGGTGAAGCGCACGGCGCTGGGCCGCATGAAGCACGAAGGCGCGTGCCCGGCGGTCGGCCCCGACCGCCGGATCGCTTTCTACATGGGCGACGACGAGGCGTTCGAGTACGTCTACAAGTTCGTGACGCGGCGACCCTGGGATCCGGCGCGCCGCGACGCGAACCGCGGGCTCCTCGACGACGGCACGCTGTACGCGGCGCGGTTCGACCCGGACGGCACCGGCGAGTGGCTCGCGCTCGAGCACGGGCAGCACGGCCTCACCGCCGCGAACGGATTCGCGAGCCAGGCCGACGTGCTGATCAAGGCGCGTCAGGCGGCCGACCGGGCGGGCGCGTCGCCGATGGATCGGCCCGAATGGTGTGCGGTTCATCCCGCGACCCGGGAGGTCTACGTGACGCTCACCAACAGCGCGGAGCGGGGGCGGCCGGGCCGGCCGCGCCCGGACGCCGCGAACCCGCGCGCGAACAACCTGTTCGGTCACATCCTTCGCTGGCGGGAGGACGGCGACGACGTGGCGGCGACGCGCTTTCGCTGGGACCTCTTCGCGCTCGGCGGCGTGCCCGGGAATTCCGATCCCGCGCAGCGCGGCCGGTTCAAGGGCGACGCGTTCGGCGCCCCGGACGGGCTGTGGTTCGACCGGCGCGGCGTGCTCTGGGTGCAGACCGACGTCTCGCCGGGCGCGCTCAACCGGGGCGACTACGCCCCCCTCGGCAACAACCAGGTGCTGGCCGCCGACCCCGCCACCGCCGTCTTCAAGCGCTTCCTCGTCGGTCCGCGCGGCTGCGAGATCACCGGCTTCACGACCACCCCCGACGGCCGCACGGCGTTCGTGAACATCCAGCACCCGGGCGAGATCCCGGGCGCGATCAGCGATCCGGACGCGCCGCGCACCGGCTCGAACTGGCCCGACTTCGACCCGAACGGCCGGCCGCGCTCGGCGACGGTGGTGATCCGCAGGCGCGACGGCGGGGTGATCGGAACCTAGGCCGTCAGCGGAAAGACGATGACCCCGCGGGCGTTCCGGCCGGCCTCGAGGTCGGCGAAGGCCTGCGGCGCCTCGCCGATCGAGTACCGGTGCGTGATGAGCTCGTCGAGCTTCAGCCGTCCGGCGCGGTAAAGCGCGAGCAGCCGCGGAAAATCCGCGCGCGGCCGGGCCGAGCCGAAGTAGCTGCCGGTGAGGGTCTTCTCCTCGAAGGTGAGCGAGACCGGGCGCACCGCGACGCTCTCCTCGGCGCGCGTGACGCCGACGACCACCGCCTTGCCGCCCTTGCGCAGGCTGCGGAACGCCTGGTCGATCGTCTGCGGCAGGCCGATGCACTCGAAGCAGTAGTCGGGGCCGCCGCCGGTGAGCTTCTTCGCCGCCCGCACGACGTTCTCCTCCTTGGCGCCGTTGATCACGTGGGTCGCGCCGAAGCTGCGCGCGAGGTCGAGCTTCGCGTCGGCGACGTCGACCGCGACGATCGGGTAAGCACCCGCGATCGCGGCGCCCTGGATCACGTTGAGACCGACGCCGCCGGTGCCGATCACCATGACCGCGGTGCCCGGCTCGACCCGGGCGGTGTTGAACACCGCGCCGACGCCGGTCATCACGCCGCAGCTCACGAGCGCCGCGCGGTCGAGCGGAATGTCCCGGTCGATCTTTACCAGGTTGTCGACCGAGAGCGTCGCGTACTCGGCCATGACGCCGCACGCGGAGAAGACGTAGACCGGCTGTCCCGAGGCGTCGCGCACGGGGGTGGTGCCGTCGGGGAGCGTATACAGGGTCTTCGCGGCCATGTCGCACAGCTGCGGCCTGCCCGTCGTGCACCAGCGACACTTGCCGCACATGTTCACGAACGAGCTCACGACGTGGTCGCCGGGCGCGAGCTCGGCGACGTCCTCGCCGACCTCGACGACGACGCCGGCCGCCTCGTGACCGAGCACGAGCGGGAGCTGCATCGCGATCGTGCCGTTCGCCGCCGAAAGGTCGCTGTGGCAGACCCCGCAGGCGGCGATCTTCACCAGCGCCTCGCCGCGCCGCGGCGCCGCGACCGCGATCTCCTCGACGACCACCGGTTTTCCGACCTCGCGGCAGAGCGCCGCGTTTGCCTTGCGCGTCATCTCGGTCTCCTGGAGCGTCCGCGCATCGTAGCCAAAACCCGCGCGCGGCGTTGTAGAGTTCGCTGCTCAAGGGGATCGGCCCGATGAAGCAGTTCTGGGTGACGCACCACGGCGAGCGTCGCGGCCCGTACGAGGAGAGCGAGATCCTCGAGGCCGTGGAGCTCGGCACCATCCGGCCGACGGACCTGCTCTGGGTCCAGGGGATGCGCGAGGGCGTCCCGATCTACCAGGTGTTCGCGCACCTGGGGGCCGAGGCGGGGCCGTCCTCCCGGCCGGGGGCGTCGCCCCGCCGGGCGGCGGGGTTGCGCGTCGTCGACGATCTCGCGGCGCTGCCCGGAAGCCAGATCGCCTATGCCGGGTTCTGGGTGCGACTCGCCGCGGCGGCGATCGATGCGGCCCTCCTCGGCATCGTCGGCCTCGCGCTCGGACTGGCGGTGCTCGCGTCAACCGCGCGCGGCGGCGGCATGGTCGCACCGGCGCTCGCGGCGGCGGTGGCGCTGGCCGTCGGCTGGCTGTACTTCTCCCTGATGGAGTCGAGCCCGGGGGGTGCGACGTTCGGCAAGCGCGCGTTCCGCCTGCAGGTGCTGACGGCCGACCACATGCAGCGCGTCAGCTTCCTCCGCGCCACGGGGCGGTGGGCGGGGCGCTGGGTCTCATCGATCGTGCTCGCGATCGGCTACCTGATGCAACCCTTCACCGCGCGCCGGCAGGCGCTGCACGACCTCCTGGCCGGAACGGTGGTCGTCGCCCGCGGACAACGTCCGCGCGTGGTGCTCGCGGTCGTGGTCCTGTGTCTCGCGCCGTTGGCCCTCGCGTTCCTGCTCGGCGGCGCCCTCAGGCTGGCCGAGATGCTCGGTCGTTGACCGCGCGCGTCAGTTGACCTTCATGTTGGCGAGCTTGACCACCTTCGCCCACTTCTCGATGTCCTGCGCGAGGAACTTGCCGAACTCGTCCGCGGTCATGCTCATCGGCACCGCGCCCTGCTTGGCCCAGGCGGCCTTGACGTCGGGCTGCGCCAGCGCCTTCTGGACCTCGGCGTTCAGCCGGTCGACGATCGGCTTCGGCGTGCCGGCCGGGGCCATCAGTCCGAGCCAGATCACCGCCTCGTAGCCGGGGACCCCCGCTTCCGCGACCGTCGGGAGGTTCGGCGTGACCGCCGAGCGCGCCCGGCCGCTCGTGGCGATCGCGCGGACCTTGCCCGCCTCGGCCAGCTTCCCGCTGACCGTGATCGCGTCGAACATCATCTGCACCTGGCCGCCCATGACGCTCGTGCGCGCCCCCGAGCTCTCCTTGTGCGGCACGTGGACGATGTCGACGCCGGCCATCGCCTTGAACAGCTCGCCCGCCATGTGATACGGCGTCCCGGGCCCGGACGAGGCGTAGTTGAGCACGCCCGGCTTGGCCTTGGCGAGGGCGAGCAGCTCCTTGAGGTCCTTCGCCGGGACCGACGGATGCACGATGAGCAGCAGGTCGGAGTAGTTGATCGGCGAGATCGGCACGAGGTCGGTCATCAGCTTGTACGGCTTCTTGGTGAAGAGCGACTCGTTGACCGTGTGGGTGTTCGACATGACCAGCAGCGTGTAGCCGTCGGGCGCCGATTTCGCGACCGCATCCGCACCGATGATCCCGCCGCCGCCCACGCGGTTCTCGACGATGATCGACTGGCCGAGCGGCTTCTCGAGCCGCTGGGCGAGATACCGCGCGTAGATGTCGGCCGGACCGCCGGCGGAGAACGGGCTGATGATCCGTACCGGCTTGTCGGGATAGGTCTGCGCCATGGCGCCGCCGGCGGCGAGCGCAAGGGCGGCGACCACGGAATAAACGACGCGGGCCGGGTGTTGCATGGCTTCCTCCTCGCTCTGGTTGGCTGCTTGCCTGCGGTGGTGCGGTCCCCGCGGGTCGCCACTGTTTTAGCACCGAACTCGACCGCCGCGCAATGACGGCGGTCGGCGGCGCGCTATTCCTGCAGCGCGGCGAGCTTGCGCGCGGGCGCGCGCTTTCCGAGCACGGCGCGGAGGTAGCGCCCGGTGTAGCTCGCCTCGATCCGCGCGACCGCTTCCGGCGTGCCCTGCGCGATGATCGTTCCGCCCCCGTCCCCGCCCTCCGGCCCGAGGTCCACGACCCAGTCCGCGGTCTTGACGACGTCGAGGTTGTGCTCGATCACGACCACCGTGTTGCCGTGGTCGCGCAGGCGGTGCAGCACCCCGAGCAGCAGATCGATGTCGTGGAAGTGCAGCCCGGTGGTCGGCTCGTCGAGGATGTAGAGGGTGCGGCCGGTGTCGCGCTTCGAGAGCTCGAGCGCGAGCTTCACCCGCTGCGCCTCGCCGCCGGAGAGCGTCGTCGCCGGCTGCCCGAGCGTGATGTAGCCGAGCCCCACCTCGGACAGGGTCGCGAGCTTCTGCTTCACCGCCGGCACGGCGTCGAAGAACTCGACCGCCTGCGCCACCGTCATCGCCAGCACCTGGTGGATGTTCCGGCCCCGGTACAGCACCTCGAGGGTCTCGCGGTTGTAGCGCCGGCCGTGGCACACGTCGCAGGGCACGTAGATGTCGGGCAGGAAGTGCATCTCGACCTTGGTGACGCCGTCGCCCTGGCAGGCCTCGCAGCGGCCGCCCTTGACGTTGAACGAGAACCGTCCCGGCCCGTAGCCGCGCTCGCGCGCCGCCGGGGTGCCCGCGTACAGGTCGCGGATGGGCGTGAACAGGCCGGTGTAGGTCGCCGGGTTGGAGCGCGGCGTGCGCCCGATCGGGCTCTGGTCGACGCTGATCACCTTGTCGAAGTGCTCGAGGCCGGCGATCGAGTCGTGCGGGGCGGGCTCGGCCGCGGCGCTGTAGAGCTCGCGCGCGACCCCGTTGTAGAGCGTGTCGTTGATCAGCGTCGACTTGCCCGAGCCCGAGACGCCGGTCACGCAGACGAACAGCCCCACCGGCAGGTCGAGATCGACGCGCTTGAGATTGTTGCCGCGCGCGCCGCGCAGAGTGAGGCTCCGCGCGTGATCCGGCGGGTGGCGGCGTTTCGGGACCGCGATCGCGCGCTTGCCCGCGAGGTACTGGCCGGTCAGCGAGGCCGCCGCGCCCTCGATGTCGGCCGGCGTGCCTTCCGCGACGATCTCGCCGCCGTGCTCGCCCGCGCCGGGCCCCATGTCGACGACGTGGTCGGCGGCGCGGATCGCTTCCTCATCGTGCTCGACGACGATCACGGTGTTGCCGAGGTCCCGCAGGTGCTTCAGCGTGGCGAGGAGGCGCCCGTTGTCGCGCTGGTGCAGGCCGATCGACGGCTCGTCGAGCACGTACATGACGCCGGTCAGCCCGGAGCCGATCTGCGACGCCAGCCGGATGCGCTGCGCCTCGCCCCCGGAGAGCGTCTCGGCCGCGCGGTCGAGCGAGAGGTAGTCGAGCCCGACGTTCACCAGGAAGGTGAGGCGCGCCGCGATCTCGCCCACGATCTTCTCGGCGACCGCGCGCTTGCCGCCCTCGAGCTCGAGGCCGCGGAAGAACTCGAGGCCCGCGTGGAGCGGCAGCGCGCTCACCTCGTAGATCGCGCGCTCGTCGCCCTTCGGCCCGACTCTGACGTGCCGGGCCTCGCGCTTCAGCCGCGTCCCTTCGCACTGCGGACAGGGCTTGACGTTCAAGTACTTCGCGAGCTCCTCGCGCACGACGATCGAGTCGGTCTCCTTGTAGCGGCGCTCGAGGTTGGGGATCACGCCCTCGAACGCGTGCTCGCGCACGAACGCCCGGCCGCGCTCGTTGAGATAGGCGAAGGCGATCGGCTCCTTGGTGCCGTAGAGGACCGCCTGCTGCACGTTCTCCGGCAGCTTCTCGAACGGCTGCTCGACGTCGAACCTGAAGTGCGCGGCGAGGCTCCCGAGCATCTGGAAGTAGAACTGGTTGCGCTTGTCCCAGCCCTTGATGGCGCCGGACGCGAGCGCGAGCTCCGGGTGCGCGACCACCCGCTTCGGATCGAAGAACTGGATCGCGCCCAGCCCGTCGCACCCGGGGCAGGCGCCCATCGGGTTGTTGAACGAGAACAGACGCGGCTCGAGCTCCGGGAGGCTGTAGCCGCACACCGGGCACGCGAACTTCGCCGAGAACACGTGCTCCTTCCCGCTGTCGCTTTCACCCCCGGTTTCGACCGCGACCGCGCGGCCGTCGGCGTGGCGGAGCGCGGTCTCGAACGACTCCGCGAGCCGCTGCTTCTGGTCGGCGCGCACCTTCAGCCGGTCGACGACCACCTCGATCGAGTGCTTGGTGGTGCGGCCGAGCTTCGGCGGGGCGTCGATCTCGTGGACCGTGCCGTCGATCCGCACCCGCACGAAGCCCTGGGCGCGCAGCTCGTCGAGGAGCTCGGTCTGCTCGCCTTTGCGCCCGGCGACGACCGGCGCGAGGATCATGAGCTTGGTGTCCGCGGGCAGCGCGAGCACGTGATCGACCATCTGCGCGACCGACTGCGCGTCGAGCGGGAGCGCGTGGTCGGGGCAGTAGGGCGTCCCGACGCGGGCGTACAGGAGCCGCAGGTAGTCGTGGATCTCGGTGACGGTGCCGACCGTCGAGCGCGGGTTGTGGCTCGCGGCCTTCTGCTCGATCGAGATCGCCGGCGACAGGCCCTCGATCAGGTCGACGTCGGGCTTCTCCATCAGCTCGAGGAACTGCCGCGCGTACGCCGACAGCGACTCGACGTAGCGGCGCTGCCCCTCGGCGTAGAGCGTGTCGAAGGCGAGCGAGCTCTTGCCCGAGCCCGAGATCCCGGTCAGCACGATCAGCCGCTCGCGCGGGAGATCGACGCCGAGGTTCTTGAGGTTGTGCGTGCGTGCGCCGCGGATGCGGATGAATTCCATGGCTCGCCGCTGAGGAAGCGGGGGGAGGAAACCCGTGACTATACAAAATTCCCGGGTCGCGGCGCCACTTTTTCGCACCCCGGGCCGTGGCGGGAGGCCGGAAACGGGTGGTTCCGGGCCTGCCCGGCGGACCACGCGGGCGCGCCTGCTAACATGGCGGCGCCCCTCCGCCTTCTCCCGATGCAGATCCCGCTGTCCGCCGGCCGGATGTCGGCCCAAGAGCTCCGTTCCGGGGTCGCGCTCGGGTCGCTCTTCGCCCTGCGCATGCTGGGGCTGTTCCTGATCCTCCCGGTGTTCGCGGTGCACGCGCCGAGCCTGCGCGGGGGCGACGACCTCGTGCTCGTCGGGGTCGCGCTCGGCGCGTACGGGCTCACGCAGGCGTGCCTGCAGATTCCCTACGGCATGGCCGCGGACCGCCTCGGCCGCAAGCGCGTGATCGTGTTCGGGCTGCTGGTGTTCGCCGCCGGCAGCTTTCTCGCCGCCGCCGCGCAGGACATCTGGCTCACCATCCTCGGGCGGTGCATCCAGGGCGCCGGCGCGATCTCCGCGGCGGTGATGGCGCTCGCCGCCGACCTCACGCGCGAGGAGCACCGCACCAAGACCATGGCGATCATCGGCGCCTCGATCGGCCTCGTCTTCGCGCTGTCCCTCGTCGCCGCGCCGGCGCTGTACCAGGCGGTCGGCATGGCCGGGATCTTCGTCCTGACCGGGGGCCTCGCGCTCGCGGGAATCTGGGTGATCCTGAAGGGCGTGCCGCCGGAGCCGGCGGAGCACGTCGCGCACGGGCCGGATCTCGGCGCGGCGTCGCTCGGCGTCGTACTGCGGGACGCCGAGCTCCTGCGGCTCAACTTCGGCATCCTGGCGCTGCATAGCGTGCAGATGGCGATGTTCGTCGTCGTGCCGCTGCTCCTGGTCGAGCGGGGCGGCCTCGCGGTGACCGAGCACTGGAAGGTCTACCTGCCCGTCGTGCTCGCGTCGTTCGCGCTCATGCTGCCGCCGCTGCTCGCCGCCGAGCGGCACGGCCGGTCGCGCCGGCTGTTCCTGGGGTCGATCGCGCTGCTCGTGGCGGTCCAGCTGGGGCTCACCTGGTGGGCCACTGGCTTGCTTACCATAGGCACCTGGCTGCTCGGGTTCTTCGTCGCCTTCAACCTGCTCGAGGCCGCGATCCCGTCGCTCGTCACGCGCATCGCACCGCCGCGCGCGAAGGCGACCGCGCTCGGGGTCTACAATACGACGCAGGCGTTCGGGTTGTTCGCGGGCGGGGCGCTCGGCGGGTGGCTCGCGAAGCACTACGGCGCCGAGGGCGTGTTCCTCGGCGCGGCGGCGCTGGGCCTGGCATGGGCGGTGGTGGCCACCGGCATGCGGGTGCCGCCGCCGCTCGCGACCCGCACGGTGCCGGTGTCGGCGACGGTCGATCCCGAGGAGCTGCGGCGGAAGCTCGTGTCGGTGCCCGGCGTGCGCGCGGCGGTCGTGATTCCCGAGCAGGGGGTCGCGCACCTCCAGGTGGCTCCGGGCTGGGACGAGTCGAGAGTGATGAAACTCGTGGAAGGAAGGACCTAATGGCCTCTGTAAACAAGGTAATCCTGGTCGGCAACCTCGGTGCGGACCCCGAGACGCGCTACATGCCGAGCGGCGACGCGATCGCCAACATCCGCCTCGCGACGACCTTCCGCTGGAAGGACAAGCAGAGCGGCGAGAACAAGGAGGAGACCGAGTGGCACCGGATCGTGTTCCGGGGCCGGCTCGCGGAGATCGCGGGCGAGTACCTGAAGAAAGGCTCGCCGTGCTACGTCGAGGGCCGCATCCGCACCCGCAAGTGGCAGGACAAGGAAGGCCAGGACCGCTACACGACCGAGATCATGGCCGACAACATGCAGCTTCTCGGCAGCCGGGGCGGCGCGGGCGAGCCGCGGGCGGATCGCGAGCCCGCCGAAGCGACGGACGGCGGCGCGCCGAAGCCGGCGGCGGCGAAGAAGGCGCCGGCCGGCGGCGTCGGCGACATGGACGACGACATCCCGTTTTGACGGCGCGGGACGCCATCGTGTAGCGTCCGCGGCGGGGAGACAGGAGGGGGCGCAGGCTGCGGCGACGATAGGGCGCCTGCAACGCGCGCCCGATCGTGCCCAACACCAAGGGAGCTTCACCCAGCCCGGACCGGCCACGCCCCGCTCTGACCGCGGTGCGCGGCCCCGCGCTCACCTTCACCGGCGACCCGTTCCAGGACGGGCTCGAGCGGACGATGGTGTACGAGTCCGACGCCATCGTCGCGATGGCGGACGGCCGGATCACGCACTTCGGCCCGGCGGAGGTCGTCCGGCCGCAGCTGCCGCGCGGGACGGAGCTCGACGACTACGGCTCGGACTCGCTCCTCCTCGCGGGGTTCGTCGACTGCCACGTCCACTATCCGCAGACGCAGATCATCGGCGCCCGCGGCCGGCACCTGCTCGACTGGCTCGACCGGTACACCTACGCCGCCGAGCAGCGGTACGCCGACAAGGCCCACGCGGCGGAGGCCGCCCGCGTCTATCTCCGGGAGTGCCTGCGCAACGGCGTCACTACGGCCGCGGTGTATGCGACCGTCCATCCGCAGTCGGTCGACGCGTTCTTCGAGCAGGCCGAGCCGCTCGGCGTCCGGATGATTGCCGGCAAGGTGCTGATGAACCGCAATGCGCCGCCCGCCCTCCTCGACACGACCCAGACCGGCTACGACGACTCGAAGGCGCTCATCGGCAAGTGGCACGGCCGCGGCCGCCTCATGTACGCCATCACCCCGCGCTTCGCGGCGACGAGCACCCCGGACCAGCTCGAGGTCTGCGGCGCGCTGAAGGCCGAGTTCCCGGATTGCTTCGTCCAGTCGCACGTGTCCGAGAACCGCGGCGAGGTCGCGTGGGTGAAGGAGCTCTTCCCCAGGCGCGCCGGCTATCTCGATGTCTACGCCCACCACGGGCTCCTCGGGCGGCGCACGATCTACGGCCACGGGATTCACCTGACCGAGGAGGAGCTCCTGGCGGCGCACGCGACCGGGACAGCGATCGCCCACTGCCCGACGTCGAACCTCTTCCTCGGCAGCGGCTGCTTCCACCTCGGCAACGCGAAGAAGAAGGCCCGTCCGGTGCGCGTCGGGCTGGCGACCGATCTCGGGGCGGGTACCTCGTTCTCGATGCTGCAGACGCTGAGCGAGGCGTACAAGGTCGCACAGCTCGGCGGATACGCGCTTTCCGCGGGCCACGCGTTCTACCTCGCGACCCGCGGCGGCGCGAACGCGCTGTATCTCGACGACGCGATCGGCAGCATCGCGCCCGGCCTGGACGCCGACCTGGTGGTGCTCGACCTCAAGTCGACGCCGATCATCGCCTACCGGATGAAGCACACCCAGGACCTCGACGAGGCGCTGTTCATCCAGATGACGCTCGGCGACGACCGCGCGGTGCGCGCGACCTACGTCGCCGGCAAGCGCGTCTACGAGCGGCCCGAGCAGCGGTTCAGCTGAGCGCTGCCAGCGCGCAACGGCCCGTTCGAGGACCGCCCGGCGAGGGACAGGTCCCCCGCGGGTCGGCCGCGCCGCACCGGCTAGACGTCGTGTCGGCGCACGATCTGTCGATAGAGGTCGGTGGTCTCGGCGCTCGCCGGGATGCCGAGCTCGCGGTTCAGGACGTGAATGTAGCTCCGGTACTGGCGCTGGGCGAGCTGCGGCTGGCCCAGGCGCGCGTAGCAGCGCATCAGCATGCGGTGCGCGCCTTCGTTGCAGGCATCCACGGCGAGCGTCCGCGCGCACGTCGCGGTGCACGACGGAAAGTCCTGCCGGTCGAAATGGATGCCGCTCAAGCGGTCGAGCGCGTGGAGATACCCGTCGCGGAGCTGCTGGCGCAGCGGCAGAAGCCACTCGTCATAGCGGTTCTCCGCGAGCAGCTCGCCTTGATAGAGGGCGACGCCGGCCGCGTACTCCTGCATCGCGCCGTCGACTTGCCGGTTGCGCTCGAGCTCACCGCCGCGCGCCACGTGCGCCAGGAACGCGTCGGCGTCGGTCGACACCTGCAGTTTCGGGTTGAGGAGATAGTGTCCGCCGGAGAACAGCACGAACGGGAACTCGCCGTCACCGCGTCCCAGCGTCCGCCGCAACCGGTGCATCGCCACGTTGAGGTTGTTGCGGGCCGCCTCCGGTTCCGCCTCGGGCCAGAAGAGCTCCATCAGCGCTTCCTTGGCGACCGGGTGCCGGCGATTGAGCAGGAGGTACTTGAAGATCGCCTTGCCCCGGCAATTGGGCCAATCCTCGATCGGCTGGCCGTTCACCAGCGCCCGGAAGGGGCCGAGGACGTATGCCGCAAGCGCCGGGGCGGTCTCGTTCCCGCAGGATTTCGCGGCTGCGGTCGGCAACAGGTGCACTTGCCCGGCGAACCGCGCGGGGCGATCGCGCGCTTCCGGGAGCGCCCGCTCCCGCCGATCCGCCCGGTCGCGGAGCGCGTTCCACGCCGCGGCGAGCCGTCGCGCCGCCTCGACGAGCTGCGCCACGATCGGGTCGTCCTCCGCGCCGGCGGCGCGGTGAGCGCCGACGATCAGGTCGCGGACGGACGCGGCCTCACCGGCGCGGAGCCCGGGGAGCGTGGCGGCGCAAAGGTCCGCGAGCTCGCGATCCGTGTCGGTCCGACGTTCCCAGCGGGCATTCACCGGATTGATCTCTTGGAGCTCACGAGTATCCGCGGTCAGCGACCCGGCCGCAGGATGCGGCCGGTGTTCCGGCGACTCGGGCGCGAGCTCATCTCGCGATCCGAGGACTGCCGTCGAGAACCTATCACCGCACCCGGCGGTACGGTATTGCTCGAACGGGCTAGGACCTGTTCCGCACGACGACTGTGGCCGGCGGCCGCCGCGAGAAGCGAGGCACGGTAACCCGTTCGGGCTAGGTCGTCCGAGGGCGCAGTACAGCGCGGGTTAACTCTCGGTTAAGGCCCGATTCAGCTTCGCCCCCGATAGTCGCATCAAGCGGGCTCGAGGCGTTTGCCGTACCGCGCCCCGAACCCGTGAAACCCTTACACAGTTCATTTCGTTCAAAGGAGATGCACCATGGCGTTCCAACCGCAAACGCTCAACATCACCGGGACCGTGCGTCCCAGCGTCGTTCACGACAACGCCGACCCGGCGCCCGATCTGATCATCAGAAGGTCGCTCGGCTGGCACATTCACGTCGGTCTGGATGTCGCCGGCCCGATGATCCCGATGCTGGCGGGACATCACTGGCACGTCGACGCCATGCTCGAGTCGATCGGGCCGGGCTACGAAGGGAAAGTGGGGCAGGTCGTCCTGCCGATCGCGACCCCGTCCACCACCGGCAGCTTTGCGGGCGTGATCAGCCCCCCGCTGCCCACCACCATCGCGGGCCTGGTCGCGGGCGTGTACAAGCTTGTGCTCGTCGTCACGCTCCACGACGCGGCCGGGACGCCGCTCGGCGTGGTCGGGTTCGACGAGGTGCCGATGATCCAGTTCTACGATTGAACGCGGAAGGCGCGGCGAATCGACGCGATTCGCCGCCGACCTCGAGCGAGACAATCGCTCACGATCCTCGGCGAGTCGCGAGATTCGCCGCGGTGCTTCAAGCTGACGGGGGACGCCGAACGGCGTATGGTGGCGTCGCGAACGAGCGGCGGCCGCGAGGCGACCCCCGTCCGCTACCCTGCCGGCCGCGCGACGCGGGGCCGGCCGAGAGGGGTTAGTGCAGCCAGCGCGTATGCGGCTCGACGGGGGGCTTCGTGCCGGACTCGATCTGCGCTCCCGCGACGCTGACCCCCTGCGTCCCCCCGAAGTGCCCGGCGTGCGCGTCGCCGGCCTCGAGAACGACGATCTTCGCCTTGCCCCGCTCCGCGTCGTGATGGAGCACCATCCAGCGCTTGCACTGAGGGCAGAACCACTCTTGCGCCCCTGAGGGGAAGGTCCGCTGCAGCTGCATTTCGTGGCGTTCGGGACTTGACATTGCGTTCCGTGCCTCTCCGTCGGTGGAGGATCGCATTGTAAACCTGAGACCCTCGTCACGGGGTCCAACGAGGCCGGTTTGTTTCCCTTATCCTGCGGTTTTTGACGCTTCCAACCTCACCACCGCGGAGAAGTCGATGGCCAAGGCCTACTGGGTTGTGTGCTACCGCTCGATCAAGAACCCCGACGCGCTGGCCGCCTACGCGAAGCTCGCTGGCCCGGCGATCCAGGCGGCAGGCGGACGCTTTCTGGTGCGCGGCACGCCGGCGAAGATCTACGAGGGCGGACTGAACCAGCGCACGGTGGTCACCGAGTTCGACAGCCTCGCCAAGGCGATCGCGGCCCACGACAGCGCCGGCTACCAGGAAGCGCTGAAGGCTCTCGGGAACTCCGTCGAGCGCGACATGCGGATCGTCGAGGGCGTCGCCTGACTTCCACCCCGCTCAGCGGAGCGCTGCGCAGACCGCGAGCGTGTAGATCCGGCGCAGCTCTTTGAAGCGCTTCTC
>JBOIFD010000064.1:0-3774 GCA_050741515.1 Burkholderiales bacterium
GGACTACACGGTCGAGGCCGGCGGCAAGGCGCAGCAGGGCAAGATGACGATGTCTTACCGGCGGCTCGGCGAGTGCAAGTAGCGCGCCCGCGCCGGATCTGACGCGTCCCGCTTCCTGAGCGAGTCCGTGCCCGACGGCCAATCGACCGCGCTTCCCGCGCCGCTCGCCGCGGTGTGGCGGTGGATCGACCGCAACTTCCTCGAGCTCGGCCGCGAGATGCGGCTGTCCTATCTCCCGCCGCTGATGGTTTACATGGCGGCCGGGATCTCCGGGCTCACCGGGATCGTCGGCACGTTCTTCGTCAAGGACTACCTCGGGCTGTCGGCCGAGTTCCTGGCCGCGCTCGGGTTCTGGGCGGGGATCCCGTGGGCGCTGAAGATGCCGCTCGGGCACCTCGTCGATCTCATGTGGAAACGCAAGGCCGGCCTCGTCTACCTCGGGGCGTCGCTCCTCGCGGCGAGCGTCCTGATCATGATCGGGCTGCTCGCCGACCGGGCCGCGATGGCGCGGATCATGGACGTCGAAGCGTGGTTCGTGCTCGCCGCGCTGCTCGCGCCGATCGGCTACGTGCTGCAGGACGTCGTCGCCGACGCGATGACCGTCGAGGCGGTGCCGCGGGTCGACGAGGCCGGCCAGCCGATCGGCGAGGACGCGCGCCGGCTCATGCACACCACGATGCAGACGCTCGGCCGCGTCGCGATCATCGGCGGGAGCGTGCTGGTCGCGGGCGCGAACGTCTGGCTGTTCGCGGGCGCCGCGGCGATGCCGGAGGCGCAGAAGGTCGCGACCTACATCCTCGTCTACCAGCTCGCGCTGATCATCCCGCTCATCTCCGTGCTCGGCGTGATGCTGGCCGGGATCATCCGGCGCCGCGACGCCCGCCGGCTCGCCGGCCGCGGCTTCACGCCCGAGCGGATCGCGGCGATGCTGAACCCGCACCCGGACCGTCCGCCGGTGAACTGGTGGATCCTCGGCGGCGGGCTCGCGTTCGCGGTGGTCAGCCTGAGCGTCGGGCTCGGCAGGGTCCCGGCCGCGCAGGAGATCGTCTTCGCCGTCTCGATGGCGATCGTGCTGTTTCTCGTCTGGAAGCTCGTGCGCGAGCTCGAGCCCGAGGCGCGCAACACGCTGGTCGGCACCGCGCTCGTCGTGTTCGTCTTCCGCGCGCTGCCGGGCCCCGGCGCGGGCTCGACGTGGTGGATGATCGACGTCCTCGAGTTCGACCAGCAGTTCCTCGCGACGTTGTCCCTCATCGCGAGCGCGCTGACGCTGGTCGGGCTGTTCATCTTCCGCCGGTTCATGGCAGAGAAATCGATCGCCTACATCATCGGCTTCCTCACCGTCGTCGGCACGCTCCTCACCCTGCCGGTCATCGGCCTGTACTACGGCCTGCACGAGTGGACGGCGGCGCTGACCGGCGGGGTGGTCGACGCGCGGTTCATCATGCTCGTGGACACCGCGATCGAGTCGCCGCTCGGCCAGATCGCCATGGTGCCGATGCTCGCCTGGATCGCGCGCTCGGCCCCCGATCGGCTCAAGGCGACGTTCTTCGCGGTGATGGCCTCGTTCACCAACCTCGCGCTGTCGGCGGCGCAGCTCGGCACGAAATACCTCAATCAGCTCTACATCGTCGCGCGCGAGGTCAAGGACCAGGCGAGCGGCGCGATCAAGGTCGCGGCCGACTACAGCCAGCTCGGCGAGCTGCTCATCGTCGTGACCGTGCTCAGCTTCGCGGTGCCGATGCTCGCGATCCTGTTCGTGAAGACGACCCGGTTCCGGAGCGCCTAGCACCGCAGGCGGTGCGCCGCGCCGGCTAGGCGCGCGATCGCGTCTCCCCGAGGTCGCGCAAGAGGGCGCTCACGAGGGCTTTCGGCAGGTGGAAGCCATGGTCGGCGAGGCGCGCGAAATAGGGCGCCGCCGCCGTGATCAACCCCCGCCGCTTCGCGGCGACGATGACGCCGAGCGCCCCGACGTGCTCGATCTCGAGAGCCTCTGCGACTTGGCGAGCGCGCTCGTCATCCAGGATCACGAGCGCGTCCCGACCCGCGGCGAGCGCTGCGTGGAGGGTGCTCACCTCGCCCTCGCCGAGGGCCGGAAACGGCGGCCCGCCCGGGACCTGCTCGAGCACGTGGATCCACCCCGCGTCGAGCGCGGACTTCAGCTCGACGGCCCCGGGTCTTCCGGTGCCGGCGAGCACCTCGTCGCGCACCCCGGCGGTGACCCAAACCGCGCCGAACAGCTCGCGCAGCAGGTCGAATCCGCCCGCCGCCGCAAGGCCGATCAGCGGGCTCGCGTCGCTGAGGACGCGCCTTTCCCGGGGCTCTTCTTCAGCCACGCTGCGATCTTCTTGGCGTCATCGCGGACGCGTTTCGCGCCGCTGCGGACGACCGGAATGCCCTGGCGCGACACGTGCTGCATGAAATCGGCCAGCGGGATGCCGGCGATCTTCGCCCCTCGCCCGAGCGAGACGCTCGCGCTGCGGTAGAGGTCGGTCGCGATCGCAAGCCGCACGCCCGGCTCGCCGAGCAGCCCTTCGTCGCTCAGGTGGACGATCACTGCCTCGGGGTGGTCGCGGTTCATCACCACCACCGGCGCCGTGCGGGCCATGCGCAAGGCGTCGGAGGGGTTGTTCTTGAGCTGGCGGACGTTGACGGTCTTCATTGTGTTCCTACGTGATGTAGGAACATTGTACGCGTTCCGGACCGGCTTCGGCAAGGCCCTCGGGGTCGCCGGGGATGGCTAGAATCACAGCTTCTCCCGGTCCCGGTCTCCCTGTGGCTTCGGTCAGCACCGGCCAGCTCCGCCGGCTCGCAAGGTTTCTCGCGCCCTACCAGCTCCGCATCGCCGGCGCGCTCGCGGCGCTCGTCGTCGCTGCCGGGAGCGTGCTTGTGCTCGGCCAGGGACTCAAGTACGTGATCGACGCCGGCTTCTCGGGCGGCGACCCCGGGCTGCTCGACCAGGCCCTCGCGGGCATCATCGCCGTGGCGGTCGTGATGGCGGCGGCGACCTGGTGCCGCTTCTATCTGATGATGACGACCGGCGAGCGCGTGGTCACCGACATCCGCCGCGCGGTCTACGGCCACCTCCTCGCGCTCGAGCCGGCGTTCTTCGAGGCCACGCGCACCGGTGAAGTGATCTCCCGTCTCACGACCGACACGACCCAGCTCCAGATCGTGATCGGCTACGGGTTCTCCATGTTCCTGCGCAACGCCCTCATGGGCGCCGGCGCGCTCGCGATGCTGGTCCTCACCAGCGGCAAGCTGGCCGCGCTCGTCGTCCTCGGGGTGCCGGCGACGCTCGTGCCGATCCTGCTGCTCGGACGCAAGGTCCGGCGTCTGTCGCGCGACTCGCAGGACCGCGTCGCCGACGTGTCGGCGTACGTCGACGAGTCGATCCACGAGGTGCGCACGGGACAGGCCTACGGGCACGAGGACGCCGACCGCCGGCACTTCGGCGAGCGGGCGGAGGCCGCGTATGCGGCCGGCGTCGCCCGCGTCGGCAACAAGGCGTTCCTCATCTCGTCGGTGATGCTGATCGCGTTCTGCGCCGTCGGGCTGATCCTGTGGATCGGCGGGCACGACGTGCTCGCCGGGCGCCTCTCGGCTGGCGAGCTGTCGGCGTTCGTCTTCTACGCGGTGGTCGTCGCGAGCGCCGCCGGAACGGTCTCGGAGGCGTGGGGCGAGCTGCAGCGCGCGGTCGGCTCCACCGAGCGGCTCATGGCGCTCCTCGACGCGCGCCCGGCCATCGTTGCGCCGGCCGCGCCGCGCCCGCTGCCG
>JBOIFD010000065.1:0-3036 GCA_050741515.1 Burkholderiales bacterium
TCGTGGTACAGCCGGTCGAGCTCGGAGCCGTCCATGAGGACCGGGAACGCGCGGGTCCAGCGGAAGTCGGCGACGACGACGACGAAGCCGGGCGCGGTCTCGAGGCCGCGGTAGTTGGGCGTAGGGAACTTCATCTTCAGCTTCGCGCGGTTCCGCTGCTCGGCGACGAAGTAGTTGGCGATGGTCTTCTTGATGCCGGGATCGGTGACGACGATGTAATGCCACGGCTGCGCGTTCGCGCCCGACGGGGCGTGCCGCGCGGCTTCGAGGATCAGGGCGTAGTGCTCCTCGGGCACCGCGTAATCGGGATCGAACTCGCGCGTCGTCATGCGTCCGCGGACGACCTCCATCAACGTCTCATAACGGGTGCGGCTTGCGTCCTGCATCGGGGGTTCCTCCGTGCGAGAACGCGATCATCCGCCGCGCGCGGGGCAAGGGCAACCCGGCGCGGTTGAAGCGGAGTCGCCCTTCGGCTACATTGGCGCGAGGAAACAGCCATCGCGGCGCCATGGGCACGTATCTCCGACCGGCCTCGCTCGAGAGCGCCCTCGCCGCGCTCGCCGCTCGTCCGCTCGCGATCCTCGCCGGCGGCACCGACTTCTACCCGGCGCGGGTCGGACGCGTGGCCGAGGAGGACGTTCTCGACATCACCGCGGTGGCCGAGCTGCGCGGAATCCGGGAAGCGAACGGGCGCATCCGGATCGGCGCGGCGACGACCTGGACGGAGCTGATCGAGGCGCCGTTGCCGCGCCAGCTCGACGGCCTCAAGCTCGCGGCGCGCGAGGTCGGCGGCGTGCAGATCCAGAACGCCGGAACGATCGCGGGGAACCTCTGCAACGCGTCGCCGGCGGCGGACGGCATCCCGGCGCTGCTGGCGCTGGATGCCGAGGTCGAGCTTCGCGCCGCCTCCCGGTCGCGCACGGTGCCGCTGGAGGAGTTCGTGCTCGGCAACCGCAAGACGGCTTGCGCGCCCGACGAGCTGGTCACTGCGGTGCTGGTGCCGAAGTGGGGTGACCGGGCGCGCTCGACGTTCCTGAAGCTCGGCGCACGGAAGTACCTCGTGATCTCCATCGCGATGGTCGCGGCGGCGGTCGACGTGGCGGCCGACGGCGCGATTCGCCGCTGCGGCATCGCCGTGGGAGCCTGCTCGGCGGCCGGGCGTCGGCTCGCGGCGCTCGAGCAAGAGCTCGTAGGGCACAAGCTCGGACCCGGGCTGGCGGAGCTGGTTCGGCCGCGGCACCTGGCACCGCTCGCCCCGATCTCGGACGTTCGCGGCACCGCCGGGTACCGGAGCGACGCGGCGCTGACGCTGATCCGCCGCGCGCTGGGGCAACTCACGAGTGAATAAGCCAGCCCACGGCGTCGACATCGCACCGCTGGTGCAGCTCACGTTCGATGTCAACGGCCAGGCGTGCCGCGTCGCCGTCGACCCCTCCAGCCGACTCGCCGAGGTGCTGCGCGACGGGCTGGGGCTCTCCGGCACGAAGATCGGTTGCGACGCCGGCGACTGCGGCGCGTGCACCGTGCTGCTCGACGGGCGCCAAGTGTGCGCCTGCCTCACGGCTGCGGCGCAAGCGGACGGGCGGGCGATCACGACCGTCGAGGGCCTCGCGCGGAACGGCCGGCTCGACGGCTTGCAGCGCGCGTTTCTCGCCCACGGCGCGGCGCAGTGCGGGATCTGCACGCCCGGGATGCTGATCGCCGCGAGCGATCTCCTCGCCCGCAATGCCCGGCCGACCGAACCGGAGGTGCTCGACGCGCTGGGCGGCGTCCTCTGCCGCTGCACCGGCTATCGCAAGATCGTCGAAGCGGTGCTTGCCGCGACCGAGGGCGAGATCGCGCTGCCGGAAGCGCCGGCAGGTGGAGCGGTCGGCTTCCGGGCGCCGAAGACCGACGGGGTCGCGAAGGTCACGGGCAGCGAGATGTTCGGCGCCGATCGGGCGCCGGCCGGCGCGTTGTGGCTCCGGACGATCCGGTCACCGCACGCGAAGGCGCGCTTCACGCTCGGCGACTTCGGGCCGGTCCGGGCGAAGCATCCCGGCCTCGTGGACGTGATCACGGCCCGCGACGTGCCGCGCAACAGCTTCGGCATCTTCCCCGACGTGAAGGATCAGCCGGTGCTCGCGGCGGGCCGGGTGCGGTTCCGCGGCGAGGCGGTCCTCTGCCTGGTCGGCGAGCGGCGCGAGGTGCTGCGCATCCGCGAGGACGAGCTGCCGATCCAGTGGACGCCCGAGACGCCGCAGACCGAGCTCGACGACGCGCTCGCCAACTGCGCCGATCCGATCCACGCGTCGAATCCCGACAACGTGCTGATCCGCGGCCGGGTGGTGAAGGGCGACGTCGACGCGGCGATCGCCGGCGCGGCGTTCGTCGCCGAGGCCGAGTTCACGACGAGCTTTGTCGAGCACGCCTACATCGAGCCGGAAGCGGGCTACGCCGAGCGGGTCGGCGAGCGGCTCCGGATCTTCGCCGCCACGCAGACGCCGTACATGGACCGCGAGGAGGTCGCGCGCGTCCTCGGAATCAAGGACACCCAGGTGCACATCGTCCCGTCGGCCGTCGGCGGAGGATTCGGCGGGAAACTGGACATCGCGATCCAGCCGCTCCTCGCCGTCGCGGCGTGGAAGCTCGACCGGCCGGTCCGCAGCGTCTACACGCGGCCCGAGTCGATGGCCTCGACCACGAAGCGCCACCCGGCGCGAATGCGGGCGAGGTTGGCCTGCGATCGCGACGGGAACCTCCTCGCCGCCGATTTCTCCGGCGACTTCAACACCGGGGCGTACGCGTCGTGGGGAAACACGGTCGCGAACCGCGTGCCGATCCACGCGTCGGGACCCTACCGCCTGCCGAACGTCCGGGCGCTCAGTCGCGCCGTCTACACGAACGCCCCCGTTGCCGGCGCGTTCCGCGGCTTCGGCGTGCCGCAGTCGACGATCGTCCACGAGGCGCTGCTCGACGAGCTCGCGGACCGGGCCGGCATCGACAAGCTCGAGCTCCGCTACCGGAACGCGCTGCGGGCCGGTCAACCTACGGCCA
>JBOIFD010000066.1:0-12324 GCA_050741515.1 Burkholderiales bacterium
CACGATCCGCTCGGCCCGGAACCGCCGCAGCAGCCGCACGAACATCTCCTCGCTGTCGACCACGTCGTGGAAACCGTAGCGCCGCGCCTTCGTGACGCTCGACATCACGTCCCAGTCGCACCCGAACACGTAGTCCGCGAACGGCCACGCCGCGATCTCGTCGAAGCGGTAGGGCTTCAGGCCGTGCTTCTCGACCATCCGGTCCCATAGCCGCCCCTTGTCCGCCAGGTGCTGGGTGAGCGAGATCGTCTGCGGCTCCGCGAACGGCATCTCGAACACCCCGGCGAGCTTCGGCCAGAGGTGAACCCAGCGGAAGTAGTCGCCGTTGGTGATGTTGAACGCCTCGTTCGCGCAGCGCGGCGCGGTGGCCGCCCAGAGCGCGGCGGCCGCGAGCTGCGTCGACTCGGTGACCTGATAGATCGAGCGGTACGCGCCGGGCTTGCCGGGGAAGCGCAACGGGAGCCCGAGCTCCTTGCTGATCGCCGCGTACACCGCGATCGCCGGCACGATGCTCATCGGCGATCCGGGCGCGAAGCCGCACAGCGTCTGCGGCCGCAGCTCGGTCCAGCTCCAGCGCTTGCCGCGCTGGTAGGCGGTGAGCCAGTCGATCTGGTCGAAGTAGAAGTCGGGCGGCAGGTGCCGCGGATCGTCTTCGCGCGCCGGCGTCTTGAACGGGCCGAGATGCGAGCCGTAGTACTTGGTGCCGGTGACCAGGACGACGCGCTCGAGCCGCGGCGATGCGCGGTCGACCGTGGACACGGAGTGGACGAGCAGGTCGCGGTTGGCGGCGATGTTCGTCGCATAGTCCGCAGCCGCGCCGCTCGAGGCCTGGAACGCGGCGTAGAACACGTGCGTGACGTCCCTGAGGCCGGAGAGCTTCACCTCGACGTCCTTCGCGTCGAGCAGGTCGACGGAGACGTAGCGGACGCGCTCGCGGTCCTCGCGCCTGCGCCGCGACAGCCCGATCACCTGCCAGTCGGGCAGGCTCGCGAGCTCCTCGACGATGTAGCGCCCGATGACGCCGAGCGCGCCGACGACCACTGCGGTATTCATCGCTCGGCCTGCTTCGACCACGAATCGCGCAGCGTCACCGCGCGGTTGAACACCGGCTTGCCCGGCTTCGAGTCGCGGAGATCCGCCACGAAGTAGCCGTGGCGCTCGAACTGGAAACGGTCCTCGGGCTGCGCGTCCCTCAAGCCCGGCTCCAGGTAGGCGGTGATCACCCGCTTCGCGCTCGGGTTGATGTCGTCGAGCCAGTTGTACTCCTCGCGCAGCTCGGGCGCGTGCGCCTTGCCGGTCTCGTCGATCACCTCGGCGTGACGCGCGTGCGCCGCGTGCGCCGCGGCCTGGAGATCGCCGCGACCCTTGCGCGAGCCGGGGAACGGCACCGAGAAGAGGCGGTCGTAGAGCCGCACCTCCGCCTGGTACGCGTGCCGCGCGCTCACCCAGTGGAGGTTGCCCTTTACCTTGTACTTGTCGGCCCCCGCCGTGCCCGAGCGCGAGTCGGGGAGGTACTCGCAGTGAACGGCGGTGACGTTGCCGCCCGCGTCCTTCTCGACCCCGGTGCACTTGACGACGTAGGCGTAGCGCAGCCGCACACTGCTCCCGGGGTAGAGCCGGAAGTAGCCCTTGGGCGGCGACTCCATGAAATCCTCGCGCTCGATCCAGAGCTCGCGGCCGAACGGCAGCCGGCGCGTGCCCATCGCGGGCTGCTGCGGATGGCGCGGCACCTCCATTTCCTCGACCTCGCCGGCAGGGTAGTTGTCGATGACGAGCTGCAGCGGATCGAGCACCGCGGTGGCGCGCGGGGCGCGCTCGTTCAGGTCCTCGCGCAGACAGTCCTCGAGCACCGTCATGTCGATCCAGGAGTCGGCCTTCGACACGCCGATGCGCTCGGCGAAGAGCCGGATCGACTCCGGCGTGAAGCCGCGCCGGCGGACACCGACGATGGTCGGCATCCGCGGGTCGTCCCAGCCGTCGACCCGCGCCTCCTCGACGAGCTGGATGAGCCGTCGCTTCGACAGCACGACGTAGGTCAGGTTGAGCCGCGCGAACTCGATCTGCTGGGGGAGCGGCGGCTCGAGCACGCCGATGTCGGCGAGCCGTCCGTTGACCCAGTCGTAGAGCGGCCGGTGGTCCTCGAACTCGAGCGTGCAGATCGAGTGGGTGATGTTCTCGAGGGCGTCCGAGATCCCGTGGGCGTAGTCGTACAGGGGATAGACGCACCACTTGTCGCCGGTGCGGTGATGGTGCGCGTGGCGGATGCGGTACGCGACCGGATCGCGCAGGTTGATGTTCGGCGAGCCCATGTCGATCTTCAGCCGCAGCACCCGGGCGCCGTCCGGGAACTCGCCCGCGCGCATCCGGCGGAAGAGGTCGAGGTTCTCCGCGGCCGACCGGTCGCGGTAGGGGCTGTTCCGGCCCGGCTCGGTGAGCGTGCCGCGGAGCGCGCGGATCTCGTCGGCGGTGAGGTCGTCGACGTAGGCGAGGCCGTGCTTGACGAGCTCCTCGGCGAACTCGTAGAGGAGGTCGAAGTAATCGGAGGCGTAGTAGAGGTGCGGGCCCCAGTCGAAGCCGACCCACCGCACGGCGGCCAGGATCGAGTCGACGTACTCCTGCTCCTCCCTGGTCGGGTTCGTGTCGTCGAACCGCATGTGGCAGGCGCCCCCGTAGTCGCGCGCGAGGCCGAAGTTGAGGCAGATCGACTTCGCGTGGCCGATGTGCAGGTAGCCGTTCGGCTCGGGGGGGAAGCGGGTGCGGATCCGCGCCGGGTCGGGCGCCGCGCCCGCATGCGCCTTCGCCGGCCCGGGTTTAGCGCCCCACGTCCGCGACGCGTACTTCCCCTGCGCGAGATCTTGCTCGATGATGGTGCGGATGAAGTTGGCGACGTGGGGTGGAGGGGCCCCACGTTCCGCATGGTGTCCCGCGCCGGCAGGCGACGGGGCGGTTGTGAGGTGCCCGGCGCGGGTGGACGAAGGCGCGGACGGGGGCTTGGCATTCGACATTCGTGGCGACGAGGGAAATCTTGCCGGACTGCGATTCTAGCCTAGCGGGTTCACGCTCCGACGCAGCACCCGCAGCCGGGAGCGCGGCGTTGGGCGAGTCCCGCGACTTGCGGTAGTCTCGCCAGCGATGCGTGCCCAGACCTCGTCCCCGCGCCGGCGCCGCGAGCCGCAGGCCTACGGGCTGACCGTCGAGCGGAAGGGCGCAGTTCCGCCGCCGGACTGACCGCGATGCAACGCTGCGACACGATCATCCGCAACGGCACCGTCATCGACGGCAGCGGCACGCCGCGGGCGCCGGGCGACGTCGCGATCGCCGGCGACCGCATCGCCGCGGTCGGCCGCCTCGACGGCTGGCGGGCGGAGGTGGAGCTCGACGCCTCCGGGCAGGTGGTCGCGCCGGGCTTCATCGACGTGCACACGCACGACGACCGGCTGCTGCTCGCACTCCCCGAGATGACGCCCAAAGTGAGCCAGGGCGTGACCACGGTGATCGCCGGCAACTGCGGCATCAGCCTCGCCCCGCTCGTCGCCGAGCGCGCGCCGCCGCCGCTCGACCTGATCGGCGGCGAGGGCGGATTTTCCTACGCGCGCTTTGCGGACTATCTCGAGGATCTCGCGGCGCGGCCGGCCGCCGTCAACGCGGCGGCGCTGGTCGGCCACACGACGCTGCGCGTCGGCGCCATGGACCGCCTCGACCGTCCGGCGACGCCGTCCGAGATCGTGCGCATGCGCGAGGTCGTCGCCGCGAGCCTCGAGGCTGGCGCGATCGGGCTCTCGACCGGGCTCGCCTACGCCCCGGCCAACCGGGCGCCGACCGCGGAGGTGATCGCGCTCTGCGCGCCGCTCGCCGCGCGCGGCGCGCTCTACGTGACGCACATGCGCGACGAGGGCGATCACGTGCTCGACTCGCTCGAGGAAACGTTCCGCATCGGGCGGGAGGCGACCGCGCCGGTGGTGATCTCGCACCACAAGGCGGCGGGCGCGCCGAACCACGGCCGCACGCGCGAGACGCTGCCGGCGATCGAGGCGGCGATGCGCGCGCAAGCCGTGGGGCTCGACGCGTATCCGTATATCGCCTCGTCGACGATCCTCCGCTGGGACATGGCCGAGCGCGCCGCGAAGACGCTCGTGACCTGGTCGAAGCCGCACCCGGAGGCTGCCGGGCGGCCGCTCGAGGAGATCGCGCGCGCGATGGGCTGCGGCGCGGCGGAGGCGGCGCGCCGCCTCCAGCCCGCCGGCGCGGTGTACTTCATGATGAGCGAGGAGGACGTGCGCCGCGTGCTCGCGTTCCCGCACACGATGATCGGCTCCGACGGCCTGCCGCACGACCGGCACCCGCACCCGCGCCTGTGGGGCACGTTCCCGCGCGTGCTCGGGCACTACTGCCGGGAGGTCGGGCTGTTCGGGCTCGAGCAGGCGGTGCACAAGATGACCGGGCTCTCGGCGCGCACCTTCGGCCTCGCGGGTCGCGGCCTGCTCGCACCCGGCGCGTTCGCCGACGTCACGGTGTTCGATCCGGAACGCGTCATCGACACCGCGACGTTCGAGCGGCCGGCCACACCCGCCGCCGGCATCGCGTTCGTGCTGGTCAACGGCGCGCTCGTGTGGCGCGACGGCCGGGTCACCGGCGCGCGACCCGGGCGGGTCCTGCGCCGGACGCCGCCGGCGCAGCTGACCGCCGCGGCTGGTCAATAGTTGCCCATCCCCGGGGGATGCCGTCAACGGAGGCTAACGATGAACAAGCTCGCAACCGGAGTCCGGCGCGCTGGCGCGGACCTGAAGATCGATCCGGACCGGCTCTGGAAGTCGCTGATGGACCTCGCGCAGATCGGCGCGACGCCGCTCGGCGGGGTGCGAAGGATCACGCTCACCGACCTCGACCGGCAGGGCCGCGACTGCGTGGCGGGCTGGTTCAGGGCGGCCGGGCTGGAGGTACGCGTGGACCCGGTCGGCAACATCTTCGGTCGGCGCGCCGGCCGCGACCCGAAACGGCCCCCGGTCGTCGCCGGCAGCCACATCGACACCCAGCCCTCGGGCGGCAAGTTCGACGGCAACTACGGCGTGCTCGCGGGCCTCGAGGTGGTGCGCACGCTGAACGACCGCGGCGTGCAGACCGAGGCCCCGATCGAGGTCGCGGTGTGGACCAACGAAGAGGGCACGCGCTACACGCCGGTGATGATGGGCTCGGGCGTGTTCGCGGGCGTATTTCCCCTCGACTACGTCCTCGCGCGCACCGACAGCGACGGCAAGTCGGTCGGTGACGAGCTGAAGCGCATCGGCTATGCGGGCGCCGCGCCCACGGGCACGCCGGTCGGCGCGTACTTCGAAGCGCACATCGAGCAGGGCCCGATCCTCGAGGACACGCAGAACACGATCGGCGTCGTCATGGGCGCGCTCGGACAGCGCTGGTACGACGTGACGGTGACCGGCATGAACGCGCACGCCGGTCCGACGCCGATGGAGCTGCGCAAGGACGCGCTGCTCGCTAGCGCGAAGCTGGTGATCGAGGTGAACCGCATCGCGCACGGCGCGGCGCCGCACGGTCGCGGCACGGTCGGCTTCATGCAGGTCGCGCCGAACTCCCGCAACGTGGTGCCGGGCGAGGTGAAGCTCTCGGTCGATTTCCGCCACCCCACCGACGACGGGCTGAAGGCGATGGAGCGGCAGCTTCGCGAGGCGTGCGCCCGCGTCGGGGGCGAGGGCAACGTGGCGGTGACGGCCGAAGAGGTCGTGTACTTCCCGCCGTGCCGCTTCGACTCCGAGTGCGTCGCCGCGGTGCGCGCGGGCGCGCAGGCGGGCGGGTATCCAAGCCTCGAGATCGTGAGCGGAGCCGGGCACGACGCGGTGTACATCGCGCGGGTGGCGCCCACGGCGATGATCTTCGTGCCGTGCAAGGACGGCATCAGCCACAACGAGATCGAGGACGCGAAGCCCGGCGATCTCGCCGCCGGGTGCAACGTGCTCCTGCACGCGATGCTCGCGCGCGCGGGCGTCGCCGCCTGCTGAGAACCGTCACTTCACCAGCACCACCGGCGGCTCCGCGAGGTGCAGCACCTTGTGCGCCACCGAGCCCAGCAACCCGCCGGTGAAGGACCCCAGGCCGCGGCGACCCATCACGATGTGGTCGCACCCTTTCTCCTTGGCGTACTCGCTGATCATCTGCCAGGGCGGGCCGACCAGGAGATGGTAGCTATAGGGCACACCGCGTTCGTCGAGCCGGGCACGGGCCCGCTTCAGCGCCTCCAGGCCGCGCTCGTGGTGGTAGTCGCGCAGAGCCTCTTTCGCCACGAACGCGGCCACGTCACCGGTGACCGGACGTTGTACGTTCAGGAGCTGGATGTCGATCGCGTGCAGCGGCCGCAGCGCGTCGCCGAGCGCGATCACGTAATCGACCGCGCGCAGCGCGTTGTCGGAGGCATCCGCCGCCAGCAGGATCCGGTTGAACACGACCGCCTCCGTTACTCGGGTTGCGCCGCGGAGGCCTTGGACGCCGCAGGCTGCGGGTCGTTCGCAGCCAGATCGTCCAGGACGATCGGCGCCTCCGCGTGCCGCTTCGCGAGCAGCTTGCCGATCGTGACGACCGCCGCCGCGCCCGCCGCCGACCCGGCGTAGTGCAGCCACGCCGCGTTGGCGTCGATCCAGCCCTTCACGACCGGGTCCGAGATCAGCATCTCGCCCGCGACCCAGCCGAGCAGCGCGGCGCCGATCGTGATGATGACCGGGAAGCGCTCCATCAGCCCGAGCAGCAGCGTGCTGCCGAAGATCACGAGCGGAATCGAGATCCCGAGGCCGGCGATGAGCAGGAGCAGGCTGCCCTTGGCCGCGGCCGCCACCGCGATGACGTTGTCGAGGCTCATCACCAGGTCGGCGATCAGGATCGTCTTGACGGCGGCCGCGATGCCGGTGCCCGCCGTGCCGCCGCCCTCGCCCTCGGACTCCGGCATCAGCAGCTTGACCGCGATCCAGAACAGCAGCACCGCGCCGACCAGCTTGAGCCAGGGCAGCTTGAGCAGCTCCACGGCGAGGACCGTGAGGACGATCCGCATCGCCACTGCGGCGCCGCTGCCCCACAGCACGGCCTGCTTCTGCTGCCGGTGCGGAAGCGAGCGAGCGGCGAGCGCGATCACCACCGCGTTGTCGCCGGAGAGCACGATGTTGATGCCGATGATCTGGGCGAGGGCGATCCAGAACTCGGTGCTGTCAACGGCCATCGCCGGCTCCCGTCACTCGAGCGCGAGATACACCAGCGTGAGAATCGTCGCGCCGGCGCCGGCAGCGCGCGCGTAGACGCGCAGCGCGGAGCCAGGCTCGATGGGCACGACCTCCACCGGCACCGGCGACTCCTGCAGCACGCCGGTCGTGATCGAGCCGAGCAGCACCTCGGGGAGCGTCTGGCGCGCGCGGGTCACCAAGGCGATGCGGTGGATGCCGGTGTCCCGCGCGAACTCGACGATGCACTTCGCCGGATCGCCGATGACGGTGTGCGTTTTGCACGGGATGTTCGCGTGCGCGAACGCGCCCGCCGCCGGTTCGAGCACCTCCCGGCTGTGGTCGACGTGGTAGCCCTTCACCGCGCCCGCCGGGAGCTTCGACGCGACGTAGCTCGACAGCGGGATCTCGACGTGCAGCAGATGGAGCTGGATCGGCGAGCGGCTCTCGCGCTGGCACATCGCGACGTAGCGCACGGCGTGGTCGAGCTTGCCGGCGTCATCGATCGGCAGCAGCAGTCTCAGCATGGTCCCCTCCTCGCGTGGTCGGCCGCGGTCGGCATCACCCCGCATGCGCAAGGCGTTGCGCGCCGGGGCGCTCCGCGTACAGCCAGCCGCGGCGGATCGGCACTTTCTCCAGCTCGACCATGACCAGCACGATCGCCGGCAGGAGCAGCGAGACCGCGAGCTCCTGCGCCGAGAGCGGCGCGGTCTTGAAGATCGGATTCAGCGCCGGGATGTAGATCACCGCGAGCTGCAGCAGGAACGTCAGGAACACCGCGCCGGCGAGGTGCCGGTTCGAGAAGATCCCGATCGTGTGCAGCCCCTCGCGATCCGAGCGGATGGCGAGCACGATGAACATCTGGCACATCGTGAGCGAGGTGAACGCCATCGTCTGCCAGTTGGGCGAGCCGATGCTGATCGCCCACCACTGCACGGTGAGGGTGATCCCGCCGATCAGGATGCCGGTCCACAGCACCTGGTAGCCCATGCCGCGCGCGAACACGCTCTCGTCCGGCGGACGGGGCGGGCGCCGCATGATGGCGCGCTCCTCCGGCTCGAGCGCGAGCGCGAGCCCCGGCAGGCCGTCGGTCACCAGGTTGACCCACAGGATCTGGATCGGCAGCAGCGGGATCGGCATCCCGAGGAACGGCGCGACCAGGATGGCCACGATCTCGCCGATGTTGCCCGCCATCACGTAGCGGATGAACTTGCGGATGTTGTCGTAGATGCGGCGGCCCTCGCGCACCGCGCTCACGATGGTGGCGAAGTTGTCGTCGAGGAGCACCATCGCGGACGCCTCGCGCGACACGTCGGTGCCGATCTTGCCCATCGCGACGCCGATCTCGGCGCGCTTGATCGCCGGCGCGTCGTTCACGCCGTCCCCGGTCATGGCGACGAACTCGCCCTTCGCCTGCAGTCCGGCGACGATCATGATCTTCTGCGCCGGGTCGACGCGGGCGTAGACGCGTACGTCCCTGACGTCGCGCTCGAACTCGCCGGCCCCCAGCC
The DNA here is from genome assembly GCA_050741515.1 of Burkholderiales bacterium. Lineage (GTDB taxonomy): Bacteria > Pseudomonadota > Gammaproteobacteria > Burkholderiales > SG8-39 > DATEDA01. The sequence goes on from JBOIFD010000066.1 coordinate 8,726, forward strand.
GCGACATCTGCTGGCCGGTGAGGACCTTGCCGTCCTCGGCCAGGATGCCGAGGCGCGCGGCGATGGCGCGCGCCGTCGCCGGATGGTCCCCGGTCACCATCACCGGGGTGATGCCGGCAGTCTTGCATTGGCGCACCGCTTCGGACACCTCCGGCCGCGGCGGATCGATCATCCCCACCAGCCCGACCAACACGAGCTCCGTCTCGAGCGTCTCGGAGGCCAGCTCGCCCGGCACGCCGTCCCAGTGGCGGTAGGCGACGCCGATGACCCGCAGCCCCGCGGTCGCCATCCGCTCGGCCAGCGCGAGAATCTCGTCCGCCGCGAGCGGACCGGCCTGCCCGCCCGAGAGGGCGCGCACGCAGCGCTCGACGATCTTCTCGGGCGCGCCCTTCGTGTACGCGACGACCCGCTGTCCCTCGCGGTGAAGGGTGGTCATCAGCTTGCGGTCGGAATCGAACGGCAGCTCCGCGACCCGCGGCGTTGCGGCTTCGAGCGCGGTCTTGTCGTAGCCGGCCCGGCGCGCCGCCACCAGCAGGGCGACCTCGGTCGGGTCGCCGGTCTCGGCCCCGCCTTCCGGGGCCGAGGCATCGTTGTTCAGGGCGAGCGCGCTCAGCATCCGCCGCGCGGCCTCGTCCTGCAGGTCCTTGCCCGCGGGGTGCTTCAGGTGGCGTCCATCGATCCAGAACTCCTCGACGCTCATCCGGTTCTGCGTGAGGGTGCCGGTCTTGTCCGAGCAGATGTAGGTGACCGAGCCGAGCGCTTCCACCGCCGGCAGCCGCCGGATCAGCGCGTTGTGCTTCACCATCTTGTACGCGCCCAGCGCGAGCGAGATGGTGACCACCGCCGGCAGCGCCTCGGGAATCGCCGCCACCGCGAGGCTCACCGCGGTGAGGAACATGAGCGCGACCGGTTCGCCGCGCAGGATGCCGAAGACGAACACCACGCCGCAGATGACGAGCGCGGCGATCGCGAGCTTGCGGCCGAACTCCGCCAGGCGCTTCTGGAGCGGCGTCTTCACCTCGCTCTCGAGCGCGAGCAGCGCGGCGATCTTGCCGAGCTCGGTCTGCATGCCGGTGCCGACGACGATCCCGCGCCCGCGCCCGTAGGCGACCGTCGTCCCCTTGTAGGCGAGGTTGCGGCGGTCGCCGATCGCGAGGTCGGCGCCTTCGAGCGGCTCGGTGCGCTTCTCGACCGGCACCGACTCGCCGGTGAGCGCCGCCTCCTCGGTCCTCAGCACCACGCTCTCGAAGATCCGCAGGTCGGCCGGGATGACGTTTCCGGCCTCGAGCACCACCACGTCGCCGGGCACGAGCTCGGCGGCCGGCACCTCGATCACCGCGCCGTCCCGCAGGACGCGTGCGGTGGCGGCGGCGAGCTTCTTGAGCGCCGCCATCGCCTGCTCCGCCCGGTACTCCTGGATGAAGCCGATCGTCCCGTTCATCACGACGATCACCAGGATGGCGATCGTGTCGACGACCTCGCCGATGAACCCCGAGATGACCGCCGCCACGAGCAGCACGATGATCATGAAGTCGGTGAACTGGTCGGCGAGCATGCGCCATGCGCTGCGCTTCTCGCCTTCCTGGATCGCGTTAGGGCCGTGGCGCGCGAGCCGGCTCGCGGCCTCGGCGCGCGTCAGACCGGCCGCGAGGTCGACGCCGAGCTGCCCGGCGACTTCGGCCGTGGGCAGGCAATGCCAGGCAGGGGCTCGCTCGTTCGAAGGGGCGGCGACGGTGGTTTCTTCGTTTCGGGCGCGTTTCATGTCCTCGGGGCGGGGCGGTGAGGACGAGACGCGGCGGCGCCGGGACGACCAGGGTCCCGGACGGAAGCGCCGGCGGGAGCTACGGCTGAAGGGGCAGCGGCCGGCAGTTCCATTTGAGCGCGCAACGGCATCTCGACCGTTTTCCGCCCTTGGAACGGCGACCGGGAAAGGGAAGGGCGAAGAAAACCTTTACCGGTCGGTAAAGGTCTCGCCACAACTTGCGTTGCCAGCACGACCGGGGACGCGAGTCCCGGGATGACGGCCGTTGCTGTGAGGCTACTCCCCTTCGGTGCTGCCGCCCGAACGTTACTGCCCGGGAGCGACGGCTGTCAAATCGGGGCTACGCGCGCACGCCAGGTGGTGATCATGCTGCACGGCCGGTGCCGGGGGCCGACGCGACGCTGCGGGGCTCTGGTCGGGGCGCGAAGCGGGCGCTACCCCTTGTACCACCACTTGGTCTCGCTCACGTCCACCTCCCACGGGCGGACCGGCGTGCTGAGCCCGAACTGCTCGGCGTGCAGGCGGGCGACCTCCATGATCGCCGACAGGACGTCGACCGGGAATCCCTGCCGGCCGCCGCGCGCGTCGATCACGAGCTTGGCCAGGTAGTCGTCGAGCCAGCGCTTGCCCCAGTGCTCGCGGATGGTTGCCGCGATGCGCGGGAAGCCGCGCTCGATGATCGGCCACGGGTCGGGCCGCTCCTTCTGCCGTTCGGCGTCGCGGAGCGCCTTCCACCGCTCGCTGACCGTCTTGGTCAGCGTCGTATCGCCCATGAGCGGCGGGAACTCGGTCGCCGCCGCCTGGTCGGGCTCGGGCGGCAGGTTGAGACGCCTCCTGATCAGGGCCTCGCCGGCCTCGGGGTCGAACACGGCGAAGCCGCTGAGATCCTCGTCGGCGCTCGCGTCGGCCGTGGGAACGATCGGTTTGTCGGGTTGTGTCATGGGGATGCCGCTCCAGTTCCGGCCCGCTATGCTCCCATCATAGTCCCGGCGGGCCGGTTTCGGTGGCCCGAATCAAACCACCCCCGATCGTTACAGCAATGTCACACGCGCTTGCCCGCGTCAGGCCGCGCGTGAAGCGAGGAAGCAAACTTCCCCGTCGTCACGCCCTATAATGATTCGTCATCGGCGATCGTGGCGGTTGGGCGGGAAAGTGAATCGACTGCTGGCGCGGGAGCTCGCGCGGCGGGTGCGCGAGAAACAGGCGAGCCCGGTCGAGATCCTCGATTCGCACCTCGCCGCGATTGCCCGCGCAAATCCCGCAGTCAACGCGATCGTCACGGTCGCTCTCGAACAGGCGCGCGAGGCGGCGCGCGCCGCTGAGGCCGCGGTGATGCGCGGCGAGGCGCTCGGGCCGCTGCACGGCGTGCCGGTGGGGATCAAGGACATCACGCCCACGGCCGGTATCCGCACCACCTGGGGGTCGCCGCTCTTCGCCGCGCACGTGCCGGCGGAGGATGCCGAGGTCGTGCGACGGATCAAGCGCGCCGGCGGCATCGTCATCGGCAAGACCAACACTCCAGAGTTCGCCGCGGGCGGGAACACGGTCAACCGGGTGTTCGGCGCGACCCGCAATCCCTGGGACCTCGAGCGCTCGGCGAGCGGCTCGACGGGCGGCGGCGCCGCGGCGCTCGCGGCTGCGATGATCCCGCTTGCCGAAGGCACCGACTTCGGCGGCAGCGTGCGCACGCCCGCCGCGTTCTGCGGCGTGGTAGGGCTGCGGACCACGGCCGGGCTGGTGCCGCGGCTGCCGATCACGCTCCCGTGGCACGACCAGAGCGTCACCGGGCCGATGGCGCGCGACGTCGCGGACTGCGCGCTGTTCCTCGATGCGATGA
>JBOIFD010000067.1:0-10181 GCA_050741515.1 Burkholderiales bacterium
ACCCGCTCGGCGATCGGCTCGTAGCCGCCCTCGGCCATCCACGCCCCCTTGAGGTTCCCGCGGCACATGTGGACCGCCTTCGCCATGCCGGGCGGGCACGCGGCGACCGCGTCGTTGACCAGCCGCACGTAGCGCGCGGTGAGCGCGTCCGGGTCCTCGCCGCGCGCGCGCACGTCGGCGCGCGCGTGCGCGTCGCAGTTGCACGGCAGCGCGGTGTCGTCGAGCTGAAGGTAGCGGCAGCCGAGGGCGGCGAGCTCGGCGATCTCGGCACGGTAGATCGCGACCAGGTCGGCGTAGTACTGCTCCAGGTCGGGATACACGGCCTCGTCCACGCTCTTCGGCCCGAGGAAGAAGTGCATCACGTCCGGCGCGGGGATCGTCACCTTGGGGATGCCGCGCTTCACCACGCTCTTCAGGAAGCGGAACTCGCCGGTCGCGATGCCGTGCGTGCGCCGCAGGCGCTGCTTGGCGTAAGGGGAGGGCATGGTGCCCTTGTCGCCCCGCTCGTCGTGGAACCCGAGGACCGTGCCCTCGCGCATCCCGAAGCCCTCGACCGCCTCGATGAACCCCGCCGACCAGCCCCGCCGCCGAAACTCGCCGTCGGTCACTGCCGGAACGCCGAGCGCCTCCTGGAACGCGACCGCCTCGCGGATGGAGTCGTCCTGCACCGCGCGGAACCGCTCCGGCGGGATTCGCTTCTCGCGCAGCTCGCGCGCGGCGGCGAGCAGGCGCTCGGGCCGCAGCAGGCTGCCGATGTGGTCGGCGCGGAACGACGGCGATTCGGTGACCGGCATGCGCTTCTCCCGATGGACTCCGGCTGGTCTCTCAGCCGGCGCGGCCGCGGTCCCGGCGGATCAGGTCCGATCCGCGCTCCGCGATCATGAGCGTCGGCGAGCTGGTGTTGCCCGACGTGATGGTCGGCATGATCGAGGCGTCGACGACGCGGAGGCGCTCGAGCCCGTGCACGCGCAAGCGCGGGTCTACCACGGCGGCGCGGTCGGTCGCGAGGCCCATCCGGCACGTGCCGACCGGATGGAAGATCGTCGTGCCGATGTCGCCGGCGGCCTGCGCGAGCTCGGCGTCGGTCTGGAAGTCCGGGCCGGGCTTGAACTCCTGCGGCGCGTAGCGCGCGAGCGCCGGCTGCGCCGCGATCCGCCGCGTGAGCCGCAGCGCGTCGGCGGCGACCTTTCGATCCTCCGTCGTTGCGAGGTAGTTCGGCAGGATCGCCGGGTGCGACCGCGGGTCGGCGCTCTTGATCCGCACGTGACCGCGGCTCGTCGGGCGCAGGTTGGACACCGAGGCGGTGAAGGCGGGGAAAGGGTGCAGCGGATCGCCGAACTTGTCGAGCGAGAGCGGCTGGATGTGATACTCGATGTTCGCGGTCGCCTGCGCCGGGTCGGATCTCGCGAAACCGCCGAGCTGGCTCGGCGGCATCGTCAGCGGACCGGTGCGGAAGAGCGCGTACTCGAGCCCCATCATCGCCTTGCCCCACAGGCTGTTCGCGCGCTGATTCAGGGTGACGGCGTTCCTCACCTTGAACGCCATCCGCAGCTGGAGGTGATCCTGCAGGTTCTCGCCGACCCCGGCGAGCGCGTGCGCGACCGGGATGCCGAGCGACTGGAGCGTGGCGGCCGGGCCGATGCCGGACAGCTGCAGGATCTGCGGCGAGCCGATCGCCCCCGCCGCGAGGATCGTCTCGATCCGCGCTGCGGCGAACGCCTCCTCGTTGCCGCGCCAGAACTCGACGCCCGCGGCGCGCCTCCCGTCGATGCGCACGCGCTTCACGAGCGTGTCCGTCATCACCGTCAGGTTGGGGCGGCTCATCGCCGGGCGCAGGAAGCCCTTCGTCGCGCTCCACCGCACGCCGCGCCGCTGGTTGACCTCGAAGAACGCGCAGCCCTCGTTGTCGCCGCGGTTGAAGTCGTCGACCTTGGGAATCCCGGCCTGCGCCATCGCCTCGCGGTACGCGACCAGGATCTCCCACGACAGCCGTTGCCGCTCGACGCGCCACTCGCCGCCCGCGCCGTGCGCGTCGCTCGCGCCGAGGTGGTGGTCCTCCGATCGCTTGTAGATCGGCAGCACGCTCTCCCACGCCCAGGCCGGGTCGCCGGTGAGCCGCGCCCACTCCTCGTAGTCGCGCCGCTGGCCGCGCAGGTACAGCATCGCGTTGATCGACGAGCACCCGCCGAGCACCCTGCCGCGCGCGTACAGGATCGAGCGGCCGTTCAGGCCCGGATCCGGCTCGGTGCGGTAGCACCAGTCGGTGCGCGGGTTGCCGATGCAGTACAGGTAGCCGACCGGGATGTGGATCCAGATCCAGTCGTCCTTGCCGCCGGCCTCGAGCAGCAGGACCTTCACGTCGGGATCCGCGGACAGCCGGTTCGCGAGCACGCAGCCGGCGGTGCCGCCGCCGGCGATGACGTAGTCCCAGGTGCCGAGCGTGGCCGTCATGTCCCGTAGCGCACCGGAGAGCCGAATGCCTTGATCGCCGCGAGCGCGCTGTAGCACGCGAGCAGCGCGGTCTTCGGATTGTCGGGCGAGGGCACCGACTCGAGCTTGATGCTGATCGTCCCGGTCCGCCCGCGCACGCTTATATAGTGGGTGTTGAACCGGAGCGCCGGGTCCGCGACCACTTTCAGGCGGGTCCGGTCGAAGCCGACCCCGGCCAGTGCGAGCACCGCTGCGATGTTCACGTTCGCCGGGAAGTGCGGAACGCCCTCGCGCGCGGTGCCGTCGAAGAGCGTCACTGGCCCGGTGAGGCGATCCAGGTCGACGCCCAGCCGTTCGACGTACGGAATGCCCTGCCACGCCGCCGGCGGCTTCGTGACCGCGATCTCGACCTCGTCGACCCCGGCGGTGCAGGCCGCCTTCAGCGCGTCGAGCCCGCCGATTCCGCCCGAGGGGACGTAGAGCACCGACCGCCGGGCGGCCGCGAGCCGCTCGAGCTTCGTGCGCAGCGCGTCGTCGCAGAGCGCGCCGCCGGAGAGCACGATCACGGCAACGCCCGCATCGAGGAGCGGCGCCGCGTACTGCCGCACCGCGTCGTGCGACGCGGCCTCGACGACCGCGTCGGGCTGCAGCGCAATCAGGCCATCCGGGGTCGTCACGAACTCGACGCCGAACTCGGCGGCGAGCGGCCTGCCCCGCGAAGCGTCGTTTCGGCCCAGGACGGCGACCGCCGTCACGTCGCCCAGCTCGCCCCGCCGGACGTGCTCGAGGATGAGTCGGGCAATCACGCCGCCGCCGATGATGCCGATGCGCATGGGCCACCCCCCGGGCGGCGATTCTGCGCGCAATTGCCCGCCCCGGGGCCCGGGCGTAAACTCCTGCGGACTTCGACCCACCTGAGGAGGAAGGGCCATGAGAAAGGTCACTGTATTGCTGGGCGCCGTCGTCGCGTTCGGCGCGTCTGCTGCGTTCGCCGCCTATCCCGAGCGCCCGATCAAGCTGATCGTGCCGTGGGCCGCCGGAGGCGACACGGACAGCATCTACCGCGTGTTTGCGCCGATCATGCAGAAGCACCTCGGCGGCACCATCGTGGTCGCCAACGTCGGCGGGGCGTCGGGCACCCGGGGCGCGAAGGAGGCGAAGGGCTCGCCCGCCGACGGCTACACGATCTTCGCGATCCACGACTCGATCCACTCGACGTACTACACCGGGGTGGCGGACGTGAACTTCACCGACTTCGAGCCGCTCTGCCTCGTCTCGTCCACGCCGTCGATTCTCACGGCGAGCCCGAAGACGCCGTGGAAGGACATGAAGGCGCTGCTCGCCGATGCCAAGGCGAAGCCGGGCCAGATCACGGTCGGGGCGACGCTCGGCTCGACCAGCCATTTCTTCCCGGCGCTGGTCGAGAAGGCGGCCGGCATCAAGCTCAAGTATGTGTCCTACGAGGGCACCGCGCCGCGCATGAACGCGCTCCTCGGCGGGCACATCGAGCTCGCCGAGTCGAACCTCACCCAGAAAGGCAAGGCGGACGCCGGCGAGCTGAAATTCCTGGCGATCGCGTCCGACCGCCGCAGCCCCGAGACGCCGAACGTTCCGACGCTGAAAGAGCTCGGCATCGACGTCATCTACGCGGTCAACCGCGGGCTCGTCGCGCCCAAGGGCACGCCGGCCGACGTGCTCGCGAAGCTGCGTTCGGCCTGCGGCGCGGCGGCCAAAGAGCCGGCCTTCGCCGACGCGATGAAGAAGCAAGGCACGCTGGTGCGCTACCTCGACGCCGCCGGATACACCAAGTTCTTCCAAAGCAACGACGCGCTGAACAAGGATCTCGCCAAAGATCTCGGGCTGCTGAAGCGCTAGGCGCGCCCGCCGCTTCGATCCGGACCCTCCCGCCTCCGGGCGGGAGGGACCTTTCGACGACGCCATGCTCGGCCGGGACGGCATCGCCGCGCTCGTCATCTTTGCCGCCAGCGCAGGCCTGTACGCGCTAACGCTCGGGCTGCACGACAATCCGCTCGTCCCGATCGGTCCGGCGTTCTATCCCCGGATCGTCATCGGGACGACCGCGGCGCTGGCGCTGTGGGTGCTCGTAGCGGATGTCCTTGCGCGCCGGAGGCGCCTGCCGGCCGCAGCCGCGGCGGCCGGCCGGCCCAACTACGCGCTGGTGCTGGCGAGCTTCCTCGCGTTCGGCGCCTACGTGATCGCGCTGCCCTACCTGGGGTTCCGGGTCGCCACGCTCGCCTACGTCGCGGGGGCGGCCGCGCTTCTCGCACGGCCGCGCGGCGCGCGGGGCTGGCTGAAGGTGCTGGTCCTCGCCGTGCTCACCGCCTTCGTCACCTACTTCGCGTTCGAGCACTACCTCCTGGTCCTGCTGCCGCGCGGCCGATGGACCGGGTTCTGACCGCCTCGGGAGCTTGAGGATGTACGAGTTGCTCGCCGCGGGGATCGTGAACGTCCTGGCGTGGAAGTACCTGCTGCCGCTCACCGTCGGTACGCTCGTCGGCGTGGTCGGCGGTGCCCTGCCGGGGATCACGATCACGCTGACGATCATCATCGTGCTGCCGTTCACCTTCGGGCTCGAGCCGCTCCAGGGGCTCGCCGCGATGATCGGCGTCTACGTGGGCGGAGAGACGGGGGGCCTGATCACGTCGTGCCTGCTCGGCATCCCGGGCAAGCCCTCGGCGGTGGCGACGACCTTCGACGGCTTCCCGATGGCCCGCAAGGGCGAGCCCGGGCGCGCGTTGTGGCTCGGCATCTGGGCGTCGATCTTCGGCGGGCTGCTGGGCGCGATCGTGCTGGTCGGGGCGACCGGACCGCTCGCCAGGTTCGCGCTCCAGTTCGGGCCGTGGGAGTTCTTCTCGCTGTTCGTGCTCGCGCTGTCGATGGTCGCGGGCCTCGTCGAGTCGTCGATCGCCAAGGGCCTGCTCGCGGGCGCGCTCGGCCTGATCGTGACCGTGCTCGGGAGCGACCCGGTGCTCGGACAGCCGCGCCTCACGCTCGGAATCGAGTTCATCGAGGGCGGGATCCAGTTCCTGCCGGTGCTGATCGGCGTCTTCGCCTTCGGCCAGATCATGTCGGATGTCGAGCGCATGGGCGATGCCGGCCGGGCCGCGGAGCGGCTCGACCGCACGATCCGGATCGTGGTGTCGCATGCGAAGGTCATCCGGGAGATCCTGTCGCGACCGCTCCTGCTGCTGTGGTCGTCCTTCATCGGCTTGATCATCGGCGTCCTGCCGGCGATCGGCGGGAGCGCAGCGAACATGCTCGCCTACGACCAGGCGAAGAAGTTCTCGCGGCGGCCCCAGGCGTTCGGCACCGGCATCCCCGAGGGCATCATCGCCTCGGAGGCGTCGAACAACGCCAACGTCGCCGGGTCGCTCGTGACGATCATGGCGTTCGGCATCCCCGGCGACGCCGTCACCGCGGTCATGCTCGGGGCGCTCACGATCCACGGCATCCAGTCGGGGCCGCTGTTCATATCGCAGCACACCGAGCTCGCGTACGGCATGTTCGCCGCGTACATTCTCGCGCACGCGGTCGTGCTGCTGCTGCTGTGGGCGGGCGTCCGGTGGGCCCTGCACATCGTGGTGGTGCCCAAGTGGGTGCTGTTCCCGGCGGTGCTGGCGCTGTGCACGGTCGGCGCCTACGCGCTGAACAACACCGTCGGCAACGTGTACGTGCTCGCCGTCTTCGGGGTGCTCGGCTACGCGATGGTGAAGGTCGGGCTCCCGCTCGCGCCGTTCATCCTCGGGGTGATCCTCGGCGACCAGATCGAGCTCAACCTCGTCCGGGCGATCATGACCGATCCGGATCCGTGGCTGTTCCTCACCCGGCCGATCTCGGGCGCGCTGCTCGCCGCGGCCGTCGCCTCGATAGCGGCGGCCTTGTGGCAGCATCAGCGGCACCAGCGGCGTGTGGCCGCGGCCGCGCAGGAGAGCGCCGATTTCTGATGGCGGCAGGCTCTGGAGCGCGATCGTCGAGCGCGAGCATGCCGCGCTCGCCGCCGGCGCGCTGCAGCCGATCGCGACCGACGAGAGCTTCGTCGAGGACGCGGGCGTGCGGTTCATCGTCCGCAGCGTGTCGAGCCTCGCGCACAAGCTCGAGGAGGCGCGGGATCGCGAGCGAACGAGGGACGGCGCGCGACCGCCGTTCCTCCCGCCCGAGGCGGCGCTCGCCATCGGCGAGATCACGCCGACGCACGTCGGGGTGCTGAACAAGTTCCCGGTCGTCGCGCACCATCTGCTCGTGGTGACCAAGCGGTTGGTGTCGCAGGAGGAGCCTCTCGACCGCGACGACTTCGCCGCCCTCGCGGCCGGCCTCGGTGCGGTCGACGGGCTCGCCTTCTACAACGCCGGCCGGGATGCCGGCGCGAGCCAGCCGCACAAGCACCTGCAGCTCGTGCCGCTGCCGCTCGGCGCCGGGCCGTGGGACGTGCCGATGGAGGCGCTCTTCGACCGCTGGGCCGTTGCCGGCGCGGTGTTGCGGCTGCTGCACCTGCCGTTCAAGCATGCGTTCACGCTGCTCGATCCACCGCTGTTCGATGATCGGGAGCGCGCCGCCGGGCGGATGCTCGAGCTCTACGACGCGGCGATGGAGGCGGTCGGGGTCGTGGAGGAGGGCGCGGCGGCGAACGACGAGCCGGAGCGTACGGCGCCGTACAACCTGCTCGTCACGCGGCGCTGGATGCTCGCCGTGCCGCGGTCGCGGGAGAAGTTCGGGTCGATCTCCGTCAACGCGCTCGGGTTCGCCGGGTCGCTCTTCGTGCGCGATGCCGCCGAGATGCAGCGGCTGCGCGAGGCCGGGCCGATGAGGGTGCTGCAGGAGGTGGCGGCTTGACGATCAGGCGCCCGATGACCCATGCTGTGCGCGCCGCAAGCGGAAGAGGCGGTCTTCATCAATCGAGGCGGAGGAGATCAAAATGAAGCGGCCGATTTTCATCACCATGGCGCTGCTCGTCATCGGGTTTACCGTTGGCGGCTGCGCAACCCAGCCGTCCGGTCGAGCCGACGCAGGGTGGATCACGCTCATCGACGGCCCCCAAGGCATGGACAACTGGAACCGGGTCGGCACTGCCAACTGGCACGTGACGGAGGGTGTCGTCCAGGCGGACAGGAGCGACAAGGGCGCCGGCTACCTGGTCACGAAGAACGCCTACAAGGACTTCATGATTCGGGTCGAGTTCTGGGCCAGCGACGACGCCAACAGCGGCATCTACATGCGCTGCCAGGATCCGAGCAAGATCACCGACAAGAGCTGCTACGAGGCGAATATCTTCGACCAGCGTCCCGACCCGAAGTACGGCACCGGGGCGATCGTCCATCTCGCCCCGATCGCGCCCATGCCCAAGGCCGGCGGCAAGTGGAACACCTATGAGATCACGGCCAAGGGCGCGCAGCTCACGGTCGTCCTCAACGGGGTCCGCACCGTGGAGCTCCGGGACAGCCAGTTCGCGAGCGGGCCGGTCGCGCTTCAATGGGGCAAAGGCGTCGTGAAGTTCCGCAAGGTGCAGATCAGGCCGCTGTAGCCTCGCGCGCGCGGCGCGGCGCCGGGGCTCAGTAAGGCCGCGAGCCGAAGAGATACGGGTGCGCGGCGAGCAGGACGAGGTAGAGCGCGAGCCCCGCGCCGACCCGCTTCCAGCCGATCTCCCCGAACCGGAAGCGGTTGCGGCCGTTGACGATCGCACCGAACGGCACGTTCGAGGTGACGTCGGCGAAGCGCCTCCAATCCGCCCCGAGCGCGTCGGCCTTGCGCGCGTCGATGAGCGCGGTCCCGAGCGCCGCGAGGACGAGGAAGCCGCCGAAGAAGACGAGCGACGCGAGGTCGCCGCGCGCGAGGATGTGCACGGCCGCCCAGAGGATGACGCCCCACATGATCGGGTGTCGCGTCACGCGGATGATGCCGCGCGCGGGCTCGTCCGCCTTGAGCGCCGCCGCCTGCATCACCGCGGTCGGGTTGCGGCTCATGCCGCCGGCGGCGATCAGGATCAGCGCGAACGGCATGACGACGAGCGGCCAGAGCCGCAGCCCCGGCACCTGCCACAGCGGCTGGAACGGCGCCCTGGCGTACGCCCAGATCATCCACCCGAGCGTCACGAGGGAGATGAGCGAGTACGCGCCCAGGTAGACGTGCTCGTTGATCGCCTCGACGAGGGTCTGCCGGAGCGGCGTGCTCGAGACGAAGTGCGCCCCGAGGAAGACCAGCGTGGCGAGGATGAGGTGGGCGATCGGGTCCATCGCCGCTGCCCCGTCCTACAGCGTCGGGCTCGCGAACTCCCCGCCGAGCGCGACCAGTCCCCAGTTCGAGCCGTGCGCATCGAAGGCGAAGCCGATGTGCGCCGCGAGCGAGTGCGCGTCGCGGAAGATCCGCTGGATCGGGTAGCTGTCGTAGATGCCGTTCGCACCCGCCATCGTGTGCAGGAGGTCGACCGCCTCGGTGCAGAGCTGGACGGCGTAGGCGACGTTGCGCTTCACCGCGAGCTTCTCCGCGACCGACATGATGCGGCCCTCGGCGGCGAAGCGCTGCGCCTCGATGCAGTCCTGCCGGAGGATGAGCCGCGCCGCGTCGATCCGCGCGCCGGCCGCCCCTACCCGGAGCTGGACGGTCTGGAAGTCGCGCATGCGCATGCCGGTGTAGTTGGTGCTGCGCGCCTTCACCGCCTCGCACGTGAGCTCGAGGGCGGCCTGGGCATTGCCGAGCGCGGCGCCGGAGAGGCAGTGCGAGCCCATGGTGGTGATCGGCACGCGGTAGACGGGGTTGGGGTTGGCGCGCGCTCCGGGAAACGCCGCGCCGCCGCGGATGGTATACACGTCCAGGGCGCGGTATTCGGGCACGAACAGATCCTTCGCGCGCACCGACTTCGAGCCGGTCGCACGCATCCCCATGACGTGCCAGTCGTCGATGATCTCGTACTCCGAGCGGTGGACGAGACACATGCGGTGGCCGACGACCCGCTCGCCGTCGCGGACGGTGACGGCGAGCATGTTCCAGTCCGACGGATCGACCCCGCTCGAGAAGTTCCAGTGGCCGCTCACGACGAACCCGCCGTCCACCTTGCGGCCCTGGCCCTGCGGGAAGGCGATCCCCGACGCGATCAGCACGTCGGGGTCTTTGCCCCAGAGCTCGTCCTGGGCGCGCTCGTCGTAGAGCGCGAGCATCCAGTGGTGGACCCCGAGGTTGGCGAGGTTCCAGCCGGTGGAGGCGCAGCCCCGCGCGAGTTCGGCCGGCAGCTCGAGGAGCGACAAGTAGTCGAGCTCCATGCCGCCGTAGCGCTTCGGCTGCGCGAAGCGGAAGAGGCCGGTGCGGTGGAGGTCGGCCTCGGTCTCGGGAAGCATCCCGCGGGCGGCCTCGCCGCGCGCCGCGCGCTCGCGCAGCGCGGGCACGAGCTCGCGGGCGCGGGCGATGGCCTCGTCGTAGCCGACGTCGGCGAAGGTCTTCGCCGACGGTGCGTTCACTTGGCGGTCTCCGCCACCCGTGGCATCTGGGCGTAGTTCTCGCTCGCGCCGCCCCATTTCGGCTCCTCGGTCATGCCGTGGAAGTTCAGCTCGATCGTGAGCCCGTCCGGGTCCTTCACGAACATCTGGAACAGCTGGAACTCCGGGAAGTACCGGCGGCGGGCGGCGAGCCCGACCGCGTCGAAGCGCTTCGCGAACTTCTCGGGATCGGTGGCGAGGAACGCGATGTGGTCCACCACGCCCGAGTTGTCGGTCGCCGATTTCGGCGACGTGCCGAGGTAGTAC
>JBOIFD010000068.1:0-4707 GCA_050741515.1 Burkholderiales bacterium
CGCCCGCGCCACCGTCGCTCGCCGACGCCGCCGCGGCGATCGCGGACAGCGGTCGCGACGGGCGCGTCCTCGAGTTTCCGGTCGCGGCGACGGTCGAGCGCGCCGCCTACGTCGCCGGCACCTTCGACACCAAGGGCCGGGAGCTCTTCTACCTGCGCAACTGCCTCGACAAGCTCGGGCTGCGCACGGTCACGGTCGACCTCTCGACCGCCGGCAAGCCGTCGCCGGCGATGGTGCATCCGCGCGAGGTCGCGCGCCACCACCCGAAGGGCGAGCGGGCGGTGTTCACGGGCGACCGCGGCTCGGCGGTCGCCGAGATGGCGGTCGCGTTCGAACAGTTCGTCGTCCGCCGCCGCGATCTCGGCGGCCTCATCTCGGCCGGCGGGTCGGGCAACACGGCGCTCGCCACGCCGGCGATGCGGCGGCTCGCGATCGGCGTCCCGAAGGTGATGGTGTCCACCGTCGCCTCGGGCGACGTGCGGCCGTACGTCGGCCCCTCGGACATCTGCATGATGTATTCGGTCACCGACGTCTCCGGCATCAACCGCATCTCGGAGCGGGTGCTCGCCAACGCCGCGCACGCGCTCGCGGGCATGATCGCCTACGCGCGCGCCGGCACGAGCGAGACCACGACGAAGCCGGCGCTCGGGTTGACGATGTTCGGGCTCACGACCCCGTGCGTTCAGGCGGTCACGAAGCAGCTCGAGGGGCGCTACGACTGCCTGGTGTTCCACGCCACCGGCACCGGCGGGCAGTCGATGGAGAAGCTCGTCGACTCGGGGCTCCTCGCCGGCGTGATCGACGTGACCACGACCGAGGTCGCCGACGAGATCGTCGGCGGCGTGCTCTCGGCCGGACCGGAGCGCTTCGACGCGATGATCCGCGCCCGCGTCCCCTACGTCGGCTCGTGCGGCGCGCTCGACATGGTGAACTTCTGGGCGATGGACACGGTGCCCGAGCGGTTCCGGACCCGGAAGCTCCACCGGCACAACCCGAACGTCACGCTGATGCGGACGACCGCGGACGAGAGCGAGCGGATCGGCCGGTTCATCGTCGACAAGCTGAACCGCATGGCGGGACCGGTGCGCTTCCTTCTCCCGGAGGGCGGCGTCTCCGGGGTCGACGCGCCCGACCGCCCGTTCTGGGATCCGGCGGCGGACAAGCGGCTCTTCGACACGATCGCCGCGAGCTTCCGGAACGGCGCGAATCGCCGGCTGGTCCGGCTGCCGCATCACCTCAACGACCCGGCGTTCGCCGACGCGCTGGTCGCCGCCTTCAACGAGATCGCGCCAGCGCAGCCCTCCGGCGCGCGCGCGCTGCGGGTCTGAGCAGCGATGGCACGCATCGCGCGCACGGACATCCTGGAGAAGTTCCGCGGCATGATCGCGCGGTCCGAGCCGATCATCGGCGGCGGCGCCGGCACCGGCCTCTCGGCCAAGTGCGAGGAGGCCGGTGGCATCGACCTGATCGTGGTCTACAACTCGGGCCGGTACCGGATGGCGGGGCGCGGCTCGCTCGCGGGGCTGATGGCCTACGGCAACGCGAACGAGATCGTGCTCGAGATGGCGCGCGAAGTGCTGCCGGTGGTGAAGAAGACCCCGGTGCTCGCCGGCGTCAACGGCACCGATCCGTTCATGATCACCGATCACTTCCTGCGCAGCCTCATCGCGCTCGGCTTCTCGGGCGTGCAGAACTTCCCGACCGTGGGCCTCTTCGACGGCGTGATCCGCGCCCAGCTCGAGGAGACCGGCATGGGCTACGCCCTCGAGGTCGACGTGATCCGGGCGGCCCACGAGCTCGATCTCCTCACCACGCCCTACGTCTTCTCCGAGCAGAACGCCGCGGACATGGCGCGCGCCGGGGCGGACGTCATCGTCTGCCATCTCGGCCTGACGACCGGCGGCGCAATCGGGGCGGAGACGACGCTGAAGCTCGACGACTGCGTGCCGCTCATCGGCCGCTGGGCCGAGGCGGCGCTGAAGGTGCGCAAGGACGTGATCATCCTGTGCCACGGCGGGCCGATCGCAAGGCCCGAGGACGCGGCCTACGTCCTGGCCGCCTGCCCGCAGTGCCACGGCTTCTACGGCGCCTCCAGCATGGAGCGGCTGCCGGCGGAGACCGCGCTGACCGAGACCACGCGCCGGTTCAAGGCGATCCGGCGCCAGGGGAACCCAGTTACGGAGGCAAGGAGGAAGCAATCATGACCGGCGCCCAATTCGGAACGTTCATCCTGGGGCTCATCGGCGTCGCGATCGTCGTCGCGATCGTCGTCTGGCTCCTGCACTGGCTGTATCTCCGCTCGTCCAAGGAGCGGGCGTTCGTGCGCACCGGCTTCGGCGGGCAAAAAGTGGTGATGAACGGCGGCGCGTTCGTGCTGCCGATCGTCCACGAGGTGATCCCGGTCAACATGAACACGCTGCGGCTCGAGGTCGCGCGCGGCCGCGAGCGCGCGCTCATCACCAAGGACCGGATGCGGGTCGACGTCGTCGCCGAGTTCTACGTCCGCGTCCAAGCGGCGGTCGACGCGATCGCCGCGGCCGCCCGGACCCTCGGCCAGCGCACGATGCAGCCGGACGCGCTGAAGGAGCTGGTCGAAGGCAAGTTCGTCGACGCGCTGCGCACGGTGGCCGCCGAGATGACGATGGAGGAGATGCACGAGAAGCGCGGCGAGTACGTCAAGCGCGTGCGCGCCGTCGTCGCCGCCGACCTGCTGCAGAACGGGCTGGAGCTGGAGACGGTGTCACTCACCCAGCTCGACCAGACGGCGATGGAGTTCTTCAACCCGTCCAACGCGTTCGACGCCGAGGGCCTGACGCGGCTCACCGACGAGATCGAGCGCCGGAAGAAAGTCCGGAACGACATCGAGCAGGACACGATGATCCAGATCCGCAACAAGAACCTGGAGACCGAGCGGCAGGCGCTCGACATCGACCGCGAGCTCGAGTACGCGCGGCTCACGCAGGAGCGCGAGCTCGAGGTGAAGCGCGCGGGGCAGCGGGCCGACGTGGCGCGCGAGCGCGCCGACAAGGAGCAGGAGGCCGAGCGAGCGCAGATCGCGTCGCGCGAGGCGATCGACCGCGCCCGCATCCTCTCCGAGCGCGCGGTCGAGGAGGAGCGTATCGGGCGGGAGCGCGACGTCCAGGCGCTCGAGATCGAGCGGCGGAAGACGATCGAGCTCGCCGAGCAGGGCCGCGCCATCGCCTTCGCCGAGCAGTCGAAGGCCCAGTCCGAGGCGCAGGCCGCAGCCGACAAGGCGCGGGCGCTGGCGGCGACCGAGGAGGAGCGCGTGTTCACCGCGCGCGAGACCGAAATGGCCGAGCGGCGCAAGCGCATCGACCTGATCTCGGCGGCGCAGGAGGCCGAGCGCGACGCGCTGCGGCTCAAGGTCTCCGCCCAGGCCGAGAAGTCGGCGGCGAACGACCGCGGCGCGGCGGTGCGCGCCGAGGCCGAGGCCTCGGCCGATGCCGAGAAGATCC
This sequence comes from Burkholderiales bacterium, assembly GCA_050741515.1. Lineage (GTDB taxonomy): Bacteria > Pseudomonadota > Gammaproteobacteria > Burkholderiales > SG8-39 > DATEDA01. The sequence goes on from JBOIFD010000068.1 coordinate 3,477, forward strand.
GCGCGCTCGCGGCACGCATCCGCCACGAGGTCGAGGCCGAGGGCCAGCGTCTGATGAATCAGGCGGCGAACCTGCTGACGCCGGACGCGCGGATGTCCGCGATGCGGCTGCGGCTCATCGACAACATGGAAGCGATCATCCGCGAATCCGGGCGGCCCCTGGAGCGGATCGAGGGCATCAAGATCCTGCAGGTCGACGGCCTCGGCGGCGGCGGGGGCGGCCGGTCGGAGGGCTTCGACGGCGGCGGCAGCTTCGCGGACAACGTCGTCAATTCGGCGCTCCGCTACCGCGCGCAGGCGCCGCTCGTCGATCAGCTCCTCCGGGAGATCGGCATCGACTCGGGCGACGTCGGCAAGCTCGCGCGCGGCCTGCTCGATCGCCAGGGCGGCGGCGCGCCGGCGCTCGCGGACGCGCCGGTCAAGAGCGGAACCGGGCGGGAGTAGCACAAACGCAAAGATGATCAAGGTCTACACCTCCAGCGTGATCGACGCCCCGGCGGATTCGGTCTGGGCGCAGATCCGCGATTTCAACGGCCTGGCGAAGTGGACGCCGTTCGTGGCCGAGTCGCGAATCGAGGGCGGGCTGCCGGCCGACCGGGTCGGCTGCATCCGCAACTTCCGCCTCAAGGACGGCGGCGTCATCCGCGAGCAGCTGCTGACGCTCTCGGACTTCGACTTCCAGTGCAGCTACTCGATCCTCGAGAGCCCGATGGGAGTGCAGAACTACGTCGCCACGCTCAAGCTCACGCCGGTCACCGACGGTAACCGCACCTTCGCCGAATGGTGGGCCGAGTTCGACTGCGCGCCGGAGCGCGAGCGCGACCTGGCGCAGTCGATCGGGCAAGGCGTGTTCCAGGCGGCGTTCAACTCGCTCAAGCAGCTGGTCCGGTGATCCGGGTCACCCGGTCGGCGATCATCGACGCGCCGATCGAGCGCGTCTGGGCGGTGCTGCGCGACTTCAACAGCCACGCCGCCTGGCATCCGATCATCGCCGCGTCGGCGATCGAGAACGGCGAGGCGCCCGACCAGGTGGGCTGCGTGCGCAGCTTCACGCTCAAGGACGGCAACCGCCTCCGGGAGCAGCTGCTCGGGCTCTCCGACGAGGATCACCTCTCGACCTACTGCATCCTCGAAGGGACGCTGCCGATGCGGCGCTACGTCGCGACGGTGCAGCTGAAGCGCGTGACCGACGGCAACCGGACGTTCTGGCACTGGCAATCGACCTTCGAGGC
>JBOIFD010000069.1:0-30513 GCA_050741515.1 Burkholderiales bacterium
GGCGAAGCGCGCGGCGCACGGCGGGAAGCGATGAACCCGGGCAAGCGCGGCGAGATCTTCGCCCGGCTCGCGCGGGCGAACCCCGAGCCGACGACCGAGCTCGCGTACCGCACGCCCTACGAGCTGCTGGTCGCGGTGATCCTCTCCGCGCAGGCCACCGACAAGAGCGTGAACCTCGCGACCGCGGAGCTCTTCAAGGTCGCCGACACCCCGGAGAAGATGCTCGCGCTCGGCCTCGAGGGTCTCATCCCCTGCATCCGCACGATCGGGCTCTACCGGAACAAGGCAAGACACATCCTGGAGGCGAGCCGCCTGCTCGTCGAGCGGCACGGCGGCGAGGTCCCGGCCACGCGGGAGGCGCTCGAGCAGCTGCCGGGGGTGGGCCGGAAGACCGCCAGCGTGGTCCTCAACACCGCGTTCGGGCACGACACGATCGCCGTCGATACGCACATCTTCCGCGTTGCCAACCGCACCGGCCTGGCGCCGGGCGAGACGCCGCTCGAGGTCGAGGAGCGGTTGCTGAAGTTCGTGCCGGAGGCGTATCGCAAGGACGCGCATCACTGGCTCATCCTGCACGGCCGCTACGTGTGCAAGGCGCGCAAGCCCGACTGCCCGCAGTGCCTGATCAGGGACCTGTGCGAGTATCGGCAGAAGACGCGGGCGCCCTGATGTTCAATCCGTCGCGCGACCAGGCGCGACAGTTCTTCTTCGACGCCTGGCAGAAGTACCGGGAAGGCCGGCCGCTCGAGGGCCTGGAGACGGTCGCGGTCGAGGTGGCGCTTCTCCACCCCGAGTATCACCACGCGCTCGACGATCCGGAGCGCTTTCTCGACCGCGACTACACGCCCGACGCGGGGCAGACGAATCCGTTCCTGCACCTCGGCCTGCACGTCGCGATCGAGGAGCAGCTCGCGATCGATCAGCCGCCGGGCATCCGCGCCGAATTCGAGCGGCTGCTCGCGCGGCGCGGCGACCGGCACGACGCGCTGCACGTCGTGCTCGAGTGCCTGGGGGAGGTGGTATGGCAGGCGCAGGCGGCGCGCACCATGCCCGACGGAGAAGCGTACCTGGACTGCCTGCGGCGGCAGTGACCCGCCGCGAGCGGCCGCGCTACCGCTCGTCCCTGGCGAGGCGGTGCAGCGGAAGCACGTGGAGCGTGCTGTGCTGCGCGGCGTAGTACGCCGCGAGATCCTCCATCTCCTTCGTCGAGAGGGCCTGTGCCTGCGGGATCATGATCGGGTTCTTGCGGGCCCCGGCCTTGTAGGACTTCAGGGAGTGGAGCAGATAGTCGTAGTGCTGACCGCCGAGCTTCGGGAAGTCCGGCTGCAGCGGCTTGTTGCCGTCCTCTCCGTGGCAGGCAGCGCAGACCTGCTTCGCCTTCGCCGCGCCGGCCGCCGCGTCGCCGGCGAACGCCGGGGTCGACAGGCACGCCGCCAAGCCGAGGATCAGGCTCGCTCTCATCGCGGCCGTCATTTCGCCGCCGTGCCGTAGTACACGGCGAGGTCGGCCATGTCCTGCGCGGACAGACTGCGCGCGACGGCGCGCATGCTTGGATGGGTGCGCTCGCCGGACTTGTACGCCTCGAGCGCCTTGACGATGTAGGCCGGGCCCTGCCCCGCGATCATCGGCACCCGATACACCTCCGGGTACGCCGTGCGGTAGTCGGGAATCCCGTGGCAGCCGCTGCAGAGCGACATCTTGCTCTTCGCCCGCTGGACGTCGCCCTTCACCTCCCCTTGCGCCTGCGCCGCGGCGGCGAGGGCGAGGAGCGTCGCGCCCAGAATCGTTCTCATTGCCATCGCGCGTGGTCGCCTATTAGGATGGTCGGCCGGAAAGCCGCGCGATTCTACCCGAGACGGAAACCCACGGTCAAAGCTTCCCGCGGACCGCAAGACATTCGCGCACACCGCCGGCGACCGCCTCCGCGATGCGCCGCCGGGTCGCCGGCTCGCTCAAGCGCAGCTCCTCGGCGCGGTTGACGATCACGCCCGCCTCGAGCAGCACCGCCGGCTGCGTCGCCGTGTGCAGCACGACCAGGTTGTCGAAGTAATGGACGCCGTTCAGGCGATCGGCGAACGGCTTCGACTCGCCCGGGATCGGCTCGGCGTGATAGAGCGACGGGGTGAACCCGGCGGCGCGCAGGGCGGCGCCGATCGCCGAGGCGCACGCGAGGCTTGCGGCCGGGTCGGGGTTGCGCCGCGAGACGAAGAGCGAGAATCCCGCGAACCGGTCGCTGAAGCGCCGCGTCGCACTCTCGTGCTCCCACTCCTCGAGGTAGTGCGGCTGCACCGAATCGTGGTGCACCGAAAGGAACAGGCGCGCGCCGCCCGCCGCCGTCGTGCGGCGGGAGAGCACCGCGACATCGCCCGCGACACCGATCGTTCGCACGCGGTCGCCGTGCGCCTCCAGGGCGTCGCGAAGGTCGAGCGCGAGCGCGTGGTTGAATTCGAACTCCGGCCGGCCGCGGGCGCTGAGCGCGCCCGGCTCGGCGAAGAAATGCCCGACGTCCACCGCCACCAGCGCCGGCTCGCGCGCCGCCGCTGCCGGCGCGATCACGAGCGCGACGAACCACAAGAGAGTGCGCATGACCGCGGGAATTGTGGCGGGAGGCCGCCCGCGGAGCAACGGGGACCCGAAGTGCCCGGCTATAATCGCCGCATGCGCTTCAAAGGCTCGGCGACCTACGTCGCGACCGACGATCTCAAGCTCGCGGTGAACGCCGCGATCACGCTCCAGCGCCCGCTCCTCGTCAAGGGCGAGCCCGGCACCGGCAAGACGCGGCTCGCGATCGAGGTCGCCGAGTCGCTCGGGCTGCCGCTGCTCGAGTGGCACATCAAGTCGACGACCAAGGCGCTGCAGGGGCTGTACGAGTACGACGCCGTCAGCCGGCTGCGCGACTCCCAGCTCGGCGACCCACGGGTGCACGACATCGCGAACTACATCGTCAAGGGGATGCTCTGGCAGGCGTTCACTTCCGAGCGGCCGGTGGTGCTGCTGATCGACGAGGTGGACAAGGCCGACATCGAGTTCCCGAACGACCTGCTGCGCGAGCTCGACCGGATGGAGTTCTACGTCTACGAGACGCGCGAGCTGGTGAAGGCGAGGCAGCGCCCAATCGTGTTCATCACGTCGAACAACGAGAAGGAGCTGCCGGACGCGTTCCTGCGCCGGTGCTTCTTCCACTACATCCGGTTCCCCGACAAGGAGACCATGGAGGCCATCGTCGCGGTGCACTTCCCCGGCCTCAAGAAGAGCCTGCTGCGCGAGGCGCTCGAGGTGTTCTTCGAGCTGCGCGAGGTGCCGGGGCTGAAGAAGAAGCCGTCGACCTCGGAGCTCCTCGACTGGCTGAAGCTCCTGCTCGCCGAGGACATCTCGCCCGAGGCGCTGCGGTCCAAGGACCGGAAGACCATCATCCCGCCGCTCCACGGGGCGCTGCTGAAGAACGAGCAGGACGTGCACCTCTTCGAGCGGCTGGTGTTCATGGCGCGACAGAACCGCTGATTGGCCGCAACGTGCTGACCGGCTTCTTCCTCAAGCTGAAGGCCGCGAAGATCCCGATCTCGATCAAGGAGTGGCTGACCTTGATGGAGGGGATGCACAAGGGCGTGATCGAGCCGTCGATCGACCAGTTCTACTACCTCGCCCGCACCTCGCTCGTGAAGGACGAGTCGAACTACGACAAGTTCGACCGCGCGTTCGGCGAGTACTTCAAGGGCGTGGAGACGCTCCTCGGCGCTGAAGCCGACATCCCGCTGGAGTGGCTGCTCAAGCAAGCCGAGCTAAACCTGTCGCCCGAAGAGAAGGCGCTGATCGAGTCGCTCGGCGGCTGGGACAAGCTGATGGAAGAGCTTCGCAAACGGCTTGCCGAGCAGAAAGGCCGGCATCAGGGCGGCAGCAGGATGATCGGCACCGCCGGCACGTCACCCTTCGGCGCCTACGGCTACAACCCAGAGGGGATCCGCATCGGGCAGGAGCGCTCGCGCAACCGCAGCGCAGTCAAGGTCTGGGATCAGCGCGAGTACGCGAACTACGACTCCGACGTCGAGCTCGGCACCCGGAACATCAAGGTCGCGCTCCGCAGGCTCCGCAAGTTCGCGCGCGAAGGCGCGCCCGAGGAGCTCGACCTCGACACGACGATCGACAAGACCGCGCGCAACGCCGGGTGGCTCGACCTGCAGATGCGCCCGGAGCGGCACAACGCGGTGAAGGTGCTGCTGTTCCTCGACGTGGGCGGCTCGATGGACGACCACGTGAAGCTCGCCCAGGAGCTCTTCAGCGCGGCGAAGACGGAGTTCAAGCACCTGGAGTACTTCTACTTCCACAACTGCCTGTACGACTTCGTGTGGAAAGAGAACCGCCGCCGCCACTCCGAGCGCACCCGCACGCCCGACGTGATGCACAAGTACGGGCACGACTACAAGCTGATCTTCGTGGGCGACGCGACCATGAGCCCGTACGAGATTCTCCAGCCGGGCGGCTCGATCGAGTACCACAACGAGGAAGCCGGCGCCGCGTGGCTGCGGCGGATGCTCGACGTCTACCCGAAGGCGGTGTGGCTCAATCCCGAGCCGGAGCAGCTGTGGCCCTACCGCCAGTCGATCGCGATCCTCCGCGAGATCTTCGGCGGGCGGATGTACCCGACGACGATCGACGGGCTCGAGCGGGCGATGCGGTATCTGTCGAAGTGACCGCGCCGAGCGGCGACGCGAGTCGCCGCCTCGGTCGGGACTGACCCTCGTCTATCTCCTTGCGCGGCTCGAGAAAGACGGGCCTTTCAGAGGCAGGACGACAACGGCGAGGCCGATGAGGATCAGCGCCATTCCAGCGTAGCGTGCTGCCCCGAGCTGCTCGCCGAGAATGATCGCCGATGCAATCAAACCGGTACAGGGGGCAAGCGGTGCGAACGGTGCCACCATGGCCGCGGGGTATCGCCATGGAATCGGCGGTCGCGGGAAGAAGACCACCGGTAGGCAGGCAATGAGGAACCGCAGCGCCGTGAGTTGAGGAGCCGAGAAGCTTTCGAGGCCGAATTCGATGAACACGAATGCCAAGCCCCAGATGACCGACGTCAGTGCGGCGAGAGCCATGTCGCGAGGCGTCACTGCTCAGGTCGCGTATTGACGTCGTAGGCATCTTCCAAACCGCCTCCCGGACGCACGGCACGATTCGGAGGGAACGATCAACGGGCTCGAGCGGGCGATGCGGGTTCTATCGAACTGACGCCTAGGTCCCCCGGACGTCACCGCTGATCGGGACCCACGGCGGCGACGCTCGCCATGTTCAGGCCGATCTGGCGCCGCCGACCGCAGCCGTCTCCAGCCACTCGGCGACGACTTCCTCGGTGTGCTCGCCGAGCAGCGGCGGCCGGCGGTAGACGTCGAACTCGTACCCCGAGATTCGCGCCGGAAACGCGACGGTCTGCGTGCGCTTGCCGTTGGGCAACGTCATGTCGCGTACCAGATTCATGTGCTTCACCTGGGGGTCGGCAAGAGTCTCGGGATAGGTGTTGATCGGCGCGCAAGGCACGCCCCGGCGGTCGAACTCCACGAGCCACTCCCCTTTCGTGCGGGTGCGAAACACGGGCTGCAGGATCGCCGCGAGCGCCTTCTGGTGCTTTGCCCGCTCCGACTGTGAATCGAAACGCCGATCGGATTTGAGCTCCGGCATTCCGACCGCATCGCACACCGAGTGCCACAGCTTCTCGTTGCCGGCCGCGATGACGAACGGCGCGTCCTTGGCGTCGAATCCCTGGTACGGTGCCGCGCGCGGATGCGCGGACCCCAGCCGCTGCGGCGCGTTGCCGGTGCCGAAGTACTCGCTCGTCTGCAACGCCGCCATGCCGAGCAGCGCCGCCATCATCGAGCAGTCGATGAACGCGCCCTGTCCGGTCTCGCGCGCGCGCATCACCGCGGCGAGGATGCAGAATCCGGCGTAGAGGCCCGCGCCAAAGTCGCCCAGCGGCACGCCGCATTTCGCGGCCGGCCCGTCGCTGTCCCCGGTGACGCTCATCACGCCGCTGATCGCCTGCACCGTCAGGTCGAACGCGCCCTTCGCGGCATAGGGCCCGTCGTGGCCGTAGCCGTTGACCGAGCAGTACACGAGCCTGGGGTTGGACCGCGCGAGCGCCCGGTAGCCCAGTCCGAGTCGATCGAGGACGCCGGCGCGGAAGTTTTCGAGTATGACGTCCGCCCTGTCGCAGAGCCGCTTGAGGCGCGCGACCTGGGCCGGATCCTTGAGATCCAACGCGATGCTGCGCTTGTTGCGGTTGAGGGACGCGAAGTTCTCGCTGTAGCCGTCGCCGCTCTCTCCCGCGACGATGGGCGGCCAGCGCCTCAGATCGTCCCCGCCCTCCGGGCGCTCGACCTTGACGACGTCGGCACCAAGATCGGCGAGCAGTGATCCGGTGAACGGGCCCGCTGCGATCTGCCCGAACTCGAGCACCCGCAGGCCCGAAAGCGGGCCTCGAAACGCCACCGGCATGATGAGACCCCTCCTCGCCGTCTCCGATGCTCAGCGCAAGGCGGGCTGCGCGGACCGGAGCGGGTACGCGTCCGGTTCAGGCTGCGGCCGCCTTGACCGCAGCCGGGCCTTGCCCCGTCTCCATCGCGGTGAGCATCTTGCGCACCTTGATCAACGCGGCGTCCGAGCGGAGGAAAATCTCCGCGTAGCCGTCGTCGGGGTATTCGACCATCTGCTGCTGCTTCTCAAGCGCCCAACGGTCCTGGTCGACCACCGCGGGGAACGTTTCCCGGATGTGCTCGTTGAGCGTCTTCTCCGGCTCGGTCGCCGACCGATGCTCGGCGCGGGTCGACAGCGACCAGCGCCAAACGAGATTTCCGCCGTCGACGGGGGTGTGCGTGTGGTAAAGGATGTACCCGCGCTCCGGCGCCGCCTCGCCCAGCCTGCCCGGGGGCGCGACGCGCAGCTCGACCCGCGTCAGCCCCGGCCCCAGAACGTGATGCGTGTGCCAGCGGTCCACGACCGGATAGCCGAACCAGTCGACGAAGAACGGCGGCTGCTGATAATTCTGCGCGCGCCGCAGCTGCTTGACGGTCGACTCGCCGTCCACCTCGGGCTCCGTCACTTCGATCGGAATCTGGCTGTTCGCGAGCTCGCCGATGTTGCCGTCGTGCAGCGGGTAGAAATGGGTGATGTCGATCAGGTTCTCGATCAGGAGCCGATAGTTTGCCGGGACCTTGATCGGGTCGATCGTATACGTTTCCCAGGCAGCGTCCTCGATCTCCGGGCTCCGCGGCGGGCGCGCCCCGGCCGCCTTGGCCGGATCGCCGGTCCACATCCAGACGAGCCCGTCTTGCTCGACGATCGGATGGGGCCTCAGCTTGGCGCGCGAAGGAATCGCGCCATCGGGTTGCGAGGGGATCCTGATGCACTGACCGGCCGGGTCGTAACACAGCCCGTGGTAGGCACACTCGAGCACGTCGGGCTCGATGAAGCGTCCGGCGGAGAGCGGCATCCGCTTGTGCACGCAGCGATCGTCGAAGGCCACGACTTTGCCCTCCTGCGTGCGCCACGTGACGACCGGCATTCCGGCGATCTTCTCGGCTTTGAGGACGCCCTTCGGAAACTCCCCCGAAGTGCCGATCACGTACCAAGTGTTCACAACGAAGCTGTTGGCGTCCATTGTGGCGTTTCTCCTCGCAGAGGTTGGTCCGGCGGCCAGATATCTTAAAGATGTAGCGGGGACCGATCCACACATGGATCGTAATGAGCCCGATCAGGGTCCGTGATGCGGTGCGGCGCCCGCCCCGCTCCCGGCGTCCAACAGCCCGAACGCCGCAATCAGTGTATGTTTCTCGGTCGCCGGCTTCACGACGAGGGACATAGGGCGCCGATGGAAACCAACCTGCTGCGCACCTTCGTCACGGTCGCTCAGCACCGGCACCTCACGAAGGCGGCGCAGATTCTGCACTTGACCCAACCCGCCGTAAGCGGGCACATCAAGGCCCTCGAGGAGCGGCTGAACGTGCGCCTGTTCGAGCGCAGCGCCTCCGGGGTCACGCTCACGCCGGCCGGTCAGGCGCTGCTGCCGAACGCCGAGGCGATCTTGGCCACGGTAACTACGCTGCACAACACCGCCAAGGACCTGCAGGGCCACCTCACCGGCAAGGCGGCGCTCGGCACGATTCTCGACCCGCACTTCATCCGCCTGGGCGAGTTCGTCAACGCGCTCCGGGAACGTCACCCCTCGCTCGACCTCGAGTTGCGGCAGGGCATTTCGCCCTGGGTGATGGACGGCGTGAGCGAGGGCGCTCTCGACGCGGCATTCTTCCTGGGCGACAAGGTTCATCCCAACGTCAAGGCTCGCCCGCTCGTCAAGCTCACGTATTGCGTGGTCGCACCTCCGGGTTGGCGAACGCGCATCGAGAACGCCGATTGGCCGGAGCTCGCCGACCTGCCCTGGGTCCGCGGCTTCGCCAACTCTCCGCACCTGCACATGATCTCGGAGGTCTTGGCCAAGTACCAGCTGACTCCGCGCAAGGCGGTCGAGGCGGATCAGGAATCTACGATCAAGAATCTGATTTCGGCAGGGGTCGGACTCGGTCTCATGAGGGAAGACCTCGCCTATCAGGCGCAGCGAGGCGGCGAGGTCTACGTATGGGAGAGGGCGCGGCTCGAGACCTGGCTCTCTTTCGTCTATCTGCGCGAACGCGAGGGTGACCCCGTGATCTCAGCCATGGACGCGATCCTCGGCGGGGTATGGGCCTCGACACCCATCCAGGGGTCGCCCTAGTCGCGGCCGCGCCACGCCTCGCGGCCCCGAGCAGCGAGCACCTTGGGGTGCCCGAGCAAGGGTTCTCGACCCCTCATAACCTACTCTGATGAAACACATTACGTTTCGTTTGTCGAATTGGCAGCTGAAGATTGCTACGCTAGCCCCGTTGCCGGGGAGCGGCCGCCGGCGCGCCCGATCCGCGACCCGCGACGGGAGCCCGGGCCTGCGCTCGCACCAACTCGTCCGGCGCGAAGCCCGGGGAGCGGCCAGCGAGGGCTCGAGATGCTGAGCGCAAGTGACGTGGTCAAGTCGTTCGGCGGCTTTCGCGCGCTCAACGGCTGTTCGCTGACGATCGATGCCGGGAGCATCACCGGCATCATCGGCCCGAACGGGGCGGGCAAGTCGACGCTGTTCAACGTGCTCGCCGGACTGCTCGAACCGGACCTCGGGGAGGTCACGCTCGAGGCCAGCAGCCTCCGCGGCCGCCGCCCCGACGCGCGGGCGCGGCTCGGGCTCGTCCGCACGTTCCAGATCGCGCGCGAGCTCGGCGGGCTGACGGTCCTCGAGAACATGCTGCTCGCCGGCCAGCGCCAGAGCGGCGAGAGCCTGTGGCGCGCATTCTGCCTCCCGCGGCAGGTGCGGGCCGAGGAGGCCGCGGGCATCGAGAAGGCGCGCGCGCTGCTCGAGCAGGTCGACCTCTGGCGCCATGCGAACGAACCGGCGCGGAACCTCTCCGGCGGCCAGAAGAAGCTGCTCGAGATCTCGCGCGCGCTGATGCTCGAGCCGAAGATCATCCTGCTCGACGAGCCCACGGCCGGCGTCTCGCCGCCGATGATCCGGGCGCTGGCGGCGACCATCCAGCGGCTACGCGGCGCCGGCCTCACCTTCGCGATCGTCGAGCACGACATGGACGTGATCGCCGAGCTGTGCGATCCCATCCATGTGCTCGCCGAAGGACGGACGCTGACCAGCGGGTCCTTCAGCGAGGTCGTCGCCAACCGCGACGTCATGCACGCCTATCTCGGGAAGGTCGGATGAACGACCCGGTCCTCAGCGTGCGCGGCGTTCATGCCGGTTACGGCGCCGGCGACATCCTGAAGGGCATCGATTTCGGCCTGCCCCGCGGGACAATCCTCACGCTCATCGGGCCCAACGGGTCGGGCAAGTCGACGCTCATCAAAACGCTCGTCGGGCTGCTACCGGCGCGTCAGGGAGAGATCGTGCTCGAGGGCCGGCGCGTCAACGAGCTCAGCGCGCCGAAACGCGTGCGGGCGGGCGTGTCCTACGTGCCGCAGGAGTACAACGTGTTCCGGAACCTGACGGTGCTCGAGAATCTCAGGGTTGCCCAGGAGTTCATGGGCGGCGTCCGGAGCCGCACGCCGTTGCGCGACGAACTGCTCGCTCTGTTCCCCGACCTGCCGGGCAAGTTCAAGGCGCTCGCCGGCAATCTGTCGGGCGGCCAGCGCCAGATGCTGGCGCTCGCCTGCGCGCTCACCTCCGAGCCCAAGGTGCTGATGCTGGACGAGCCCTCCGCGGGCCTGTCTCCCAAGTACATGATGGACATCTTCGAGACGGTGAAGAAGGTCAACGCCCGCGGCGTCTCGGTCCTCATGGTCGAGCAGAACGCGATCGAGGCGCTGCGAATCTCCAACACCTGCGTTGTCCTCGCAAACGGGCGCGTGCGCCTTGACGCTGCCGCCGACAAGGTCCTTGGAATGAAGGACCTGCAAAGCCTCTACCTCGGCGATACCCGGGCAGAGGCGGTGGCGTCATAGCGTCATGTTCGCGCAAACGCTGTTCAATGGGGTGGTGACGGGCGTCATCATCACGCTCCCCGCGCTGGCCGTCACGCTCCTCTTCGGGGTGCTGAAGTTCCCGAACTTCGCGGTCGGCGGGATGATGACCGTGGCCGCATACCTGGTGTTCGCGCTCAACGCCCAGCTCGGCTGGCCGCTCGCCGTCGCCGCCGCCGCGAGCGCCGTCGTCTTCGGCGGCGTCACCATCGCGCTGGACCACGTCACCTTTCGCCCGCTCCGCGAACGCGGCGGCATCACCCTGATGGTGGCTTCGCTCGGGCTGGGCTTCATCCTGGAGAACGTGGCGCGCTTCTTCTACGGCAGCGCGGCGCGCAGCTTCGCGTACGAGCTCGCACGACCGTTCCGCTTCCTCGACGTCCGCATGAACCGCGAGCAGATGATCGCCATGATCGTCTCCGTGATCGCGATGGGCGCGATGTACTTCCTGCTCACGCGAACGCCGGTCGGCCGCGCGATGCGCGCAGTGGCCGACAACCCGGCGTTGGCGCTGGTACGCGGCATCGAGAGCACGCACATCATCCTCTGGACGAACTTCATCGCCGGAGTGCTGCTCGCCGTCGCCGGCGTCCTGGTCGCGATGGACCGGGCGCTCGAGCCTCCGGTGGGCAGCAACTACCTCGTGTCGGTGTTCGCGGCGGCCATTCTCGGCGGACTGGGCAGCCCGCTCGGCGCGTTCATCGGCGCGATCATCATCGGCGTCGCGAGCGAGCTGTCGACGCTCGCGATCCCGCCCAACTATCGGCTCGGCATCCCGCTCGTGGTGATCGCGCTGATCCTCATGTTCCGGCCGCAGGGCCTCTTCGGCCAGCCGTACATCCGCCGATGATCTCCTTCCTCATCCTGATGACGATCGTCGTCTGCTTCTCGGCGATCCTCGCCTCCGGCCTGAACTTCCAGTGGGGCTCCGGCGGAATGGTCAACTTCGGACTCGCCGGCTTCTACTCGCTCGGCGCGTACGCCTGTGCGCTGCTCATGCTCAAGGCGGGCGCCAACACGTTCGTCGCCGCGGTCGGGGCCATGGCGATCGTCGCGGCGCTGTCGGCACTCGTCGCCTTGGTCACGATGCGCGTCACCGAGGAGGACTACTTCGCGATCGTGACCCTCGGCGTCGGGGAGATGCTGCGCCTCGTCTCGCTCAACGAGGACTGGCTCACCAAGGGCGCACTTGGGCTCGCGGGCATCCCGCGCCCGTTCGGCGATGCGGTCGCCCCCGAGCACTACCAGTATCTCCTGCTCGCGATCTCACTCGCGTTGCTGGCGGGGACGGTCTGCTGCCTGCAGCTCATCGCGCGCTCGCCCTTCGGGCGCATCGTCCGGGCGGTGCGCGAGGACGACGTGGTCGCGGCGACGCTCGGCAAACACGTCCTGTGGGCCCGGGTGCGCATCTTCGCCATCGGCGGCGCGCTCATCGGGCTGGCCGGCGCGCTGCACGCGTTCTACTACCAGTACATCGATCCGACCCAATTCTCGAACATCGTGATCGCCTACGCCTTCATGGCGGTCATCGCCGGCGGCCGCGGCTCGAACTTCGGGGTCATCTGGGGCGCGGTCTTCGTGATGGTCCTGCTCGAAGGCTCCCGGTTCCTGAAGGACCTGATTCCGGCGCTCGACGCGACGCAGCTTGCGGCGCTCCGGATTATCATCATCGGCGTAGGGCTCATCCTGCTGCTGGTCTACCGTCCGCACGGTTTCTTGCGCGAGCACCGCCTGAACATCGACCGCGGCAGGGAAGGACCCCCGTCCGACAATCGCCAACCGCAAGCCGCAGCACCGTCCCTTTGATCACCAGGAGGAGCTCCCATGAATAGGTCTCACCGTCGCAAGGTACTGAAGGCGTTGGGGGCGGCCGCGGCCGCGCCGCTCGGATTCCCGTTTCTCAATCTGGCGCACGCCCAGGCCGCCCCGATTCCGATCGGAGCGGGGTTGCCGCTGACCGGCAACGCGGCCGCCTACGGGCCCGACATGGCGGAAGCAGCCAAGCGTACCGCGGCGAAGATCAACGATGCCGGCGGCATCCTCGGCGGTCGCAAACTGGAGCTCTTCATCGAGGACTCCGAGTCGAGCGCCGCAGTGGCCGCGAACCTCTCGCAGAAGTTCATCAACGTGCACAAGTGCCAGTCGCTCGTCGGCTACTGGGGCACGCCGGAGGGAATGTCCTCGCGGCCGATCGCCGTCCAGAACAAGGTCGTCTTGATGGTGTCGAGCGCCGCCAACGCCATCACCGAGGGCGACACGCAAGGCTACGTCTGGCGCTTCCAACTCAAGGCGACCGACTGGGGCACTGTCATCAGTCGGGCGGCGCTGCGTACGGGCACGAAGACCTTCGGTGTCATGGGGCTGCAGAACGCGTTCGTCCTGCCGATCATGAAAGTGTTCGAGGAGCAGGTGACCCGCGGCGGGCGCAAGGTCGTCGACTCGCTGATCTACAACCCGGAGCAGCCGTCCTACCGGGCCGAGGTCGAGCGCATCTTCGGCAAGAAGCCCGAGGCGGTGTACTGCTTCGGCCTGTTCCCCGACTTCGTCTCGATCATGAAGGAGGTTTACCGCAGCGGCTTCGACAGCAAAGTGGTCGCGCTCTCGATCATGGCGGATGCGGAAGGGAAGTTCGTCCAGGCAGTCGGGCCGCAGGTCGCCGAGGGCATCCGCCACTTTCAGCCGATGCCCGACACGGCCGCGCCGGGCTACAAGAAGTTCCTCGCGCTGATGGGCGCGCCGGCAGACCGCGTCTATCTGTTCCCGCCCAACACCCACGACCAGCTCGCGGTGACGGCGCTCGCGATGGAGAAGGCGAAGAGCCCGATGGCGGTGGACTGGTCCAAGCAGATCATCCAGATCTGTAACGGCCCGGGCGAATACGTCGACGACGTGGTGGAGGCGTTGAAGATGGTCCGCGCCGGCAAGGCGATCAACTTTTCCGGCGCCGGCTCGATCTGCGACTTCACGCCGAACGGCGACCAGCTCGGCCGCGGCATGGGCCAGTGGATCATCAAGGGCGGGAAAAGCGTGTTCGTGGAGTATGCGAAGCCTTGAGGTGACATCCCTACCGCAGGCGCGGGCCGCGGCGTGAGGCGCGGCCCATGAGCGACGAGCTAGTCTGTGCCCGCGAGGGTGACCACGTCCGGCTCACGCTCAACCGGCCGCAGAAGGCGAATGCGCTGTCGGCCGCGCTGGTCGAGAGCCTCCTCGACGCGATCGAGCAGGCCCACGTCGCCGGCGCGCGGCTCGTCGTGCTCGACGGTACGGGACCGCATTTCTGCGCCGGGTTCGACTTCGGCGGCTTCCAGGAGCAGAGCGAAGGCGATCTTGCGCTGCGTTTCATCCGCATCGAAACGCTGCTGCAGCGGCTCTATCACGCCCCGTTCGAGACGCTGGCGCTCGCGCACGGCCGGATCTTCGGGGCCGGCGCCGACCTCGTCGCGAGCTGCGGGGTGCGCGTCGCCGCCCGGGGGACGACGTTCCGCATGCCGGGCCTGCGCTTCGGCGTCGTGCTCGGTACGCGCCGGCTCGCCCATCGGATCGGCGCCGACCGGGCGCGCGCAATCCTCTCGGCGTCGCGTACGTTCGACGCCGAGGAGGCACTAGCGCTCGACTTCGTCACCCGCATCGCGGCGCAGGCGGATTGGCCGCAGGTCGTCGCTGAAGCGCGCGCGACCAGTGCGCTCCTCAGCCCCGAGGCCGCGGCGGCCCTTCACCGCCAGACGACGGTCGACACCCGGGCCGAGGACATGACGGCGCTCGCGAGCTCGGTCAGCGCCCCGGGCCTCAAGGAGCGCATCCGGCTCTACAGGGAGGTCGTCAAGTAGGTCCCTGCATTCGCGAATCCCATTCGCTACCGCCGCAGCCGCAGCACGTTCCCCGGCCGCAGCCACCGCCGCTCGAACTCGCCCGAGGTCCCCGGCTCGGCCAGGAGGTAGCCGGAGTACTCCTCGCAGCCCATCGAGCGCAGCAGCTCCAGCTCGGCGTGGGTCTCGACCCCCTCGGCGATGGTGTTGATGCGCAGGCTCCGCGCCATGTCGATCATCGCCTTCACGACGATGCGATCGTCCGGGTTCCCGGTCATGCCGCGGATGAACGAGCGGTCGATCTTGATGCCGTCGATCGCGAAGCGGCGCAGCTGGCTCATCGATGAATAACCGGTGCCGAAATCGTCGATCACCACCCGCACCCCGAGGTTGCGCAGTCCGCCGAGCACCGCGCGCGCCTCGTCCGGGCTCCGGGCGAGCGCGCCTTCGGTGAGCTCGAGCTCGAGCATTTTCGGGTCGAGGCCGCTCGCGTCGAGCGCGCCGCGCACCCGCCCCAGCAGCGCGCGGTTGAACTGCTTCGGCGAGATGTTGACCGAGATCGCGAACGCCGGGCCGTGCAGCGCGTGCCAGCCCTGCGCCTGGTCGGCGGCCGACTGCAGCACCCATTCCCCGATCGAGTGGATCAGGCCGGTTTCCTCCACGAGCGGCAGGAAGCGCCCGGCGGTGAGCATGCCGTGCTCGGGATGCTGCCAGCGCAGCAGCGCCTCGGCGCCGGTCAGCGTCTCGGCCGCCACGTCGGCGCGCGGCTGGTAGTACACCCGCAGCTCGCCGCGCTCCACCGCCCCCCGCAGCGCGGCCTCCAGCCGCAGCCGCTCGGTCGCGCGGATGTTCATCTCGGCCGAGAAGAACTGGTAGTTCTTCCGCCCGCTCGACTTCGCGACGTACATCGCGGTGTCGGCGTGGCGCATGAGCGTCGTAGCCTCCGTCCCGTCGCCGGGATAGATCGCGATGCCGACGCTCGCCGACGTGTTGAGCGTGTGCCCTTCGAGGTCGTAGGGCTGCGACAGCGCGTCGATCAGCTTGCGGGCGACCTGCCCCGCGTCCTCGGCCGCCTTCATGCCCTCGAGCACGACCACGAACTCGTCGCCCCCCAGGCGCGACAGCGTGTCGCCCTTCCGGAGCACGCCGCCGATGCGCTTCGCCACCTCGCGCAGCAGCAGGTCGCCGATCTCGTGCCCGAGCGTGTCGTTGATCCGCTTGAAGTGGTCGAGGTCGATGAACATCACCGCCAGCAGCCCGCCCTCGCGCTGCGCGCTCGCGATCCCGCGCGCGAGGCGGTCGGAGAGCAGCAGCCGGTTCGGCAGCCCGGTGAGCGGATCGCGCGTGGCGAGCTCGGCGATGCGCGCCTCCGCCTGCTTCCGCTCGGTGATGTCGAGGGCGGTCCCGCGGTAGCCGACGAACCGCCCCTCGCCGTCGACGGTGGGCACCCCGCTCACGAGCTGCCACACCTGGCTCCCCGCGCGGGTGAGGACGCGCTGCTCGACGTTGCGGAACGCCGCGCGGGTCTGCATGGTCTCCGCGTACCAGTCGCGCAGGCGCTCCTGCTCCCCGGCCGGCATCAGCTCGTAGGGCCGGCGGCCGTAGAGCTCCTCCGGCGCGTAGCCGAGCACCTGCTCGGCGCGGCGTGAAAGGTAGGTGTAGCGGCCGTCGACGTCGAGCTCCCAGACGTACTCGCCGGCGGCCTCGGCGAAATCGCGGAAGCGCCGCTCGGACTCGCGCAGCTGCCGCTCGGCCATCTTCCGGTCGGTGATGTCCATCAGCGAGCTGACGACGCAGGGCTCGCCGCCGAGCTCGAGCACCTCGGCCGAGGCGAGAACGTCGGCGAGCTCGCCCGAGCGCTTGCGGAACCGGCATTCCATGTTGCGGACCGCCATGCCGTTCGCGAGCAGCTGCACGAACTCGTCGCGGTCGGCCGGGTTCGCCCAGCTGTTGACTTCGAGCGCGGTCTTCCCGATCGCGTCGTCGCGCGACCAGCCGGTCCATTTCGCCCAGCTGTCGTTCACCTCCAGGTAGCGCCCGTCCTTCAGCCGGCTGATCACGACCGGCACCGGGCTCGACTGGAAGATCTTGACGAACCGGGCCTCCGAGTCGCGCAGCCGCGCCTCCGCGCGCTTGCGCTCGGTGACGTCGATTCCGGTCGAGAGCACGACCGGCTCGCCGTCGAGCTCGATGAGATCGCCCGAGAGCAGCACGTCGGCGATCTCGCCCGAGCGCTTCCGCCAGCGGCACTCGTAGTTGCGCACCGCAGCCTGGGCGAGCAGGATGTCGCGCAGCCGGCGCCGGGCCTCGAGGTCGACCCACACCCCCAGGTCGACGAAGCTGTGGCCGAGGAGCTCCTCGCGCGCGTAGCCGAAGGTCCGCGTCCAGGCGTCGTTGACGTCGATCACCCGGCCGTCCTCGACGCCCGAGATCGCGATCGGCAGCGGACTGCCGCGGAACAGCCGTTCGAGACGCTCGCGCGAGGCGCGCAGCTCCACCAGCGCGCGGTTGCGCTCGGTGACGTCGGTGAGCGTGGAGATCACGCAGCGGGTACCGGCGAGCTCGACCACCTCCCCCGAGTAGAGCATCTGGCGCAGCTCGCCGCCCCGCGCCCGCACCTCGAGCTCGAAGTTTCGCACCGCGCCGCGCGCGGCGAGCAACGCGGTGATCCGCGGCCGGTCCGCGCCGTGCGCGAGCACGTCGACGCGGTCCAGCGCCTGCCCGACGACCTCCTCGCGCGCGCGACCGAAGGCGCCGAGCCAGGCCGCGTTCACCTCCAGGACCCGGTGGTCGTCGAAGCGGGTGAGCAGCATCGGATTGGGGCTCGCGCTGAAGATGCGCGCGAACAGCTCCCTCGACTCGCAGAGCTCGCGCTCCGCCTCCTTCTGCGCGGTGATGTCGCGCCCGATGCCGCGGTAGCCCCTGAACCCGCCCGCCGCGTCGACGACCGGCTCGCCGCTCGTCAGCACGTAGCGCAGCCTGCCGTCGGGCGCGGGACGCACGACGAGGAAGTCGCGGAACGGCTGGTGGCTCTCGACCATGCGCCGATGCTCGACCCACGCCGGCGTGTCGAATCCCTCCGCCGGCAGCTCCCAGCGCCGCCGGCCGAGGTACTCGGCCGGTTCGAACCGGGTCGCGAGCTGGAACCCCGGCGACAGGTAGGTGAAGCGGAGCTCCGCGTCCTGCTCCCAGTACCAGTCGACCGACAGGTTGGTGAGGCTGCGGAAGCGCGCCTCGCTGCGGCGCAACCGCTCGGCGGCGTCGCGGCGCTCGGTGCTCAGCGCGCAGAGGAGCAGCGTGGTCAGCGTCACCGACCCGAGCAGGCCGTGCATGGCGACGAGCCCGCTCGCGACCTCGCGCCCGGAGACGAACGGGCCGGCACCGAGCCACTCGCCGGCGACGCACAGCGCCGTCAGCGCGACGTTGAAGGTGGCGATCTCCCGCACCGGGTAGCGCACTGCCGGCCACACGGCGAGCGGGAAGAGGAGGAGCGCGGCGAGGAACCCGACGCTCGCGACGCCGAGATTGCTCTCGAGCACGAGCGCGCCCGCGAGAAGCACCGCGGCGATCAGCGCCGCATGCGCGAGCGCCTGTGCCACGCGCAGGTCCGGCCGCCAGGCCCGCCGCCACGTGAACAGGAGCGGCGCGAACAGCAGGACGCCCTGGGCGTCGCCGGCCCACCACGCGAGACCGACGCGCAGGATCCGGTCCGGCGCGACGAGGCCCGCCTGCGCGAGCGCTGCCGTACCGATCGCTGCGGCGATGACGGGCGCGCCCAGCGCCGCGGGGAAGACGAGCTGCAGCACGTCCCGGACGCGGGCGAGCGCCGGGCTGAAGTCCCGCGTGCGGGTGAGGAGCCACGCGCCGGCGAGCGCTGCCAGCGTGCTGCCGAGCGCCATGGCCGCCGCGGGCGCGGGCGGGATGCCCTCGGTGAGCGCGACGAGCAGCGCTCCGACCGTCACGGCGGGAAAGAAGCGCAGCCCCATCAGCACCAGCGCGGCGAGCGCGACGCCGGACGCCGGCGAGACCAGCGTCACGCTGGGATGGACGAAGGCGAACGCGAGCCCGAGCTTCGCCGCACCGAAGTAGACGGCGGCCAGGCCGATGTGCCTGGCGAGGTCGGCGAGGACCGGTTTCATGGGGCGATGCGGAACGGCGGCGATCGGGCGGGCCGCCCCGCCGCCGCCCGGGTCACGCGCCTTCATGGAGGTGCGGCGGCGCGACCTTCATGACCTCCGCGAAGGTCGTGACCCCGGTCGCGACCTTCACCGCGCCGCTGATGCGCAGGGATTTCATCCCCTCCTTGTAAGCCTGCTCGCGGATCTTCCCGAGCTCGGGCTGCGCGCTGACCAGGCGCTTGATCGCGGGCGAGAGCAGCATCACCTCGTAGATGCCGCTTCGCCCGCGGTAGCCGGTCATGCGGCACTCGAGGCAGCCGACCGGCCGGTACACGTGGTGCGGCCGTCGCGACTTCCACGGCGTGACGAGCTCCTCCCAGGAGACGTCGTCGGAGCGGTTGTCGCCGAACGGCACCTTGTGCTTGCAGTGCGGGCACAGCGTCCGCACCAGGCGCTGCGCCATGACCCCGAGCACGGTCGCGTTGAGGAGGTACGCCGGCACGCCGAGATCGAGCAGCCGCGTGACCGCGCTCGCCGAGTCGTTGGTGTGCAGCGTGGACAGCACGAGGTGGCCGGTGAGCGACGCCTGGATCGCCATCTCCGCGGTCTGCAGGTCGCGGATCTCGCCGACCATGATGATGTCGGGATCCTGGCGCATCAGCGCCCGCACCCCCTCCGAGAAGCTGAGATCGATCGCCGTCTGCACCTGCATCTGGTTGAACGCGGGCTCGATCATCTCGATCGGGTCCTCGATCGTGCACACGTTCACCTCGGGCGTGGCGAGGGTCTTGAGCGTCGAGTAGAGCGTCGTGGTCTTGCCCGAGCCGGTCGGGCCGGTGACCAGGATGATGCCGTGCGGCCGGCCGGTCATCTCCGTCCAGCGGCCCTTGTCCTCGTCGGAGAAGCCGAGCTCGGTGAGGTCCTTGACCAGCACCTCGGGATCGAAGATCCGCATCACCAGCTTCTCGCCGAACGCCGTCGGCAGCGTGGAGAGGCGGAGCTCCACCTCCTGCCCGTCGGCGGTGCGCGTCTTGATCCGCCCGTCCTGCGGACGGCGCTTCTCGACCACGTCCATCCGCCCGAGGATCTTGATCCGGCTGGTCATCGCCGCGATCACCGCGGCCGGCAGCTGGTAGACGTTGTGGAGCACCCCGTCGATGCGGAACCGCACCAGGCCGATCTCGCGCCGCGGCTCGATGTGGATGTCGCTCGCGCGCTGGTCGAAAGCATACTGCCAGAGCCAGTCGACGATGCTGACGATGTGCTGGTCGTTGGCGTCGAACTGGCGGTTCGCCTTCCCGAGCTCGACCAGCTGCTCGAAGTTCGAGAGGCTCGAGCGCGCCTCGGCCGCCCCGGTCGCCTTCTTTACCGAGCGCGCGAGGTTGTAGAACTCGACGATGTAGCGCTGGATGTCGAGCGGGTTCGCGAACACCCGCTCGATGTCGACGCGGTGGATCCGCTGGAGCTCGCCCTCCCACTCGCGGATGTAGGGCTCGGCGGTGGCGATCACCGCCTTCTTCGGGGCCACTTCGACCGGCAGGATCTTGAACCGCTCGGCATAGGCGCTCGACATGACCTCGGTCACCGCCGCGAAGTTGATCTTGAGCGGGTCGACGTGGAAGTACGCGAGCCCGGCCTTGGGCGCGTACCACTCGGTGAGCGCCTCGAGCGTGAGGAGCTTGTGCGGCGGCTGCGCGGAGCGCCACTTCTGCTCCGCGACCGCCACCAGGGGGTGCTGGGCGCCGGCCCGGTACGCGCGCCGGTCGGCGGTGAGGCGGTCCGCCTCCTCGCGCGGCACGAGACCATCGGCCACCAGCGCCTTGACAACCTCGGCCAGCGTGAGGCGGCGTTCTTCGTTGACGACGGCGGCGACTGGCACGTGGGCCCACCCCGGGAGGACGCTCCAATATTGCCACGAAACCCTTGTGTCTCAATGGCTTTAGGCGGCCGCGGCGTGACGCTTTTGACTTCGGCCGGGAAGTCGGCCATCCTGCCGCCTCCCCATCTGCAACGATCCCAATCAGGAGAATCCCCATGGCGATCAAGGTCGGCGACCGCCTGCCCGAGGGCCGGCTCACCGAATGCGTCGAGTTCGACGCCCAGGACTGCCCGGTCAACCCCAAGGACCTCAGCGTCCAGGACCTGGTCAAGGGCAAGAAGATCGTGATCTTCGGCCTGCCGGGCGCGTTCACCCCGACCTGCTCGGCGAAGCACGTGCCGAGCTACGTCGCGAACTTCGACGCGCTGAAGAAGAAGGGGGTCGACGAGATCTGGTGCATCTCCGTGAACGACGCGTTCGTGATGGCGGCGTGGATGCGCGATCAGAAGGCCACCGGCAAGGTGCGGATGATGGCCGACGGCAGCGCCGAGTACACGAAGAAGCTCGGGCTCGAGCTCGACCTGACCGCCCGCAACATGGGAGTGCGCTCGAGCCGCTACTCGATGCTCGTCGAGGACGGGGTCGTCAGGAAGGTGAACGTCGAGGCGCCGGGCAAGTACGAGGTGTCGGGCGCGGAGGCGATGCTCGGCCAGGTCTAGGCCTCCCGGCCTCAGCCGGGCGTCCAGATCCGCGCACCCCCGCCGGCGAGGTCGAGCATCAGCTCGTTCAGCCGCTTCACGAACCCCGCGGGGTCGTCGAGCTGCCCCCCCTCGGCGAGCAGCGCCTGATCGAGCAGGAGCTCGGCCCACTCGGCGAACCGCTGCTCCTCGTACTTGAGGCGCTGGACCATCGGGTGGCCGGGGTTCACCTCGAGGATCGGCTTGAAGCGCGGCACGTCCTGCCCGGCCGAGCGCAGGATTCGCTGGAGGTTGGCGCCGGGGTCGTGCGCGTCCGCGACGAGGCACGCCGGTGACGACGTCAGCCGCGCGGTGACCCGGACCTCCTTCACCCGCTCTCCCAGCGCCGCCCGGATCCGCGCGACGAGCTCCCGGTACCCGTCGGCCTGCTTCCGCGCCTCGTCGCGCTCGGCCTCGCTCGCGAGCGGCCCGAGGTCGAGATCGCCCCTGGTCACCGAGACGAGCGGCTTGCCGCCGGACTCGGGCAGATGCGCGACGACCCATTCGTCGACCCGGTCGGAGAGCAGCAGCACCTCGACGCCCTTCTTCCGGAAGACCTCCAGGTGCGGGCTCGACTTCGCCGCGAGGAACGAGTCGGCGGTCACGTAGTAGATCCTGTCCTGCCCGTCCGGCATGCGCGACACGTAGTCGTCGAGCGAGACGTCCTGCTCGCCGGTGTCCCTGCGGGTCGACGCGAACCGCACGAGCTTCGCAATCCGCTCGCGGTGGGCGGCGTCCTCGCCGACCCCCTCCTTGAGCACCCGCCCGAACTCGGTCCAGAACGTCGCGTACTTCTCCGGCCGGTTTGCGGCGAGATCCTCGAGCAGCGTCAGCACGCGCCGAGCGGAGCCGGAGCGGATCGCCTCGACGTCGCGGCTCTCCTGCAGCATCTCGCGCGAGATGTTCAGCGGCAGGTCGTTCGAGTCGATGACGCCGCGCACGAAGCGCAGGTAGCCGGGCAGCAACTGCTCGGCGTCGTCCATGATGAACACGCGTCGCACGTAGAGCTTCAGCCCGCGCCGCTCGCGCCGGTCCCAGAGATCGAACGGCGCGCGCGACGGGACGTAGAGCAGCTGCGTGTACTCCTGGCGGCCCTCGACGCGGTTGTGGGTCCACGCGAGCGGCGGGTCGAAGTCGTGCGCGACGTGCTTGTAGAACTCCTGGTACTGCTCCTCGGTGATCTCGCCCTTCGGCCGGGCCCACAGGGCGCTCGCCTGATTGACCGTCTCCTCGAGCCCGGTCGCGACCGTCGCCTTCGCCTCGTCCGACCACTGGAGCTTTTGCATCGCGATCGGGATCGCGATGTGGTCGGAGTACTTGCGCAGCAGCTCCTTCAGCCGGAAGTCGGACAGGAAGTCGTCCGCGCCCTCGCGCAAGTGCAGGATCACGTCGGTGCCGCGAGTCCGTTTCTCGACGGTCTCGACGGCGTATTCGCCGGTGCCGTCGGACTCCCAGCGCACGCCTTCCGTTGCCGCGAGCCCGGCGCGGCGCGTCATGATCGTCACCCGGTCGGCGACGATGAACGAGGAGTAGAACCCGACGCCGAACTGGCCGATCAGCCGGGCGTCACGCGCCTGATCGCCGGTCAGCGAGCCCAGGAACTCGCGGGTGCCGGACTTCGCGATGGTGCCGATGTTCGCGACGACCTCGTCGCGCGACATGCCGACGCCGTTGTCCGAGACGGTGATCGTGCGCGCGTCCCGGTCGAAGGCGACCCGCACCTTGAGGTCCGGATCGGACTCGTACAGCGCCGGATTCGAGATCGCCTCGAAGCGCAGCTTGTCGCACGCGTCGGACGCGTTCGAGACCAGCTCCCGCAGGAAGATCTCCTGGTTGCTGTACAGCGCGTGCACCATCAGGTGCAGGAGCTGCTTCACCTCGGCCTGGAAGCCGAGCGTCTGCCGGGCAGCGTCCGTCATGTGACGTTCTCCCTCGTTCCGTCGATCCGCCAGAAGAAATAAGGACGGACTTCGCCGACCTCAAGGCTCGCGCCGCAATATCGGCATCAGGGAGTTTACTGACAACTTCTCAGGGATTTCGGCAATCGGCGAACCAGCCCTTGACAGCGCGATGTCGCCCCCGTGAAATCCGCCCCTGCGGAACTTTTCTTTGCCGCCGAGTCCAACGCCCGCTTAGATACAATAGCCGTACGCGGCCGACCTCGGGGCGGCCGCTCACGAGAGGGTAGAGGGTACCGATGTCGCTTCTTCGCCGGGCGTTCCTTGCCGCGCTCCTTGTCCCGCTCGCGCCGATCGCCGCCGCCCAGTCGCTGCCCGAAGGGATCGTCCGCGGCCCGTCGCTGGGCGGAATCACCGAGTACACCGTGCCGAACGGCCTGAAGGTCCTGCTCCTCCCCGACCCCTCCCAGGACACGATCACCGTCAACGTCACCTACCTCGTGGGCTCGCGCCACGAGAGCTACGGCGAGCGCGGGATGGCGCACCTGCTCGAGCACATGCTGTTCAAGGGCACGCCCCGCTACGCCAGCCCGAAGAGCGAGCTCCTGAAGCGCGGCGCGCGCTACAACGGCACGACCTCCTTCGACCGCACCAACTATTTCGAGACCTTCCCGGCGTCCGACGAGCTGCTCGCGTTCGTGCTCGACCTCGAGGCCGACCGGATGGTCAACGCCAGGGTCTCGCGGCAGGACCTCGAGAGCGAGATGACGGTCGTGCGCAACGAGTTCGAGGCCGGGCAGAACAGCCCGTTCGGCCTGCTCCGCGAGCGGATGAACGCCGCCGCCTACCTCTGGCACAACTACGGGCGCTCGGTGATCGGCACGCTGTCCGACATCGAGAACGTGCCCATCGAGCGGCTGCAAGCGTTCTACCGCCACTACTACCAGCCCGACAACGCGGCGCTCGTGGTGGCCGGGAAGTTCGACGAGGCGCGGGCGCTCGCGGCGGTGGCGCGGACGTTCGGCGCCATCCCGAAGCCCGGTCGTCGGCTGCAGCTCACGTACACCGTCGAGCCGCCGCAGGACGGCGAGCGCACGGTGATCCTGCGGCGCGTCGGCGAGGTGCAGCTCGCCAATGCGATGTACCACGTCCCGTCGGGCGCTCACCCGGACTTCGTCGCCGTCGACCTCCTCACCCAGATCCTCATCGCGCAGCCCTCGGGCCGGCTGCACAAGGCGCTCGTCGCCACCGGCAAGGCCGCCGCCGTCTTCGGGGCGGAGCGCCAGACCCGCGAGGCCGGTTCGGTGTACTTCGGCGCGGCGGTGCGTCGCGACGCCCCGCTCGAGCCGGCGCGCGACGCGCTGCTCGCCACGCTGGAGGGCTTCGCCGCGGACCCGGTGACCGACGAGGAGGTCGAGCGCGCGCGCACCAAGCTCAGGGCCGAGGTCGAACAGCTCCTGACGAACTCGCGCTCGGTCGCGCTCACGCTGTCGGAGATGGTCGCGATCGGCGACTGGCGGCTGCTGTTCCTCTATCGGGACCGGCTCGACAAGGTGCAGCGGGACGACGTGCAGCGCGTCGCCGCCGCTTACCTGAGGTCGTCGAACCGCACCCTCGGGCTGTTCCACCCGACTTCGCAGCCCGAGCGGGTGGCGATCCCGGCCGCGCCCGACCTCGCCGCGCAGCTCGCGGACTTCGCGGGCGCGAGCGAGGTCGCCGCCGGCGAGGCGTTCGATCCTTCCGCGGAGAACATCGAGGGCCGGGTCATCCGCCGCCAGCTGCCGTCGGGCATGAAGCTCGCTCTCCTCCCGAAGAAGACCCGCGGCGGCACGGTGGTGGCGCAGCTCTCGCTGCGGTGGGGCGACGAGACGAGCAAGGCCGGCCGGAGCGCCGCCTGCTCGATGGCGAGCGCGATGCTCTCGCGCGGCACGCACAAGCGCACGCGCGAGCAGCTGCGGGACGAGCTCGACCGGCTGCGCGCGAGCGTCAGCGTCGCCGGCGACGGCGCCTCGATCCGGACCCTGCGCCAGAACCTCCCCGCCGCGCTCGCGCTCGCCGCCGAGATGCTGCGCGACCCGGCCTTCCCGGAGAGCGAGTTCGAGCAGGCGAAGCGGCAGGCGCTGATGAGCGTCGACTCGCAGCGCACCGACCCGCAGTCGCTCGCGGGCCTCTCGATCGGGCGCCACCTCCATCCCTACCCGCCCGAGCACTGGGCGTACACGCCGACGCTCGAGGAGCGCGCCGACCGCCTCAGGTCGGTGAGCCTGGACGAAGCGCGCCGCTGCTACCGCGACCTGGTCGGCGCGTCGCACAGCGAGCTGGCGGTGGTCGGCGACTTCGATCCCGAGGAGGTGACGCGGCTCGCCGCGGCGCTCTTCGGCGACTGGCGGAGCCCGACGCCCTACCGGCGCATCCCCACGCGCTACTTCGAAGTGCAGCCGATGGACCACGTCATCGAGACCCCGGACAAGGCGAACGCGGTCTTCCGCGCCGGCCTCAACCTCAGGGTCCGCGACGACCACCCCGACTACCCGGCGCTCGTGCTCGGCAACTATCTGCTCGGAGGTTCGTCGGACGCGCGACTCGCGCGGCGCGTCCGGGAGAAGGAGGGCCTCTCGTACAGCGTCGGCTCGTGGCTCAGCGCCAGCTCGCAGGACGAGGCGGGCGAGTTCGGCGTCTACGCCATCTATGCGCCGCAGAACCGGGCGCGCGTGGAGGCGGCGATCAGCGAGGAGCTCCGCCGTGCGCTCGACGAGGGGTTCACGGCGCAGGAGGTCGAGGACGGCCGCAGGAGCCTGCTGCATGCCCGCAAGATGGCGCGGAACTCGGACGCCGGACTCGCCGGGCGGCTCGCCGGCTACAGCGTCATCGACCGCACGCTCGCGTGGGATATCGCGTTCGAGAAGCGGATCGCGGAGCTCACGCCCGGCCAGGTGCGCGACGCGCTGCGCCGGCACCTCCAGCTCGGCAAGCTCTCGGTGGTCAAGGCGGGCGACTTCAAGCCCGCCCCCGCGAAGAAGGCCGCCGCGGCGGCGCAGAAGTAGCCCGCCTACGCCAGCGGGTCGTACCGGATCGCGACCACGTCGATCGGCTCGGCGCCCGCCGGCGTCATCACCGTCACGCTGTCCCCTGCGCGCGCCCTGAGCAGCGCCTTGGCGATCGGCGAGATCCACGACACCCGCCCGCGGGCCGGATCGACCTCGTCGATCCCGACGATGCTGACCGTGCGCTCCCGCCCGGACCGGTCGGCATAGGTGACCGTCGCGCCGAAGAACGCCTGGTCGCGGTCCTGCCCGGCGTTGTCGACGACCTCCGCGATCTCGAGGCGTCGCGAGAGGAACCGGATCCGCCGATCGACCTCGCGCAGCCGTCGCTTGCCGTAGGTGTAATCCGCGTTCTCCGAGCGGTCGCCGTTCGACGCCGCCCACGCGATCGTCTCGACGAGCTTCGGCCGTTCGACCTCCCAGAGGCGGGCGAGCTCGTCCTTGAGGCGCCGGTGGCCGGCCGGCGTGATGTAGTTCTTGACGACCGGCTGGTCGAGCGCCTGCTCGGGCTCGAGGTCGTCCTCCTGGAGCGCGTCGGGTTCCTTGGTGAATGCCTTGCTCATGCCGAGTCGAGCCGCCAGCCTGCCGGAATGATAGCGCTACCGGGGGCCGACCCCGCGCAGGGTGGCGAGCGGCAGGAGGGCGAGCGTCTGCAGGACGACGACGGTGCCGAACGCGGCGCTGTACGCGGCGAGCGGATAGCGCCCGGCCTCGGGCGCCCAGAGGCTGACGACGGCCCCCATCCCCCACTGCGCCGCGAACGCGGAGACGAACACCAGCATGTTGACCGCGGTGGTGACCCGCCCGGCGAGCGCCCGCTCGTAGCGCTGGGTGAGGATCGCGTACGAGAGCGTCGCGATCGGCGCAATGAACGCGTACAGGCACCAGGTCGCCACCGCCGCGCCGGTGACGCCGAGCGCGAAGCTGCCCATCAGGATCGCGCTCCCGGTCGCGCCCAGCTTGAAGATGGTGAGCGGGTGCACGCCGCGCTTCGCGAGCGCGTCGCTCACCGTCCCGGTCGACGCGAACCCGATCGTGGTCAGGATGGCCATCGCGAACAGCACGCCGGCCACGGTCTGACGGTCGAAGCCGGCGACGTCGCGCAGCCACGGCGCCACCCAGAGGCCCTGGGTGGCGAGGAACGCGGCGTGGCCGGTCATGCTGACGCCCGCGACGCGCCAGAACACCGGATCGCGGTAGATCGTGGCGAACCCCCCGACGAGCTCGCGCACGCTCGGCCGGGCCGGGCCGGCGTCGCGCTCGGGCACGACGAAGAAGATCAGCATCGCGGTCGCGAACGTCAGCGCGGCGAGGCCGTCGAAGACGCCGCGCCAGTCGGTGAGCCGCAGCAGCGCCTCGACCGGCGCCGAGGCCGAGAGCGCCCCGAGGCCGCCGGCCGCGAGGAGCCAGCCGCTCAGCGTGGCGAAGCGCGACATCGGGAACCAGAGCGTGAACGCCTTCATGCTCGCCATCAGGCAGCCGGACACGCCGAGTCCGATCAACGCCCGGCCGGCGATCAGCCCCGCCAGGGTCTCGCTGGTGCCGAAGACGAGGGCGCCGCACGCGGCGACGACCAGCAGGCCCGCGTTCACGCGGCGCGGGCCGAAGCGGTCGAGGAGGATGCCGAGCGGCAGCTGGAACGCCCCGAACGCGAGGAAGTAGGCGCTGGTGAGCAGGCCCAGGCGGTTGGCATCCAGACCGACGTCGCGCACGAGGTCGGGCCAGATGACGGCGTTGACGGTGCGGAAGAAGTACGAGAAGTAGTAGCCGCAGGCGAACGGCACGAACACGCGCGCGAGGAGCCGCAGCGGCAGAGCGGGGTCGGGTTGGGTCATCGGCGCAAGGACGGCTGCGGATCTTACCCGGGGTGTAACAGATTGTTTCCGATGTAACGGCGTGTTGGGCCGGCGGAACCCGGGCGCCGGATGCCAGACCAACGTCCTCGTAGAACAACCACTACGAGGAGGTCTCATGCCGATCAGGAAGCGCGCGTCAGTTCTCGCCATCGCCGGCGCCTTCGCCGCGGCCGCAACGCTTGGCTACGTGGGGGCCGAGCACTTCCCGATCGCCAAGGCGCACGCCGCCGCGCCGGCGACGAGCGCCGCCCAAGCGTCGCGGCAGCTCCCGGACTTCAGCGAGCTCGTCGAAAGCCAGGGGCCCGCGGTCGTGAACATCAGCACGACGACGCAGCGGACCGCAGCCGGCCCGCGCGAGCTGCCGTTCAAGCCCGGCGATCCGATGTACGAGTTCTTCCGCCGGTTCCAGATCCCGATGCCCGACGCGCAGCCGACGCCGCGCCAGGGCGTGGGCTCCGGCTTCATCATCACTGCCGACGGCACGATCCTGACCAACGCGCACGTCGTCGCCGACGCCTCCGAGGTGACGGTGCGCCTCACCGACAAACGCGAGCTCAAGGCCAAGGTCATCGGCGTCGACCGTCGGACCGACGTGGCGGTCGTCAAGGTCGAGGCGACCGGCCTCCCGACCGTGAAGATCGGCGATCCGTCCAGGCTCAAGGTCGGCGAGTGGGTCGCAGCGATCGGTTCGCCGTTCGGCCTCGAGAACACCGTCACGGCCGGCATCGTGAGCGCCAAGCACCGCGCGCTGCCGTCCGAGAACTACGTCCCGTTCATCCAGACCGACGTCGCCGTCAACCCCGGCAATTCCGGCGGGCCGCTGTTCAACATGGCGGGCGAGGTCGTCGGGATCAACTCGCAGATCTACAGCCGCACCGGCGGGTACATGGGCCTCTCGTTCGCGATCCCCATCGACACCGCGATGAAGATCAAGGACGACCTCGTCGCGTACGGCAAGGTCAACCGCGGCCGCATCGGCGTCACCATCCAGGGCGTGACCAAGGACCTCGCCGACTCGTTCGGCCTGGCGAAGCCCCAGGGCGCGCTGGTGAGCGCGGTCGAGCGCGGCAGCCCGGCGGAGAAGGCGGGACTGAAGGCCGGCGACGTCATCCTGTCGGTGGACGGCAAGCCGGTCGAGCAGTCGAACGAGCTGCCGCGTATCGTCGGCGAGACCAAGCCCGGCGCGGCGCTCGGTCTGAAGGTCTGGCGGCAGGGTGCGACCCGGGACGTGCGCGTCACCGTCGGGGAGATGCCGGCCGAGAAGGTGGCGGCGACGCCCGCGGCGGAGATGAAACCCGGAAAGCTCGGCGTGGTGGTCCGCCCGCTCTCGCCCGAGGAACGGAAGAGCCGCGGCGTCGACGCCGGCGTCGTGGTCGACCAGGTCGACGGGCCGGCGGCCAAGGCCGGGATCCAGCGCGGCGACGTCATCCTCGCCTTCGGCAACGAGAAGGTCGAGAACGCCGAGCAGCTCCGCAAGCTCGTCGACAAATCGAAGGGCAGCGTCGCGGTGCTGGTGAAGCGCGACGAGGCGACGATTTACGTGCCGGTGAAGATCGGCTAGGTCTGCCCCCTATCCCCCCGGGGGCCGCGTTGGCGGCCGGGGGTTCAAGCTCCCTGACTCGGCCTTCCCTCCCCCTTTGAGGCCGGGTTTCTTCAGCGCCCGTGCGGTTGACGCACGGGCGCTTTTTTGCCGGAGCGCACCCGGGGGCAAGGATCTCGACCTCACGAAGCGTCAGCTGGACGTCCGCTCGACCCGCCGGCGGCCCGTGCCGAAGCACGGCTGTCGGCCCCGGCATCCGGGCTAGAATCGCCCGACCTCTCGGGGGAGCCGCGTCATGTCCCAGCCCAAGTCCCTGCGCTTCGACACGCTCAGCCTGCACGCGGGCCAGCAGCCGGATCCGCAGTTCGGTGCGCGCGCGACGCCCATCTACCAGACGACGTCCTACGTCTTCAAGGACACCGACCAGGCCGCCTCGCTCTTCAACATGGAGCGCGCGGGCCACCTCTACTCGCGCATCTCCAATCCGACCAACGCGGTGCTGGAGGAACGCATCGCCGCGCTCGAGGGCGGCGTCGGCGCGATCGCGGCCGCGAGCGGGCAGGCCGCGATGCACCTCGCGCTCGCCACGCTCATGGGGGCGGGCTCGCATATCGTCGCGAGCCACTCCCTCTACGGGGGCTCGCACAACCTGCTCGCCTACACCCTGCCCCGCTTCGGCGTCGCGACGACGTTCGTCAGCCCGCGCGATCTCGCCGCGTGGCGCGCCGCGATCCGGCCCGACACCCGGCTCCTGTTCGGCGAGACGCTCGGCAATCCCGGGTTGGACGTCCTCGACGTCCCGGCGGTCGCCGAGATCGCGCACCAAGCAAAGCTGCCGCTTCTCGTCGATTCGACCTTCACGACGCCCTACCTGATGCGCCCGTTCGACCTCGGTGCGGATCTCCTCTTCCACTCGGCGACCAAGTTCCTCAGCGGCCACGGGATCGTGATCGGCGGACTGCTCGTCGACGCGGGCCGCTTCGACTGGGACGCCTCGGGCAAGTTCGCAACCCTCACCGAGCCCTACGCGGGCTTCCATGGCATGGACTTCACCGAGGAGTCCACCGTCGCGGGGTTCCTCCTGCGCGCGCGGCGCGAGGGCCTGCGGGACTTCGGTGCGTGCATGAGCCCGACGACGGCGTTCCACATCCTGCAGGGCATCGAGACC
>JBOIFD010000070.1:0-4826 GCA_050741515.1 Burkholderiales bacterium
GTGAAGTTCCTGGTCGCCGAGCGCGACGTGCTCGGCTTCGGCACCGAATCGATCGGCACCGACGCCGGGCAGGCGTACCACCTCCGCCCGCCGTACCCCTGCCACTATTACATGCACGGCGCCGGCCGCTACGGGCTGCAGTGCCTGACCAACCTCGACCGGCTGCCGGCGACCGGCGCGATCGTGCTCGCCGCGCCGCTCAAGATCCGGAACGGCAGCGGGAGTCCGTTGCGCGTGCTGGCGCTGGTGCCCGCGTGAGCACGCCGGAGGCGATCGTCCGGCAGTATCTGGATGCCATGGAGCGGCGGGATCTCGCGGCGGCGAAGGCGCTTCTGGCGCCGGGTTTTTTCATGCTGTTCCCGGGCGGGAAGCGGTATGCGTCGCTGGAGGCGCTGGTCGAGGGCGCCCGGGAGCGGTATCGGAGCGCGAGGAAGACCTACGCGAGGTTCGATGCGGCCGGGGACGTCGTCTACTGCTACGGGACGCTGTACGGAGAGCTGCTGAACGGTGAGGCGTACTCGGGAATCCGGTTCGTCGACCGGTTCACGGTTCGGCACGGGAAGCTCGTGGATCAGCTGGTGTGGAACGACATGGCCGAGGTGCTCGGCGACAAGCTGAAACCGCTGGGGTGAGCCTGACGAGGATCATTGGCATGAGCGAAGCGAAGACGAGATTCCGGATCTGGTTCCAGGGCGCGACCGACCGGGTACAGCACGGCGCCTACATCTCGAAGCTCGAGCCGCACCTCACGGCGGTCGCCGACCCGGAGTTCGACGGCGAGTTTCATACCGTCACGCCGCCGGCCACCACCACCCACGCGATCACCGAGTTCCGCATCGCGCGGGCGATCATCCGCAACGTCGTCGAGGCCGAGCGCCGCGGCTACGACGCGGTCGCGATCACCCACTTCCAGGACGCCGGCCTGCACGAAGCGAAGTCGCTCGTCGACATCCCGGTGCTGGGGCTCGGCGAGACGACGCTCTTCCACGCCTGCACGCTCGGGCGGAAGCTCGGGCTGGTCACGATCAACCCGGCGTTCGTGCCGTGGCACGAAGAGCAGGTGATCCGCTACGGCCTCCAGCAGCGGGTGGTAGGCGTGCGGGCCGTGGACGCCAAGGTGAGCGATTTCATGCACGCGTTCGCAACCGCCGAGGGCTATCGCGCGCTCTACCCGAAGTGGGAGCGCGAGGTGCGGGTCCTGCTCGACGCCGGCGCCGACGTCATCGTGCCGGCGGGCGGCCTGCCGATGCTGCTGTTCGGCGCGCCGCACGGGGCCGCCGTCGACGGGGCGCCGATCGTGAACGGCCTGACGGTGCTGGCGAAGGCCGCCGAGACGGCGATCAAGCTGCGGCGCCTCGCCGGGCTCGGGGTGAGCCGCCGCTCGAATTACGCGAAGCCGCCGCCGCAGGCGCTCAGCGAGTTCCTCGACCAGGGCTGACGGTGCGACGCGCGTTCCAGGACACGCCCGAGGCCTGCAGAAACCACCGGATGGAGGAGCGGATCGGCGGCATCCGCTGCCCGACGCTCGTCACCTGCGGTACCGCGGACCCGTTCTCGCACCCGAAGATGGAGAGCGTGGCGCGTCACATCCCGGGCAGCCGCGTCGAGCCGATCCGCGGCGGCTCGGTTGCGGTCGTCGACGAGATGCCCGACGCGTTCGCCGGGCTCGTGCTCGGCTTCCTCAAGGAGGGCTGCTAATCTACGCCGCGGACGGAAATCAACTCGCCAAGGAGGGCCCATGATCGGCCAAGGAGTCTTCGTCGCTGCGCGCATCCTGATCCCGATCGTGTTCGTCGGGCTCGGCCTCGAGCGACTGCTCATCGCCGCCGGGGTCCTCGCGGGTCCGCCCGTCTCCGCCGGGGCGGTGGCGTTCAGCGTCTTCGAGCTCGTCGCCGGGCTGCTGGTCATGGTCGGCTGGAGGGTGCGATGGGTCGCGGGGCTCCTCGCCCTGTTCATCGTCGTCGACGCCTTCCTCGCCCACGCGTTCTGGACCCATCCGGCCATCGAGCGCCACGGCCAGCTGCTGCACTTCCTGAAGAACTTCTCCACGCTCGGCGGATTGCTGCTCCTCATCTGGCTCGACGGCAAGCGGTCCGCTAGGAGCTGAGCGTGGTTGCGTCCGAGACCTCGGCCCGGCGCTGGCTGCGCCCCCCGCAGCTGCGGACCCTGGTGACGGGGGGCGGCGAGCGGCACGCGTCGTGGCTCGAGCTGTTCTTCGACCTGGTCCTCGTCGTCGCGATCGCGCAGCTCGCGCATCTCTTCGCCCATCACCCGGACTGGCACGGCGCGCTCCTCGCGGGGGGGCTGTTCGTCGCCGTGTTCCTCGCGTGGCAGGGGTTCACCGCCTACGCCGACCGCTTCGATACCGACGATTTTCCCTTCCGGATAGCGACGTTCGCACAGATGCTCGCGCTGTTGGCGCTGGCCGTGCAGGTGGGCGATGTGGCGAAGGGCGCTCACGCGGGCTTCGCGATCGCGTTCGCGGTGCTGAGGGCGATCCTCGTCGCCCTCTACGTTCGCGCCTACCGCTACGTCCCGCTCGCCCGGCCGTTGATCCGGCGCTACGGGGGTGTCTACGCGGTCAGCGTCGTCCTCTGGCTCGTCTCCGCGGCCCTGCCCGCCTGGTGGAGCTTGGTCCTCTGGCCGATCGCGATCCTCCTCGACCTGAGCATGCCGCCGCTGAGCACGCGGCTGCACCGGGCCATCCCCACCGATCCGGCGCACCTCCCGGAGCGGTTCGGACTGTTTACGTTGATCGTGCTCGGCGAGCTGGTCGTCGCCGTGGGGATCGGGACGATGGAAGCGACCTGGAGCGCCGGCGTGATCACGGTCGCCGTCGCGGGGTTCGGCGTCGCCGCCTGCCTGTGGTGGGTCTACTTCGA
The DNA here is from genome assembly GCA_050741515.1 of Burkholderiales bacterium. Taxonomy (GTDB): domain Bacteria; phylum Pseudomonadota; class Gammaproteobacteria; order Burkholderiales; family SG8-39; genus DATEDA01. The sequence continues at coordinate 2,883 of JBOIFD010000070.1, forward strand.
GCGGCTGCTCGGGCAGGAGCTTCCGCACGCCGCGGTGCCGATCGTGACCTACGCCTACGCGCACCTCCCGCTATTGGCCGCGCTCATGTTCGTCGCGGGCGGGGTCAGCGTGCTGGTCCAATCCCATGACGCCGCCGCAGTTGCGGCGGGGGCGTGGGCGCTCTGCGCGGGCGTTGCGACGTTCCTCGCGGCCCTCAACCTCGCTCACGCGCAGCTGGCCGTGCCCCCGATCCGATCAGTCTTCTGGGCGCGATGGATCGCCGTCGCGGCGTTGGTGGTGGTCCCGGCGGTGGCGCGCGCGCCGATCGCCGTCACGGTCGTCGCGCTCGCAGTGCTCGTTGCGCTCGTCGTCTACGAGGGCGTCATGTGCGCGCCGATCGAGCACGCCCACGAACGGGCCCACGGCGCCCGCGACGCGTCGTAGCGATGCCGACCCTCGCGCAGAAGCTCGTCGCCCGCGCCGCTGGCCGCGCTGCGGTCACGCCCGGCGAGATCGTCACGTGCAAGGTGGACCTCGCGATGTTCCACGACTCGAGCGGCCCGCGTCGCCTGCAGCCGATGCTCGAGCGGCTCGGCGCGAAGGTCTGGGACCCCGAGCGCATCGTCCTGGTCACCGACCACTACCTGCCCGCGACCGACGACGAGAGCCGCGAGATCCTGCGCATCACGCGCGACTGGGCGCGCGCGGCAGGCGTGCGCCGTTTCCACGACGGGGTCGGCATCTGCCACATCGTGCTCGCCGAGAACGGCTATGTCCGGCCGGGCATGTTCGCGGTGGGCGGCGACAGCCATGCGCCGACCGGCGGCGCGTTCGGCGCCTACATGTTCGGCATCGGGGCGACCGAGATGCTCGGCGTCGTGGTGACCGGCGAGATCTGGCTCCGCGTGCCGGACACGATCCTGATGCAGTGGAACGGCCGCTTTCACGACGGAGTGAGCGCCAAGGACGTCATGCTCTTCCTGTGCGCCCGCTTCGGGCTGGACGGCGGGCGCTACCAGGCCGTCGAGTACGGCGGCGACGCGATCCGCGCCCTGCCGATGCAGGAGCGGATGACGCTCGCCAACATGACCGCCGAGCTCGGCGGCCAGGCGGGACTCATCGCGCCCGATGAGACGACGGTCGCCTACCTCGAAGCATTGGGCATCGCGGATGCGGACGCGACACCGTGGCGCACCGACGACGGCGCCGAGCTGCTGGAGCGGCACGAGTTCGACGCCGGGGCGCTCGCGCCGCAGGTGGCCGCGCCCTACACTCCGGCGAACGCGCGCCCGGCCGCGGAGTATCGCGGGACGAAGCTCGACATCGCCTACGTCGGCGCCTGCACCGGCGCCAAGCTCGAGGACCTGAGGATGGCGGCGCGCGTGCTGAAAGGGCGAACGTCCGCGATCGAGCTGCTGGTTGCCCCGGCTTCGCTCCGCGACCAGGAGCAGGCGCGGGCCGAGGGTACGCTCGGCACGCTCGAGGCGGCCGGCGCGCAACTCCTCGCCAACGCCTGCGGGGTCTGCGCCGGCTATGGTTCGCGCTTCGCCCCCGGGAGCAAGGTCATCTCGACGACCGCACGGAACTTCAAGGGTCGCATGGGCGATCCGAGCGTCGCGGCCTACCTCGCCTCGCCGTACACCGTCGCGGCCAGTGCCGTGGCCGGCCGCATCGTCGATCCCAGGGAGTATCTGCAATGAGCGGGCGCGCCTGGGTGCTCGGCGACAACGTGGATACCGATGCGCTCGCACCGGGCAAGTACATGAAGTTCGGCATCGAAGAGATCGCGAAGCACTGCCTGGAAGCCGTCGACCCCGGCTTCGCCGCCGGCGTGCGGCCGGGCGACGTGGTCGTCGGCGGGCGCAACTTCGGCGCCGGCTCGTCGCGCGAGCAGGCGCCGCAGGCGCTCAAGCACCTGGGTGTCGCGGCGCTCGTTGCCGAGTCGTTCGCGGGGCTCTTCCACC
>JBOIFD010000071.1:0-3407 GCA_050741515.1 Burkholderiales bacterium
CGAAGGAACTCGGCACACTGGTTCACGCAGTTGATTCGTATGAGCCGTTCTTGAATGACCTGACGCAGCGCGCCAAGGAAGCAAGAATCGAGCATCTTGTACAGACGCATTGCATGGACATGAAGGAGATTCCGGGCGTCTTTCAACACATCGATCTGCTCTGGTCCGAGGGTGCGGCATACAACATTGGCTTTTCCAACGCACTGACCACTTGGGCATCCGCGATAAACCCAGACGGCTTCGCAGTTGTAAGCGAACTGTCGTGGGTACGCGAGCAGGTTCCCAAAGCGGTAAGGGAGTTCTTCCTATCCGGCTATCCGGACATGCAATCAATGCAACAAAACATAGCAATCGCTGAAAATGCCGGATACAGGGTGCTCGCTAGCTACACGATTCCCAGGGAGGCGTGGGTGGAAGGCTACTACGACGTTCTTGAGCCGCGCGCGAAAGCTCTTGTCGATCATCCAGACTCATCCGTCAAGGATTTTGCGGTCGATACCGTCAAGGAGATCGAAATCTTTAAATGTTCCGAAGATAGCTACGGTTACGTTTTCTATGTACTCCAACGCGCCTAACAACCGGTTGCAGCGGACGGCAAAAGGACGCCGCCGCTGAACCGGAGCGTTTGGGCGGCTCTAGGCCATCCTGTCGCGAGGAACTAACCCTGCACTCACTGGATGCTTTCTGTGGGAACAAAGTTATGGATACCGATCTTGACCAGATGACACGTGAAGAACTCATTGCCGAAGTAAAGAAGCTGCGGCAAGCCATCCGTGAGCATCGCGACAGCAGCCGCCATGAACTCTGTTGGCACCATCCTTCACTTTGGGGTCTTCTGCCAGGACGGACGGATCCGCTGCCTGTCGTCCCTGAATGGCCAGAGTTCATACGGGGCTGTGTGAAGTATCGGCAGTCGCTCGATGAGCAAGCGCCCAACGCTCCGCGGACCAACGAGCCGTTTGAGAGATGACTGTGCCGCTTACCCGCCCTGCGGCCACCCGCGCTCAATCAAGCACGTGCGACAGCAACCCGTCGGCGAGCTTGGGCTCGAACCAGGTCGACTTCGGCGGCATCACCTCGCCGGCGTCGGCGACCGCCATCAGGTCCGCGAACCGCGTCGGATAGAGCGAGAACGCCGCCGCCATCTCGCCAGACGCGACGCGCCGCTCAAGGTCGGCGAGCCCGCGGCCGCCGCCCACGAAATCGATGCGCCTGTCGGTGCGCATGTCGTTGATCCCGAGCAGCGGATCGAGGATGTGGGTGGTCAGCAGGCTGACGTCGAGCCGCGCGATCGGGTCGGCGGGGTCGGCGAGCTCGGGGCGAAGCGTGAGCCGATGCCACTGCCCGCCCGCGTAGAGCCCGAACTCGCCGTGGCGTTCCGGCTTCACCGCCGCCGCGCCCGGCGCGACCGAGAATCGATCGCGGAGCCTGCCCAGGAACGCGCCGAGGCTCATCCCGCCGAGATCGCGCACCACGCGGTTGTAGTCGAGGATGCGCAGCCCGCGCCGGGGGAAGGCCACGACGAGGAACGAGTTGTAGCTCTCCTCGCCGGTGTGTCGGGGATTCGCCTTCCTCCGGGCCGCGGCGACGCGCGCGGCCGCGGCCGAGCGGTGATGGCCGTCCGCGACGTAGAGCGCCGGCATCGCGTCGAACAGCGCGCCGATCCGCACGACCCGGCCGGCGTCGCGGATCGGCCAGATCGCATGCCGCACCTGGTCGTTCGCCACCACATCCACGTCCGGCGGCAGCTGCGACACAGCGGTAAGGAGCGCATCGAGCTCGGGCGCATCCGGGTATGCGGCAAGGACCGGCCCGGTCTGCGCGTTCAGCGCTGCCATGTGCCGCACGCGGTCGTCCTCCTTGTCGGGCCGGGTGAGCTCGTGCTTGCGGATGCGGTTCGCCTCGTACGCCGCGATCGACGCGGCCACGGCAACGCCCGTCTGCACGTGGCCGCCGACGGCCAGGCGGTAGGCGTAATAGCCGGGCGCCGGATCCCGCACGAGGACCCCGGCGTCGATCATGCGTGCGAGGTTCTCGGTCGCCTTGGCGTACACCGCCGGCGCGTAGGGATCGGTCCCGGGCGGCAGATCGATCTCCGGCTTGGACACGTGCAGGAAGCTCCACGGCTTGCCGGCGGCGCGGGCGCGCGCCTCGTCGGTCGTGAGCACGTCGTAAGGCGGCGCGAGGATCTCCGCCGCGCGCCCCAAGGCGGGTCTCAGGGCCTTGAAGGGACGGACGAGCGGCAAGGCGAAGCTCCTGATGGTGACGGCGCAAAGGGGCGCGATTCTACCGCGGCGAGCCCGGCCCGCTACAATCGCCCCGTGCTCGTTCGCTTCGACAGCCGCGTCGGCGGCTTCACCATGTTCGGAGATGTCGCGCTGCAGCTCCTCAAGATGATGGGGCACAGCGGCACGGTGCCGAGTGCCCTCCTCGCCAAGGACATCCCCCAGGCGCTCGCGCGGCTCGAAGCGGCGCTCGCAGGGGCCCCGGCGGCGACGGCCGAGGCCGGCGACGAGGATGACGGGACGCCGAAGGTGTCGCTCCGCCAGCGCGCGTATCCCCTGGTCGAGCTGCTCGCCCGCGCGGCGCAGGCGGACTGCGACGTGCTCTGGGACAAGGCGTAGCCGCGCATCCGGGCGCTGAGCGCCTGCTCACTACCGGCTTGGCCGAAGCGCCCGGACCGGCGTAACATTTCCATGCTGCAGCGCCCGAGGAGATCGCCCCATGCCCGTCACCGAGATCAACCACTACTTCGTCCGCGCCAACGATCTGGAGCGCACCAAGGAGTTCTACTGCGACCTGCTCGGCTTCGAGGTCATGCCCCGCCCCGACTTCCCGTTCCCCGGCTACTGGCTCGGCGTGAACGGCAAGATCCAGGTGCACATGGGGCCGCACGGGGTGCCGAACTCGGAGCTGTACTACCTCGGCACCTCGTCGAAATCGGCGACCGACAACTCGGGCGTGGTGGACCACATCGCGTTCCTCGCCACCGATCCCGAGAAGTTCGCGAGGCGCTTCGACGCGGTCGGGCTCGCCGCCCGCCGGCGGTACTTCCCGGAGTTCCAGCTGTTCCAGATGTTCGTGAAGGACCCGGACGGGCTCACGATCGAGCTGAACTTCCACGGCATGACCGAGGAGCCGAAGTGGGGCGGCGCGAGCGAGAACTACGCCCAGATGCCGCGGGCGGCGGAAACCGCGAAGTGAACGCCCCCACCAGGACCTTCGCCGACGTCGGCTACGACCAGGCCGTCGCCCGCGCCCGCGAGCTCGTGCCCGCGCTGCGTGAGCGCGCGGCGCGCGGCGAGGCCGCCCGCGGGATGCTCCCCGAGACCGAGGCCGACCTTCACCGGACGGGCCTCTTCCGCTTCGCGCAGCCGAAGCGCTACGGCGGCATGGAGCTCGACTAC
>JBOIFD010000072.1:0-9548 GCA_050741515.1 Burkholderiales bacterium
CGGTGGAGGTGGCCCGGTACTTCCTCGACGCCCTCGTCTCGGGCGAGCTGATCCCCCACGTCACGGCCAGCCTCGTCCGCTCGCTCCCGGGCTTCGCCCTGGGGACCGCGGTCGGCATCGGGCTCGGATTGCTGGCCGGCGTGGCGCGCGCCTTCGACCAGATGCTGAGTCCCGTGGTCTTCGTCACCTATCCCGTCCCCAAGATCGTCATGCTGCCCATCTTCATGCTCTGGTTCGGGATCGGAGACGTCTCCAAGATCCTGATCATCGCGCTCGCCTGCTTCTACCCGACGTTCATCAACGCCTACTACGGCGCGAAGTCGACGCCGACCATCCTGGTCTGGTCCGGGCTCAACATGGGCGCGAGCCAGTGGCAGATCTTCCGCAGGATCGTGGTGCCGAGCGCGGCGCCGTTGATCTTCGCCGGGCTGCGGGTGTCGCTCGCGCTCTCGTTCATCGTGATGTTCGCCACCGAGATGATCAATGCCGGCTCCGGCCTGGGGCATCTCATCCGGGTCGCGGAGAACAGCCTGCGCTTCGACCTCATGTACGTGTCGCTGCTCAGCATCGCCATCCTCGGCTACGTCGGCGATCGCCTCCTGCGCTGGACTCGCCACCGCGTGCTCGCCTGGCAGGGCGAGGCCGCATGACGCTCTCCCTGCAGCGCGTGCTCCTCGGGCTGCGGCCGCTCGTTCTGGTCGCCGTCGCGCTGGTCGCCTGGGAGGTGACTGCCCGCAGCGCGCTGTGGAGCCCGATCGTCTTTCCGTCGCTGGTGAACATCGCCCACGAGTTCGCGCTCTTCGTGTCGCGATCCGACCGGCTCATCGAGGCCTGGACCTCGCTCTACCGGGCGCTCGGCGGCTTCGCCCTGGCGGCGGCGGTGGGGGTCGTCGTCGGCATGCTGATGGGGCGGTCGGAGCTGGTCGCGGGGCTGCTGGACCCGCTCTTCTCCGGCACCTACGCCGTGCCGAAGCTCGCGCTCTTCCCGATCTTCATCTTCGCCTTCGGGATCGGCAGCCTGTCGAAGGTCGCGCTGATCTTCCTGGAGTGCCTCTACCCGATCGTCATCATGACCTACCACGGCGCGCGCAGCGTCGATCGCGTGCTGCTGTGGTCGGCGCAGAACATGGGCGCCTCGCGCGCGCAGATCCTCCGCCGGGTCGTCGTCCCCGCCACCGCGCCGTTCATCTTCGCCGGGTTCCGGGTCGCCCTGCCGATCGCGATGATCGTGGTCGTCATCACCGAGATGATCAGTTCGGCCGACGGGCTCGGGTACCTCGTGATCTACTCGCTCGCCTCGCTGCGAACCGATCGCATGCTCGCCGTGGTCGTGGCGATCGCGCTCCTCGGCCTCGCCCTCGATCACGCGCTCGTCGTCCTGCGGAACCGGTTGGTATACTGGGAGAAACTCGAGACCTACTACGTCTGAGAGGAGGAAGCCGTGAACCGATCCGTTGGTGTCCTGCTGGCCGCGCTGACGGCCCAGCTCCTCGCTCTTCCCGATGCCGGCGCCGCCGACCCGCCGCTGATCCGGTTCGGTCGCGGCTTCGCCGCCGAGGAGCAGGTCTGGCTGATGAGCGCGCGGCCCGACCTGACGCCCAACCAGGGCAAGAAGTACCAGCTCAAACAGATCCTGTTCCAGGCCAACCCCGAGCGCTTTCAGGCCTACCTGGCGGGCGAGCTCGACGCCGGGACCGCCCCGGGCCTCGCCGTGATCTTCGCCCGGGCGCAAGGGGTGGACATGAAGATCGTCGCCAGCGTCTGCATGGAGGCCGCCGGCAAGGAGTGGTTCAGCACCACTTACATGGTGAAGGCCGACGGGCCCGTCCGGACGACCAGGGACCTGAAGGGCGGCACGATCGGCGTGGTCGGGATCAAGACCGCGACCGACCTCTGGGCGCGCGCCGGGCTGCTCAACGCCAGCCTCGCTCCGGACAAGGATACGAAGGTGGTGCCGATGGCGTTCCCCGTGATGGGCGATGCGGTGCGCACCGGCAAGATCGGCGCCGGGACGTTCGTCGAGCCGTTCTATTCGGCGGAGGTGGCGAAGGGGGGCCTGCGCAAGATCTTCACCGCGGTCGAGGCCGTCGGCTACGATCACGAGCTGCTCGACGTCTGGTTCGGGGAGAAGTTCCTCAAGACGCAGCCGGACGCCGTGCGCGCGTTCCTGGCGGATTACGTCGCGGTCACGAAGTACTACCTGGCCAACACCGCCCAGGCGAAGCGCGACCTCCACAAGGCCGGGTTCGTGCGCACGCCGCTGGAGATCTACCTCAGGAACGCCGACTGGAAGCGCGATCCCAACGCCCGGGTGGACGTGGCCAGCCTCATCAAGCTGGCGACCTTCATGCAGGACAAGCTCCAGTGGCTGGAGAAGCCGGTGAAGGTCGAGGAGATGGTCGACCAGAGCTATCTGCCGCGGTAGCCCGCGGCGCCGCTACTGCCTGGCGCCGAGGGACTCGCTGCGGATCAGGTCCCAGATGTAGTTCCGGTACTCGTGGCACCGGGCTGATTTCTTGATCGTGAGCTCCCGCGGCCGCGGGAGCTCGATCCGGACCTCTTCCCTGATCCGCCCCGGGCGCGCGGTCAGCACGACGACGCGGTCCCCCAGGTAGACCGCCTCCTCGATGTCGTGAGTGACGAAGACGATCGTCTTGCCGGTCCGGTCCCACAGCCGGGTCACCTCCTCCTGCATCACCTCGCGGGTCTGGGCGTCGAGGGCGCCGAAGGGCTCGTCCATCAGGAGCACCTTGGGATCGAAGGCGAGCACCCGGGCGAGCTGCACCCGCTGCTTCATCCCGCCCGAGAGCTCGGCGGGATAGTGATTGCGGAAATCCGCGAGCCCCATCATCTCCAGGTACTTCTGGACGACGGCCTCGATCTCGCCGCGCGGAACGCCCTGAACCTCGAGGCCCCACGCGACGTTGCCGGCCACGCTCTTCCACGGGAAGAGCGCGAACTCCTGGAACATCATCCCGCGATCGGGACCCGGCCCGCTGACCTCCTGGCCGTACACCCGGATGCTGCCGCCTTCCGCCTTGATGAAGCCGCCCACGATGTGGAGGAAGGTGCTCTTCCCGCACCCGCTGGGCCCGATGACGGTGATGAACTCCCCCTCGCGAACGGCGAATCGGTCGACGTCGAGGACCTCGAGCCGCTGGCCGTTCTTGGTGTAGACCTTCCTGACGCCGGAGGCTTCCAGCGCGATCGCGCTCACTCGACTACCCTCGCGGCTACGGCCGCTCGGGGTTCGCCCTTGGGGCGGCCCGGCGGGCTCACTTCCGCTCCGGCGCGACCGGCCACCCGTGGCCGGAGAGATCGAACTTCACGCCCGCGAGCACGTATTTCTTCTCGAAGAAGATCCGGCCCTCGAGTTTCGAGAGATCGACCGGCGGCGGCGGCTGAGGCGTCGCGCCGACCTCCTTGACCTGCGCCTCGGCGCCCGCCAGGTCGTCGACGAGCACGCCGAAGTGGTCGAGCCCGTAGCCCTCGGGGTACGGGTTCGGAGTCTCCTTCGTCCGTTTCCAGCAGACGACCGCGAGATTGATGTAACCGTCGGTGAGATAGACCTCGCTCGCCAGCTCGCTGTCGCCGCGCCCGATCTCCTCGAGGCCGAGCGCCTCCTTGAGCAGCTCGGCGGTCACGAAGGGATCCTCCGCCGTGATGGCGATGTGCCGAATTTTTCCCATGCGCTTCACCTCTTTCGTCAGCCCGGGTAGGCCAGCAGCCGCTCGAGATCCGCCAGCGCTTCCTCGACGTTGCGACCCGCCCGGCGAAGGCGACGATTCCTGAGCCAGCAGGCGATCGGGTTCGACTGCTGTCCCTCGTCGCCGACCTCGCGGGAGATCCTCATCACCGACTCCACGCGCGGCCTGCGGCGCCGCACGTAGTTTTCCAGAGCCTGCTCCACGCCCCGCGTTTCGCGACGCCCCGACGCCAGCTCGTCGGCGAGGACCGCCGCGTCCTCCATGGCCATGCCGGCGCCCTGACCGATGTTGGGCGTCATCGCGTGGGCGGCGTCCCCGAGCAGGGCCACCCGGCCCTGCACCCACCGTTCCAGCCGCAGCTCCTCGATCTCCGTCGCGATGATCGCGTCCGCGGACTGCAGCTCGGCAAACACGCCCCTGACCCGTTCGTCGCCGAACTGCTCGAACAGCGCGCGAAAATCATCGGCACTGTCGATGGGCGGCGCCCGGTCGCGCGGCGAGTTGAACGTGGTCCAGACGTAGAGCCGTGTCTCCGAGACGGGAACGAGCCCGATCCGCTGGCCGTGCCCCATGAGCTCGGTGAAATGCCGGGTCCTCGCGACATTATCCACGACCATCCGGTGCGAGCGGTAACCCATGTAGAGCGGCCGGATCTCGCCGAAAAGCCGACGCCGCACCTGGGAGTGAATCCCGTCGGCGCCGACCAGGACGTCCGCCTCGAAGGCCCCGCCCCGGTCGGTCTCCACCCGCACGCGATCCGGCAGGAGCTCGATCGTCGTCGGCGTCACGCCGAAGTGAACGGCCGCGCCCGGCACCCCGCGGTAGAGCACGTCGAGCAGATGCGCCCGGTGCACGAGCGCGCCGACCGCGAGCTTTCCGGCGTCGTAGAGGGGACGATAGTCGCGGATCGCCAGGACTCGGCCCCGGTGGTCACAGGTCTCGCGGGTGAGATACGGCCAGGCGTTCTCGCGCAACGCGCCGGCCAGGCCGTTTCGCTCCAGGACCCCCATCGCGTTGGGGTTCATGATGATCCCGGCCCCGACCGGGTTCAGCTGCGGCGCCTTCTCGAGGACCGTGACCGGCAGCTCGCGAATCGCGAGCTCGCGGGCGAGGGACAGTCCGCCGATTCCGCCGCCGACGACGAGGGTCGAGATCATCGCCACGGAAACATCTTTACCACAAGCGCGGATCTTTCTATCCTCTCAGCCGTCATGGGAGCGTTCGACCGCGAGCGGCTGGCGATGCTGGTGCAACCCGACCGGGTGCACCGGTCGGTGTATGCGGACCCGGGCATCTTCGAGCTGGAAATGGAGCGCATCTTCGCCCGCGCGTGGCTCGTCATCGGCCACGAGAGCCAGGTGCGCGCGGGCGGCGACTACTTCACCAGCCGGCTGGGGCGCGAGCCGGTGATCGTGGTGCGCCAGGACGACGGCTCGGTCGCGGTGCTCGTCAATCGCTGCGCCCACCGCGGCACGACGGTGTGCGCCGAGGAGCGCGGCAGCACGCAGCGCTTCGTCTGCCCGTACCACGGCTGGACCTATGACACCGCGGGGCGGTTGCGCGCCGTGCCGGTCGAATCCGGTTACCAGAAGGAGAGCCTCAATCAATTCGGGTTGAAGCGAGTTCCCCGGGTCACGATCTATCGGGGCTTCATCTTCGCATCGGCGGCGTCCGCGGGGCCGAGCCTCGAGGAATTCCTCGGCCCGGCCCGGGCGTCCTTCGACGATTTCGTCGACCGGGCCCCGGGCGGCGAGCTCGAGGTCGCGGGCGGCGTTTTCAAGCACGCCTACCGGGGCAACTGGAAGCTGATGCTCGAGAACCATCTCGACGGCGTGCACCCGGCGCACGTGCACGCCTCGTCGATCGCGGTGGCGCGCGGGGCGCCCGAGCCCGGCGCGCCCGGCGCGGAGCACTACTTCGACATCGCGGTGCGCCAGATGCGGCAGAACGGCGCGCCCGAATCGCTGTGGGAGTCGATCGGCGTGTGGGCCACGCCGCGCGGTCACGGCTGGCTCGGCGACTACCACACCGACACGCGGCTCGTCGCCGGGCTGGGCAACCCGGTGTTCGACGAATACCGGCGGCGGCTCGCGGCGCGCGCGGGCGACGCCGAGGCCGAGCGCATCCTCGGCGTCATGCGCTGGAACACCATCGTCTACCCGAGCTGCTCGTTCATGAGCCAGTTCCGGCAGCTCCGCATCATTCACCCGGTCGCCGTCGACCGCTCGGTCGTCCACACCTACTCGTTCCGGATGAAGGACGCGCCGCCGCAGATGTTCCGCGACACGGTCGCGTTCGCGAACGTCGTGAACGGCACCGGCTCGTGGGTGCTGACCGACGATCTCGAGGTCTACGAGCGCGTGCAGCGCGGCTTCGGCTCGGGAGCGGTCGAATGGGCCTACCTCGGCCGCGGCCACGGGACCGACGTCGACGAGCCCGACGGCACGCGGCGCGGCGGCACCGGGACGAGCGAGGTGTTCATCCGCGCGCAGTTCCGGGCCTGGCTCGACTACATGACGAGCGAAGGCTGAAGTGGACGTCGCGCAGTTCCTCTATCGCGAGGCGCGCCTCCTCGATACCGGTCAGCTGGAAGCCTGGCTGGATCTCTTCACCGAAGACGCGACCTACTGGGTGCCGCTCGAGCGCGGCCAGAAGGAGGCGGCCGAGACGAGCTCGATCATCCACGACGACCGCACGCTGCTCGAGCTGCGCGTCAAGCAGGCGCGTCACCCGCGCGCCCACGCGCGCTTGCCGCTCGCTCGCACCGTGCATCACGTCGGCAACGTGATGCTTCTTGACGAGGAGAACGGCGTGCTTCGGGTGGGCTCGACCCTGCAGCTGGTCGAATGGCGCAACGAGCGCCAACGGCTGTGGGGCGCGCTGGTCGAGCACCGCCTGCGTCGCGCGGGCGACGGGTTCAAGATCGCGCGCAAGCGCGTGGATCTCGTCAACTCCGAGGGCGAGCTCGACGGCATCGCGATCCTGTTTTGACGAAGATCTTCCGCGAGTACGACCAGGGGCAACTCGATGCCCAGTACGAGCAGCGCGCCTGGGTGCCGCACGCCGACGCCATCATCGCGCGCTACGCCGCGGCGAGCGCGGCGGTAAAGCGGCGCCTGGGCGAGCCGGTCACGTTCTCCTACGGCCCGACGGCGCCCGAAACGCTGGATCTCTACCGCCCGGCCGGGAGCGCGCGCGCGCCGCTCGTCGCGTTCGCGCACGGCGGCGCCTGGAAGCGCCAGTCGAAGCGCGAGCAGATGTTCCCCGCGGAGACCTTCCTCGGGGCCGGTGCGGCGTACGCCGCGCTCGACTTCGCGCTGCTGCCGAGCGTCACGCTGCCCGAAATGGTCGGGCAGGTATGCCGGGCGCTGCAGTGGCTGCGGGAACGCCTCGCGCCGTCAAAGCTCGTCGTGTGCGCGCATTCCTCCGGCTCGCATCTCGCCGCCTGCGCGCTGACGAGAATCGATGCCGTCGACGAAGCGCTGCTGGTCTCCGGTGTCTACGACCTGCTGCCGGTGCGGCTGAGCGCGCGCAACGAATACGTGCGGGTCGACGAGCGGCTCGAGGACGAGTTCAGCCCGATCCGGCACGTCGAGCGCATCGCCTGTCCGGTCACGGTGGCGTGGGCGGAGAAGGAGAGCGCGGAGTTCGCGCGGCAGTCGCGCGAGTTCGCCGGCAAGCTCGGCGCGCCGACGATCGTCGGCGCGGGGCTCAACCACTTCGAGATCATCGAGACGTTGGCCGACCCGAACTCGCCGCTCGGCCGTGCGGCGGTGGCGATGCTCGGCTAGCGTCGGGGCACAACCGGATCTTTGACGGAGGTCGGGCGGTCGCGGACCGAGGCGCGGCGCAAGTGGCAAGCAGGAACGTCGCGAGTCCCGATCTCGGGGAATGCGGAGCCGGTCATGGTGTTAGCATACCGGAGCGCGGCGGCGTGTTCCCGGCATCCGGCTGACGCCCCCCTGTCGAAGCGCACGCACGCCATCCCATGCTTCTGCCTGCCCGAACGCCTGCGTCGAGTCCCGCCTCTCGTTCCGCAACCGACGCGTGGGCGCTGCTCCTCGCCCTCGTTCGCCTGCGCCGGAGCCGCGGCCTGCCCGACCGGGACGCCGGTTTCCGGCTCCTGGAGGACGGCACGCTTGCGGAGACGCCCGATTCCGATCCACGCATTGCGGCACGCTGGCGACCGCAAACGGGCTGGTCGGTCCCCGGGGACGCCGGCGAACCGGCGCGCGCGATGCTCGATCTCTACCTCCCCGTCTGCAATGCGCGCCCGGAGCGGCCGTTCGTCGTCGCGCATCTCGGCCAGAGCATCGACGGCTGCATCGCCACCGGTTCCGGCGATTCCCGATTCGTCACCGGCGAGGCCAATCACCGCCACCTCCATCGCCTGCGCGCGCTCTGCGATGCGGTGGTCGTCGGCGTGGAAACGATCTCGACCGACGACCCGCTGCTCACGACGCGGCTGGTGCCGGGCGACAATCCGGTCCGCGTCGTGCTCGATCCGTCCTTCCGCGTTCGGCCCGCGGCCGGCGTCCTGACCGACCGGCGCGCCCCGACGATCCTCGCCGTGGATGCCGCGCGCATGCCGGAAACCGAGGGCCGCGCGGGCGCGGCCGAGGTTGTCGGCGCGCCCCGTCACGGCAACAGTCTCGACCTCCGCGCGCTGCTCTCGGTCCTGAACGCGCGCGGACTGCATGCCCTGTTCATCGAGGGCGGCGGCGTCACCGTGTCGCAGTTTCTCGAGGCGGGGCTGATCGATGCGCTGCAGATCGCGATCGCGCCGGTGATCATCGGCTCCGGTCGCCCCGGGCTGCAGCGCCCGGCCGCGCCGTCGATGCGCGACTGTCTGCGTCCGGCCGGACAAGTATTCCGGATGGGTGAAGACGTGCTGTGGTCGTTCGACCTCCGGCCCGCCTCGGCCAGGCCTCCGCCGGCGGACGCGCCGGACCTGCAGCGCATCGACTGACCGGCTGGAAGCCGTCTCGACAATCGAGACGGCCGCTACTCCGGCCGGCCCGCGATGTCCACATGACCGACGCGCAGCGCCGACACGCCCTGCGCGATCGCCGCTGCACGCCGCGCCGCCCACCCGGCGAACGCGCTGCCGCGGTCCGGTTCGATCTCCGTGGCCGCAGCGCGCCAGCCTTCGAGCAGCGCTCGTTGCATCGCGCCGGCCTCGGGGCCGATCCGCCAGTCGCTCCGTGCCTGGGCAACGCGGTATCCCGCGGCGCCATACAGAGTCGCGGCGCACCCGGCAGCGCCCGGGCCGAGCGCCGGGCCGAATCCCTTGTCGAGTCCCTGGTGGCGATTCACCGCATCGCGCACGCGCGCGTCGTCGGAGTCCTCCGGCAGCCAGGCCGTCTCGCCGTCGTAGGTGAGCGCGAAGAGAATCGCCGCGCCCGCCGCCCGGCAGTCGCGCGCAAGGTGCGCGAGCCAGCGTTCCGAGACGAGGTCGAGCAGCGCCGCGGCGGTCACCAGGTGCACGCCCTCTCGCACCACGCGATCGAGGTCGCGCGTGAGGTCGAGCTCGCGCGCCTTCACTTCCGCCTCGAACCCGTCGCCCGTCACCGTCACGTCCGGTCCGCGCAGCCGAAACCGGTAGGCGCGCTGCTCCGCCCATCCGGCGAGGCGGGGCGCGACGGCTTCGAGCAGGCGCGCGTCGTGGTCGACGACCGTCCAGCGCTGGCGGCCGTCGATGCGCGGCGCCAGGTAGCGCACGTTGGCGCCGGTTCCGGTCGCGAGATCGACGATGTCCACGACCTCGGCGTTAGACCAGTGCGCGGCAAGCTCGCCTACGAGCCCCGCGCTTCGGGCGTCGGCGTCGAACGGCTCGCGGAT
>JBOIFD010000073.1:0-8884 GCA_050741515.1 Burkholderiales bacterium
GCGCCCGCGGCGCTGCGCGAGACGCCGGGCGGGCGGATGAGCGCGTTCCCGTCGACGTCCCTCGCGATCTCCGCCTCCGGCATCCGGCGGCGCCTCGGCGCGGGCGCGAGCGTGCGCTACTTGCTGCCGCCGGAGGTTCTCGCCTATATTCGAACGCACCGGCTCTACTCGGAGGACACGAAAGCCAGCTGATGGACATCCGCAAGAAGCAGCAGGCGGTGGTCGCCGCCCTCGAGGACATCAAGGCCCGCGACATCGCCGCGTTCAACGTCACCCACCTCACGAGCCTCTTCGATCGCGTGATCATCGCCACCGCCGACTCCGCGCGGCAGGCGAAGGCGCTCGCCGTCCACCTGCACGAGAAGCTGAAGGCGCTGGGCGAGCGGGTCTACGGCGTCGAGGGCGAGGCGGGCGGCGACTGGGTGCTGATCGACCTCGGCGACGTCGTGGTCCACATCATGCAGCCGGCGGTGCGCCAGTACTACAACCTCGAGGAGCTGTGGGGCGAGCCGCGGCCGCGGGCGAAGCGGACCCGTCCCAAGCCGCGGACCGCCGAGCCGGTCGTCTGACCCATGCGCCTGATCGTCGCCGCCGTCGGGCAGCGCGTGCCCCGTTGGGTCGACGAAGGGGTTGCCGAGTACGCGAAGCGGTTCCCGCGCGCGGCCCGCCTCGAGCTCGTGGCAGTCCGTCCCGACCAGCGCGGCGCGACCCGCACCGTCGCGCAGGCGCTCGCCGCCGAGGGGAAACGCCTCGCGGCGCGACTGCCGGCGGGGTGCCGTCGGGTGGCGCTCGATGAGCGCGGCCGGGAAGTCACCACCGGCGAGCTCGCGAAGCTCCTCGAGCGCTGGCTCCCCGAGGGGCGCGACGTGGCGTTCCTGGTCGGCGGCCCGGACGGCCTGGACCCGGCGCTCAAGGCTTCAGCGGAGGTACAGTTGCGGTTGTCGAGCTTGACCCTGCCGCATGCACTGGTTCGCGTCCTGCTCGCGGAACAGCTTTATCGGGCGCTCACGATTCTCGATAATCATCCCTACCACCGCGCCTGAGTCCGGCCCCCCCCGTGGCATCCAACCTCCCGCGAATCTACCTCGCCTCCCGCAGCTCGCGCCGGCGGGAGCTCCTGAAGCAGATCGCCGTCCCGTTCGAGGTCCTGCTCTTCCGCGAGCACGGCCTGCGCGGCCGCGACATGGAGGAGGCGCCGCGCGAGGGCGAGACGCCCGAGGCCTACGTCCAGCGGGTGGCGAGGGACAAGGCCGACGCGGGGTGGCTCCGCGTCCAGCAGCGCAGCCTGCCGCGGTTCCCGGTGCTCGCGGCCGACACCGCGGTGTGCCTGCGCGAGAAGATCTTCGGCAAGCCCCCCGACCGCGCCGGCGCGATCACGATGCTGAAGGAGCTCTCCGGCCGCGAGCACCGCGTGATCACCGCGGTCGTGCTCAAGTTCGACACCGCCGTCGACACGATCGTCAACGAGAACGTGGTGCGTTTCCGCGAGCTGTCGGACGCGGAGATCGGCGACTACGTGGCCACCGGGGAGCCGTTCGACAAGGCCGGGGGCTACGCGATCCAGGGGCGCGCGGCGGTATTCATCCCCGAGATCCTCGGCAGCTACACCGGGGTGATGGGCCTGCCGCTGTACGAGACGGCGGGCCTGCTGCGCAAGTTCCAGGCGCGGTTCAGTTAAGCTTCGCGAACCGCGCCAAGAAGAACCTCAACGCAAGGGCGCGAAGACGCCTTTGCGTTGAGGCTTTCAGGCGCGCGCCGCCGATGGCCGAAGACATCCTCATCAACGTCACCCCGCAGGAGACGCGCGTCGCCGTCATGGCGAACGGCGTCGTCCAGGAGCTGCACGTCGAGCGCGCCGCGAGCCGCGGGCTCGTCGGCAACATCTACATGGGGCGCGTCGTGCGCGTGCTCCCCGGAATGCAGTCGGCGTTCATCGAGATCGGGCTCGAGCGCGCGGCGTTCCTGCACGTCGCCGACATCTGGGAGGAGCGCGCGAACGGGGAGAGCGGCGGCAGCGCGGCGACGCGGCCGATCGAGAAGATCCTCGCCGAGGGCCAGCCGCTGATGGTGCAGGTCGTGAAGGACCCGATCGGCACCAAGGGCGCGCGGCTGTCGACCCAGCTCTCGATCGCCGGGCGCCTGCTCGTCCACCTGCCGCAGGACCCCCACATCGGGATCTCGCAGCGGATCGAGGACGAGACCGGGCGGAAGCTCTTGCGCGAGAAGCTCCAGCAGCAGCTGCCGCCCGACGAGCGCGGCGGCTACATCATCCGCACGGTGGCCGAGTCGGCGACCGACGCGGAGCTCGCGAACGACGTCGCGTACCTGCGGCGCCTGTGGGGCACCATCCGCGAGCGCGCGCAGACCTCGCACGCCCCGTCCCTGCTCCACCAGGATCTTTCGCTCGCCCAGCGGGTGCTGCGCGACTTCGCGCACGAGAACACCGGGCGCATCGTCGTCGACTCGCGCGAGACCTTCGCCCGGCTGCAGGCGTTCGCCGCCGACTACGTCCCGAAGGCGCTCCCGAAGATCGAGCACTACGCCGGCGAGCGGCCGCTGTTCGACCTCGCGAGCGTCGAGGAGGAGATCGAGAAGGCGCTCGCCCGCCGGGTCGAGCTCAAGAGCGGCGGGTACCTCATCGTCGACCAGACCGAGGCGCTGACCACGATCGACGTGAACACCGGCGGGTTCGTGGGGCTGCGCAACTTCGACGACACGATCTTCAAGACCAACCTCGAGGCGGCGCAGGTGATCGCCCGCCAGCTCCGGCTGCGCAACCTCGGCGGGATCATCATCCTCGACTTCATCGACATGGAGAACCCGGACCACCGCGCGGCGGTGCTCGCGGAGCTCAACAAGGCGCTGGCGCGCGACCGCACCAAGATGACGGTCAACGGCTTCACGCAGCTCGGGCTGGTGGAGATGACGCGCAAGCGCACCCGCGAGTCGCTCGAGCAGGTGCTGTGCGAGCCCTGCCCGATCTGCCAGGGGCGCGGGACGGTGAAGACCGCGCGCACCGTCTGCTACGAGATCCTGCGCGAGATCCTGCGCGAGGCGCGGCAGTTCGACGCGCGCGAGTTCCGGATCCTCGGCGCGCAGTCGGTGATCGATCTCTTCCTCGAGGAGGAATCGCAGTCGCTCGCGATGCTCGGCGACTTCATCGGCAAGCCGGTGTCGATGCAGGTCGAGACGAGCTATACCCAGGAGCAGTTCGACGTCATCCTCATGTGACCGCTCGCCGCGCGTGACCTCTGGCACGCCGGCGCGAGGCCGGCGTCTGGACTCGCGGGCCGGGGCGATCGCAAAATGCGGTCGATGAGCGACAAGACCCTCTCGAGCAAGGAGCGCGCGCTCCTCGAAGCGGCGCGCCGCGAGGTCGGGGCGAAGGCGCCCCCGCCCGGAGCCCCGGCACCCCAGGTGCGTCCGACGCCCCAGCAACGCGCGCCGCGCGCCGCGGCGTCGCCGCTCGATGCGCCGACGGTGGTGGGCTGGGATAACCCCGCGGCGCAAAGCGCCCCGTCCGAGGTCGCCGGGGACAAGTGGGCAAAAGTCGCGGCGCTCATGGAGACCGAGCGTCGCGAGACCGAGGAGCGGCGCCAGCGGGTGCGCCGGCTCGCATTCACCGTTCTCGGCGTCATTGGCCTGGTTGCCCTGATCGCCTTCGCCCGCGCGTTCGTCCGCTGATCACCCGCGGCGGACACCCCCGGCCTTGCCGACCGGCTTGCTCGTCGCCGGGTCCCCGTGGCGGTCCGCCCGCAGGACGCGCTCCAACGCAGCGCTCATCGCTCCGGCCTCCCGCTCGCTAACGTGGCGCGCGAACCGGGCCTCCACCGACTCCCGGTAGACCGGCCACATTCGCTTGCGCAGCGCCCGCCCCGCCGGGGTGATCACGCAGTAAGCGCCGCGGCGATCCTCCGGGCAGGCCTCGCGGAGAGCGTCCTTCCGGACAAGTCGGCGGAGATCGTCGTCTACTGCGCGTCCAGCACCTGCCAGAACTCGCACATCGCCGCGCGCCGGCTGGAGCAGGCCGGCTACGCCAACGTCTCGGTCTAGCCGGGCGGCAAGCAGGACTGGCTGGACGCCGGCCTGCCGGTGGCGCGCGAGGCCGCCGCGGTCACTTGACTTTTCTCCCCCCTCGCCACTAGCTTGCGGCCATGCTTCCCGGGTTCGAGGCCCGGCGCGTCGCTGCCGCGGGCGTCGGGTTCAGCGTGCACACGGCGGGGACCGGCCCCGCCGTGCTCCTTCTGCACGGCTACCCGCAGACCCACCTCATCTGGCGCCACCTCGCGCCCGGCCTCGCGCGTCGCTTCGGCATCGTTGCGCCCGATCTGAAGGGCTATGGCGACAGCGACGCGCCGCAACCCGCTCCCGACTCGTCCAACTACTCGAAGCGCGCGCTGGCGGCGGAGCTCGTCGCGCTCATGGGCGCCGTCGGGCACGAGCGGTTCTCGGTCGTGGGCCACGACCGCGGCGCGCGGGTCGCCTACCGCATGGCGCTCGACCATCCCGCGCGGGTCGCGAGGCTCGTCGTGCTCGACATCGTTCCCACCGGCGCGATGTGGGCCGGAGCGACGCGGGTGTTCGCAGTGAATACCTTCCACTGGGGATTTCTCGCGCAAGGAGCGGGGATGCCGGAGCGCCTGATCGGCGCAGATCCGGATTGCTGGCTCGAGTTCGTCTGCCGGAAGTGGGCGCGCGACTTCGCGAAGCTCGCCGACGCGATGCCCGAGTACGCGCGGGCGTTCCGGAAGCCCGAGGTCATCGCCGCGACCTGCGCCGACTACCGCGCGGGCGCGACGCGCGACGACGAGCACGACCGCGCCGACCTCGCCGCGGGCCGCAAGATCGCCTGCCCGACGCTCGCGATCTGGTCGAACACCTTCGTCGGCAAGGGCAAGTCGGCCGATCCGCTCGAGACGTGGCGGGAGTACGCCGTCGACGTACGCGGCTTCCCGGTCGGCTCCGGGCACTTCATCCCCGAGGAAGCGCCTGAGGCGATCGGCGAGCCGGTCGAACGGTTCCTGGCCGACTAAGCCCGCTGGGCCCCCTCCCGGCCGGGCGGCGTTTGCCCAGCTCGCTGTCTTACATTACAGTTTCATGTATGACGACGACGGCTCGGACGCTGCTCTCGGTTCGGCTCGACCCCGCGCTCGCCGAGGCGCTCGAACGCCATTGCGAACAGTCCGGCGAGACCCGCAGCCACGTCGTGCAGCAGAGCGTCGTGCAGTATCTCGTCGTGCAGTCGGGCCCGACGCTCGGAAGCCTCGCCGAGAGCTACCTGCCGCCGCCGCCCAAGCGTCCTGCGCGCAAGGCACGCGGCTCCCGCCAAGAGCGCTTCCGCCGCTACGTCCGTGCGAAGCGTCGTCGTTGACTCCGGGTTCCTGATCGGGCTGTTCGACGAAGCCGACCCGCTGCACCGCCGCTGCCGCGCGTTCCTGCGCGACTATCGCGGCCGGTTCCTGACCACCGAGGCGGTGCTCACCGAAGCGCTTGCGCTCCTCGCGCCGGTGCAGCAGCTCCGTTGCCTCGCCTGGCTCGGGGATGCGAGCCAGGCAGCGCTGCTCGTGATCGATCGCGCCCCGATCGATTTCCGCGCGGTCGAGAAGCTCGCGCGTAAGTACGCCGACCAGCCGATGGACTTCGCCGACGCGTCGGTGGTCCTGCTGGCGACGCGCACCGGCGTGCGGGAGATCTTGACTGCGGACCGGCGCGATTTCGCGGTCTACCGGCTCCCCGGGCGGGCCCGCTTCGTCGACGTGCTCGCGGAAACCATGGCCGCGCCCCGGGTTGCGATCTTCACTCGATGACGCCCAGCCGCCCGTTGTGGCTGCCCATGTACCAGAAGCGCCCGTCGCCGTCGACGATCGCCTTGCGGATGCCGACCCCCTTCGAGGGCAGCTTGAACACCTGGAATCGCGCGGTCGCCGGATCGAACAGCGCGACGGTATCGGTCTGGATCTCGTTCGCCCACACCCGGCCCTTGGCGTCCACCGAGACTGCGTACGGTCCGCCAGCCGTCCCGGCGGGCATCTCGTACTCCTGGAGAACCTTGCCGGCGACGGGATCGACGTGTCCCAGCTGGCCGTTGCCGTAGTAGGTGACCCACAGCGTGCCGTCGGGCGCGGCCGCCATCCGCCGCGGCCGTGACCCGGGGCCGGTCGAAAGCGTCGTGATCCGGCCGGACTTCGGATCGAGCTTGCCGAGCGAGTCCGCGCTGAAGCGGCAGAACCAGACGTTGCCCTGCTTGTCGAGGGCGAGGCCGTAAGGCCCGCCCGAGGTCTTGTACTCGGTGATCTTGCCGGTCTTGCGCTCGAGCTTGCCGATGTAGTTCCCGCTCTGCCCGGTGAACCAGACGTTGCCGGCGGCATCGAGGATCGGCGTGTGCGGGCTGCCGCCGCCGGAGGGCGTCTTGTGCTCGATCACCTTGCCGGTCTTCGGGTCGAGCTCGCCGATCGTGCCGTTGCCGTGACCGGTGTAGAAGACGCGGCCGTCGGCGGCGACGACGAGCCCGTGCGGCCGCGCGCCCTCGGGGAGATCCCACTCGGTGAACTTCTCGATCTTGGGCTCGAAGCGCGCGATCTTGTTGCCGTGCATCACGGCGATGTAGATGTTGCCGTCGGGCCCGATCGCGGGATCGCGCGCGAACTTCGGCGTCGGCACCGGCCACTCCGAGATCTTGCCGGTGAGGTCCTTGGCGCCGGGCGCGACGCCGTAGTTGGATCCGCCCGCCTGCGCGACGGCAAGCGGTGCGGTGAGCAGCAGCAAAAGCGGGAGTCGCACGGGAACCTCCGGGGATCGGGGCGGACCGGATTCGGTCCGCCGGACAGCGCGAAGTCTAGCGCCGAAGCGCACGCGGCGGCGGCCGGTTGTCCGGGGCCTGAACGGGGCCTCAGTCGCCGTCGCTCAGGAGCGCGACGCGCGCCGCCGCGAGCTCGGCCCGCTGCTTCTTCCCGATCTTCGGGTAGCCGAGGTCGAGCTCGTCCATCGTCGTGACCACCGCCGCGGCGACCACCAGGCGCGTGAACCACTTGTTGTCGGCCGGCACGACGTACCACGGCGCGTGCGGCGTCGCGGTCGCGCGGATCATCCGCTCGTAGGCCGCCATGTAGTCGTCCCAGTACCGGCGCTCCTTGACGTCGGCCGCCGAGAACTTCCAGTGCTTCTCGGGCTCGTCGAGGCGCTCGAGGAAGCGCTTCTGCTGCTCCTCCTTCGACACGTGGAGAAAGAATTTGCGGATGACCGTCCCCTGGCGGGACAGGTAACGCTCGAAGTTACCGATGTCCGCGTAGCGCTCCTCCCAGATGCGCCTGGTCACGAGCTCGGGCGGGAGCTTCTGCGCCGCGAGGAACTCCGGGTGCACGCGCACCACGAGCACCTCCTCGTAGTAGGAGCGGTTGAAGATGCCGATGTGACCGCGGTTCGGCAGGCAGGGCACGCAGCGCCACAGGAAGTCGTGGTCGAGCTCCTCGTTCGAGGGCTGCTTGAACGAGTACACCTCGCAGCCCTGCGGATTGACCCCCGACATCACGTGCTTGATGGTGCCGTCCTTGCCGGCCGCGTCCATCGCCTGGAAGATCAGGAGCACCGCCCACCGGTCCTGGGCGTAGAGCTTGTCCTGGTACTCGGCGAGCAGCTCGACGCCGCCCTGGAGCAGCGCCTTCGCCTCCTGCTTGGACTCGCTCTTCATGCCGCAGGTGTCGCCCGGGTCGTAGTCCTCCAGCCGGAACTTCTTGCCCTTCGTCACGCGATAGCGAGCCACCAGGTCTTCCCAGCGCTTCTTCACGTCGTCCTCCCGTCCTGCTAGAACAGCCCGTCTCTCTCCATCGCACCGACCAGCACGCCGACGAACTGCGCGACGGCGGGTTTGAGGTCCCCGGATTCGGCGTTGGTCGTGCTCGTCCGCGCCGACCAGACCGCCCGCTTGCCCTTGGTCGCGTAGAGCACCGTCTCGACGAGCACCGTGGTCACGGTGACGTCGCTCGGGCGCACGTAACGCGTCGGGGCGTAGGTCGAGGCGACGACGCCGGCGAGCCCGTACACTCCCTGGACCGGCAGGCCCATCGGGCCGACCAGGTACCCGCCCGTCACCCAGGTCTTGTCGTCCGCGCCGACGACGCGTGCGAGCAGCACCGCGTCGGCATCCGACTGCTCGACCGCCCGCTTGAACCGCGCGTCCTCGGCAGGGCTCGCGTGCGTGAAGTAACGCTCCGACGCCGCGGCATCCACGCCGCGCTGGCGCAGCGCGGCGGCCATGCCCTCCTGGAAATACGCCTGCGCGAACTCGTCGCTCGCCAGCGAGAGGATCAGCACCTTCCTGAACTTCGTGCCCGCGAGCTTGGGGTCCACCCAGCTCTTGTCGAGCGACGTGTAGGCGGTGGTGGAGCAGCCGGCGATCGACACGGCCGAGAGCGCGACGGCGAGCGTGCGCAACAGCGACAGTTTGGGCATGTGGGATCCGTTCTCGGGCCGGGTTGGAGGCGGCGCGACTCTACCGCCCGGTCGTGGGTCTGGCAATCGGCGCCCGGTCTCCACGCGGCGATGCGAGATATAGTCGCATCACCCGCGCGCATGGATCTCGCCTCCCTCGTCCAGACCTACGGCTACCTCGCCGTCTTCGTCGGCACGCTGCTCGAAGGCGAGACCATCCTCGCGCTCGCGGGTCTCGCCGCGCATCGCGGCTATCTCGCGCTGCCCTGGGTGATCGCCGTCGCCGCGCTCGGCGGGTTCCTCGGCGACCAGATCTACTTCCTCGTCGGCCGGCGCAGCGGCGCGCGCGTGCTCGCGCGGTTTCCGGGGCTCGCGCCCGGGATCGAGCGCATCGCGCGGCTCGTCGGGCGCTACGGCGCGCCGATCGTCGTCCTCGTCCGGTTCATGTACGGCCTGC
>JBOIFD010000074.1:0-14602 GCA_050741515.1 Burkholderiales bacterium
ACGCGGTGGTGCTGACGGGCGGCGCGGAGCAGCCGCGGGACCTGCCGATCCCCGGGCGCGACCTCGACGGCATCCACTACGCGATGGAGTTCCTGCCGCTCCAGAACCGCCGCGTCGCGGGCGACGAAGGCATCCGGGACCTGTGGGCGACCGACAAGCACGTCGTCATCATCGGCGGCGGGGACACCGGCTCGGACTGCGTCGGCACGTCGAACCGGCACGGCGCGAAGTCGATCACCCAGTTCGAGCTCCTGCCTATGCCGCCGGACGTCGACCGCAACCCGGTGTGGCCGTACTGGCCGGTGCGGCTGCGCACCTCCAGCTCGCACGAGGAAGGCGTGGACCGCGACTGGGCGGTCACGACCAAGCACTTCCGGGGCGAGCGGGGCGAGGTGAAGGCGCTCGTGGCGGCGCGCGTGAAGTGGGAGAAAGACCCGGCCAGCGGCCAGATGATGATCGAGGTCCCGGGCACGGAGTTCGAGCTCCCGGCGGATCTCGTCCTGCTCGCGATGGGCTTCGTGTCGCCGGTGCCGTCCATGCTCGACGCGTTCGGCGTCGCGAAGGATCCGCGCGGGAACGCCAGGGCGACGACCGACGGGGCGGGCTGCTACCAGACCTCGATGCCGAAGGTCTTCGCCGCGGGCGATCTCCGCCGCGGCCAGTCGCTCATCGTGTGGGCGATCCGCGAGGGCCGGCAGTGCGCCCGCGCGGTCGACGAGTTCCTGATGGGGGCTTCCGACCTGCCGCGGTGAGTTGCCGCCGGGGCGCTCGTTGCGGGCCACGCGGCGGCGGTATGTTCTGAACCGGCGCGAACCCCGGCTTGCCGGCCGCGCGACGATTCACTACAATGTGCTTACATATGTAAGTACATCGAGGTTGGCATGGCTACCGCCCCACAGCGCTACGCCGGCAAGGTCACGCGGGTCGGCAATTCGAAGGGAATCCGGCTCGACGCCGCGTTCTTCAAGGCCCATCCGGAGTTCGGTGGGGAAGTCCAGGCCACGGTGCTCGCCGAGGGTCAGGTGCTGCTGTCGGCCACGACGAAACGCAGGACGCGCGGCAAGAAGGCCGACACGGTCGATCCCGTGGTGGCATCCTTCCTCGGTTTTCTCGAGCGGCAGATGCGGGCGCAGCCGGAGCGCATCCGGCCGCTCGACGCGAAGCTGCTCGACGGGATCGGCGAGCTCGTCAAGGGTGTCGACGTCGAGTGAAGCTCTACAACGGGTGGCGGCTCTACGCATTCGAGCCGTTTGCCGGGCGGTTGGCCGCGCTCAAGAGAGAGGTCGAGCGCCTGCGCGCGAAGGATCCCGAGGGCTACCGCGGCCACCCGACGACTGCGCTCCTCGCCTCGGTCTACAAGGCGATCACCGAAGTCGTCCCGGCCAACCCTGATCACCCCGGGCTTCGCGTCGGGCACTCCCTCGGGCCGCAGTACGCGCGCTGGCGCCGTGTGAAACGCGGCCTGCCCTCGCGCTACCGGCTGTTCTATCGCTTCAGCAGCAAGCCGGTGCGCGTGATCGTCTATGCCTGGCTCAATGACGAGGCCACGCTCCGGAAGGCGGGCGCGAAAACGGACGTCTATGTCGAGTTCCAGCGCATGCTCGCTCGCGGCGAAGTGCCATCCGATATCGATGCGCTGACGAAGGGTGGCGCGGAGATCGGGGAGTGACGCTGCGGCCGACGCGGTGGCGTCCCATGAAGTAGCTGCTAGCGGCGAGAGCGCGTCCGCGGCGCTTCACGCCGCGGGATCTCCTCTTGGACGGGCACCGGGTGGAACGCGGCGCCGATGCCGTACGGCCCCGGCCCCAGGACGACACCTCCGGGCGAAGCGCGCTGATACCCACCGCCGATTCCGTAGGGCCCCGGACCAACCACGATCCCTCCTGGCGGGGGCTTGAAGTAAGGACCCACTACGCCGCCGACGCCGATCGCGATCTTGTTGGTCGGGATGTAGGCTCCGGCGACCCGTCGCGGCGGCCTGACTACCGCGCCGGGAAAGACCAGCCCCGGGTCGACGAACGACGCGGCGTAGGGCTCGTCGCAGTCCACGCGCCGCTGCGCGATGCACTGCTCGCGCCACACTCGATATGCGTCCGCGGCCGCGGCCGCGTCCAGGGCCGCCGTCTGACGGCCGCGCGCCGCTTCCTGCTCCAGCCGCGCGACGCGCTCCTGCAGCGCCTGCTCGCGCCGTGCCGCGCCGCTCTTCGAGTAGTCGTAGGCCTCGATCGTGCTCACGCGGCCTTGCTCTTCGTCGAGCTTCACGCTCTTCCGATTCTGGGGCGGCGTGCTCGTGTAGTTCACGACGCCCTTCTCGTCCACCCACTTGTAGATCTCGGCGTGAGCGACGGGAGCGAGCATGAGCAGCGCCGCGAGCGCGGCGAGTTGGACGTTGCGCATGACCACGAGTTTACGCGTGATCCCTTGCCGCGGATGACAGACGGATTCCCGTCACCGCGGCGTAGGTCTCGGCCCGGGCCGAGGTGGAAGAGGACGCGGCGGGACGGGCCGGGGCGGCATGACGACGGGAGGGTACGGGCCCCACCCGGGGTCGTACTCGAGCTGCCTGCGCGACGGATCGTCGCAGTCGACGCGCCGATCGGCCAGGCAGCGCTCGCGCCATTGCGCGTCCGCTGCGGCGCGCGCCTGCGCGTCGGCGGTCGCGCGGCGCTGCGCGTCGAGGTCGCGCTCGAGCTGATCGACCTTCTGCTCCAGCGCGCGCTTTTCCCCCGCCTGGACTTCCTCGGGCTTCAGCCCCGGCACGGTGCTGACCCGCGGGCTCGACTCGTCGACCTTCTGGACGTTGCGGGCGTTCGCCGGCGGCGTGCTGCCGTAGTTCGTCACGCCCTTGTCGTCCACCCACTTGTAGAGCTGAGCGCCCGCCGACGAGGCGAGCACCACCGCGGTGAGCGTCCCGAGGATCCGGGCGAGGGCGAGCCGATGCACGCGGCGATGGTACGCCGCCGATGCGGCGCGCGGCTTTTCACCTTTGTTCACGGTGCGTCGCGCGCCGGCGCCGGGAAGTCCCCGATCTGCGTGATAACATGCGGAAGTTTCAGGGAGTTTCCGGGTTGTGAACGTCGTCATCCTGGCCGCCGGCCAGGGCCAACGGATGCACTCCGACCTGCCCAAGGTCCTGCACCGGCTGGCCGGCCGTCCGCTCCTCGCCCACGTCCTCGACTGCGCCCGCGCGCTCGGCCCGGCGCGGATCGCCGTGGTGTACGGCTACGGCGGCGAGGCGGTGCGCGAGGCGATCGGCGACGAGACGCTCGCCTGGGTGAAGCAGGAGCCGCAGCTCGGCACGGGCCACGCGCTCCAGCAGGCGTTGCCCGCGCTCGCGCAGAGTGCGCACACGCTGGTCCTCTACGGCGACGTTCCGCTCACTCGCCCCGAGACGCTCCGGCAGCTCGTCGGCGCCGCGGCCGACGGGATGGCGATGCTGACCGTCGAGCTCGACGACCCGTCAGGGTATGGCCGGATCGTCCGCGAGGGCGGCGCGGTGAAGCGCATCGTCGAGGAGCGGGACGCGTCGCCCGCGGAGCGCGCGATCCGCGAGGTGAACACCGGCATCATGGCGCTGCCGACGAAGCGCCTCGCGGGCTGGCTCGCGAGCTTGCGCAACGACAACGCGCAGCGCGAGTACTACCTCACCGACATCGTCGCCCTGGCGGTGAAGGAGGGCGTGCCGGTTTGCGCGGTCCAGCCCGGAGCGGCGTGGGAGACGCTCGGCGTGAACAGCAAGGGGCAGCTCGCCGAGCTCGAGCGCGCCCACCAGCGGCTCGTTGCCGGCCGGCTGCTCGACGCCGGCGTGTCGCTCGCCGATCCGGCGCGGATCGACGTGCGCGGCCGGCTCGAGTGCGGGCGCGACGTGGCGATCGACGTCAACTGCGTGTTCGAGGGCGACGTGTCGCTCGGCGACCGGGTGTCGGTCGGCGCGCACTGCGTGCTCCGGAACGTGCGCATCGACGCCGACAGCCGCATCGAGCCGTTCTGCCACCTCGAGGAGGCCGACATCGGCCGCGCGTGCCGCATCGGCCCGTACGCGCGGCTGCGGCCCGGCGCGCGCCTCGCCGAGGACGTCCACGTCGGCAACTTCGTCGAGGTCAAGGCGAGCACGATCGGCGCGGGGTCGAAGGCGAACCACCTCGCCTACATCGGCGACAGCGAGGTCGGGCGGAACGTGAACGTCGGCGCCGGCACGATCACCTGCAACTACGACGGCGCGAACAAGCACCGGACGATCATCGAGGACGACGTCTTCATCGGCTCGGACACGCAGCTCGTCGCGCCGGTGCGCGTCGGGCGCGGCGCGACGCTCGGCGCGGGAACGACGCTCACCGAGGACGCGCCGCCCGGCCAGCTCACGATCTCGCGCGCCCGGCAGGCCACCGTTCCGGGGTGGAAGCGCCCCGAGAAAAAGAAGAAGTAGCCATGTGCGGCATCGTCGGCGCGGTCGCGAAGCGGGACATCGTCCCGGTCCTCCTCGAGGGGCTGAAGTGCCTCGAGTACCGCGGGTACGACTCGGCCGGCCTCGCGGTCCTGAACGGCGACGCCGCCGCGACCGAGCTCAAGCGGCTGCGCACCACCGGGCGCGTGGCGGAGCTCGTCAAGCTCGCGACCGAGCAGCGGTTCGCCGCCGACGTCGGCATCGCCCACACCCGGTGGGCGACGCACGGCGTGCCCTCGGAGCGGAATGCGCATCCGCACCAGAGCGGCGGCCTGGCCGTCGTCCACAACGGGATCGTCGAGAACCACGAGGCGAAGCGGACCGAGCTCGAGGCGCTCGGCTACCGGTTCGACTCGGACACCGACACCGAGGTCATCGCGCACCTCGTCGCCGAGAAGCTGAAGCGCGCGCCGGATCTCGTGTCGGCCACGCGCGCCGCCGTGGCCGAGCTCGAGGGCGCGTACGCGATCGCGGTCGTGTCGCGCGGCGATGCTTCGCGCATCGCGGTGGCCCGGAAGGGCGCGCCGCTGCTCCTCGGCCTGGGCGACGGGGAGAACTTCGCCGCCTCCGACGTCTCGGCGCTCCTGCAGGTGACGAAGCGGGTGATCTACCTGGAGGAGGGCGACGTCGCCGAGGTGGCGCTCGACGGCTGCCGGGTCTTCGACGCGGCCGGGCGGGAGACCGAGCGGCCGGTGCACGTGAGCGAGCTTTCCTCGAGCGCGGTCGAGCTGGGGCCGTACCGGCACTTCATGCAGAAGGAGATCTTCGAGCAGCCCGGCGCGGTCGCCAGCACGCTCGAGATGGTCCTGAACGCGACGTCGATCTCGCCGCAGCTCTTCGGCGCCGCGGCCGAGCCGATCCTGCGCGACGCCGACTCGCTGCTCGTCATTGCGTGCGGCACGAGCTTCCACGCCGGGATGGTCGCCCGCTACTGGATCGAGGCGGTCGCGGGGCTGCCCTGCACGGTGGAGATCGCGAGCGAGTACCGCTACCGCGAGTCGGTCCCGAACCCGCGGCAGCTCGTCGTGACCATCTCGCAGTCGGGCGAGACCGCGGACACGATCGCCGCGCTCCAGCAGGCGAAGGCGCTCGGCCACCGGCATTCGCTGACCATCTGCAACGTCCCCGAGAGCGCGCTCATCCGGCAGTCGGAGCTGCGGTTCCTCACCCGCGCCGGGCCCGAGATCGGCGTGGCATCGACCAAGGCGTTTACGACCCAGCTGGCGGTGCTGGTGCTGCTGGCGATGGTGCTGGCGAAGCTCCGTGGCCGGCTGACGCCTGAGCGCGAGCGTGACCTGATCGCCTCGCTACGGCATCTGCCCGCCGCGCTCCAGCAGGTGCTCGGGGTCGAGCCGGCGATCCAGGCGTGGGCGAAGCACTTCGCGTCGAAGCAGCACGCGCTCTTCCTCGGGCGGGGGATTCACTACCCGATCGCGATGGAGGGGGCGCTGAAGCTCAAGGAGATCTCGTACATCCACGCCGAGGCCTACCCGGCCGGCGAGCTGAAGCACGGGCCGCTCGCGCTCGTCGACCGGGACATGCCGGTCGTCGCGATCGCGCCGAACGACGCGCTGCTCGAGAAGCTGAAGTCGAACCTGCAGGAGGTGCGCGCGCGCGGCGGCGAGCTCTACGTCGTCGCGGACCAGGGCGCGCACGTCGTCGAGGGCGACGGGCTGCACGTCGTGCGCCTGACCGGGCACGCGGGCCTCCTCTCGCCGATCCTGCACACGGTGCCGCTCCAGCTGCTCGCGTACCACGCCGCGCTGCTGCGCGGCACGGACGTCGACAAACCCAGGAACCTGGCGAAGTCGGTGACGGTGGAGTAGGGCACTGGCCTGTCACGGCCGCCGCTGATCGAGCGGTGCATCGTCCGCGGCGGCGATCAAGGCCCGCGACGAACGCCTCCTCGGTCTTGCAGTACCAAGTCCGAGACCCTCGGGCCGACGTCGGTCAACCGGATCTGCGCGCCGCGTGGCGTGCCGCCGCCCCATTGCGCCGCGCCCCGCGTTTGGGGTCGATAGTGAAGTTATTCTATCTTTTTTTATGTATTTTCGATAGAATAATTCCTATGGCGAACACGACTGCGCCGCTCCTCCCGGCCGCATTGCGACGCCTGGCGGCGGTCGGCGAGAGCCTGCGCCTCGCGCGCAAGCGCCGCCGACTCACGGCCAAGCAGGTCGCGGAGCGCGCCGGGATGAGCGTTGTGACGTTGCGGCAAATCGAGCGCGGCGCTCCCGGGGTAACGATGGGCGCGTACGTCGCCGTGATGCAGGTGCTCGGGCTCGAGAAGGACATCGAGCTTCTGGCGAAGGACGATCCGCTGGGTCGCCGACTCCAGGACGCCACCCTCCTCGCGCGGCCCGCGAAGCCGGCAAGAAACGGCCCGCAGTCACCACGCGACGCCGACCGGTGAGCGCTCCGGCCCGTCGTGCAATCCAGGTCTGGGCCGATTGGGCAGGTCTGGGCGGCCCGCAGAAAGTCGGGGTGCTCTACGCTACGCCCAGCCGCGCGCGCGAGATCTTCTCCTTCGAGTACGAAGCCCCCTGGCTGGAGAGCCCGGCGGCGCTCGCGCTCGACCCGCAGCTCCAACTGTTCGCGGGCCCACAGTACGACCGCGAGGACCGTCGCCCGAACTTCGGGGTGTTCCTCGACTCCAGCCCGGACCGCTGGGGCCGCATGCTCGTCAGGCGCCGCGAGGAGCGCGCGGCGCGCAAGGCGGGGCGCAGGGAGCGGTCACTGCTCGAATCCGACTATCTGCTCGGCGTGTACGACCGGTACCGCGTCGGGGCGCTCCGGTTCAAGCTCGATCCCGCGGGCCCGTTTCTGGACGCGGACGAGGGCCACGCGGCCCCACCGTGGACGTCGATTCGCGAGCTCGAATACGCCAGCCTGCGATTGGAAGAGGATGCCGTCGCCGACGAGGAACAAGAGCGATGGCTGCGGATGCTCATCGCCCCCGGCGGCTCGCTCGGCGGCGCGCGACCGAAAGCGAGCGTACGCGACGAACGCTCGCACCTCTGGATCGCCAAGTTTCCCAGCCGGATCGACGCCCACGACCTGGGCGCCTGGGAGATGGTGATGCACGAGCTGGCGGCCCGCGCCGGCATCGCGGTGGCGCCGGCGCAAGTCCGGCGCTTCAACAGCGCGTTCCATACCTTCCTGACGCAGCGCTTCGACCGAGCGAAGAGCGGAGCGCGCCTGCATTTCGCATCGGCGCTGACGTTGCTCGGCCGAGTCGACCGCGACGATGCCGCCGCCGGGGCGAGCTACCTCGAGATGGCCGATCTGCTCATTCGCGCCGGAGCGGCGACCGACGCGGACCTCGAGCAACTGTGGCGCCGCATCGTGTTCAACATGTGTGTGTCGAACACCGACGATCACTTGCGCAATCACGGGTTCCTGCTCCGACCCGGGAAGGGCTGGGCGTTGGCGCCCGCGTTCGACATGAACCCGGTGGCGGACGGCGACGGGTTGCACCTGAACGTATCGGAGGCCGACAACGCCCAGGACTTGGGCCTGGCGCGCTCGGTCGCGCGGTGGTTCCGCCTGAAGCCTCCGCGCACGGAGGCCGTGATCGCCGAGGTCGTCGGCGCCGTCCGCACATGGCGAGGTGCGGCGGACCGGTACGAGATCGGCCGCACGGAGCAAGACGCGATGGCGCGTGCTTTTCGGCTCGTGGCGTAGCCGGTTTTGCCCCTTGTCGGGGGTAGTGCTCTACTTCCGCAGCTCCAGCGCCGCGAGCTCGCCCTCGAGCTCCGCGAGGATCCGCGCCAGCGCCGCGTTGTAGCCCTGCGCCAGCGCCTGCGGCGTGCCCGCCTCGACCTCGACCCGCTGCCGCAGCGTGCGCTCGAGGACGACCTCCATGCTGGCGTTCCCCGCGCGCACCAGGTAGAACCGGATCTCCATCACCGCCGCCGGCTTCCGCGGATCCTGCAGATCGCCGTAGAGCGCCGTGACCGACCCGTCGAGGAAATAAGGCGCGTCCGCCGGCACGCCCGGCTCCACCACCGCCGCGAACAGCTTGGCGTTCTTCAGCCAGCCGACGACCGCGGAGGTGATCATCGCGTCCGGCCGCTCCGCGAACTCGTTGTAGAAGTCGGACAGCACGCGCTGGCCGTCGACGCGATAGAGGAACTCCCGGCGCTCGTAGAGCGCGTCGGCGCGCAGCGGGCGGATCCTGATCGCGACCGGCTTGGACGCCGGGGCGGCGGGCGCGTCGCGAGTGGCGGAGAGGAGGTAGTCCACGCGCTCGACCGCGGGACGCGACAGGCCGAGGCTGCATGCCGCGAGCGCCAGTGCGGCGGCGGGCAGGATGAAGCGGGTGCGGCGCATGGTCAGCGACCCGGAAGCGTCACCGGCCGCGGCGGCTCGCCGAACAGGCTGCCGGGGTAGCGCTTCGTGGTCTCGGTGAAGTCGCGCAGGTTCTCGGTGATCCGGCGCAGGTTGTGGAGCGCGGAGGCGATGTCGGCGTCGCTCCCGGCGGTGAGCGTGTCGAGCCGCACGAGGATCCGGTCGAGCCGCTCGATGGACTCCTGCAGGCTCTTGTTCTCGGCGACCGCCCGTACGCTCGCGAACGCATCGTACGCCGCGGTCGGTGCGGTGCTCCAGGCGGGGTTCGCCAGCACCTCGCGCAGCCGGGCGCCGGCCGCGGCGAGATCGCCCACCGCCTGCCCGACCTCGGGGGAGGACACGACCTTATTGACCTGCGCCGCGAGCTTCCGCGTCTCCTTCAGCGTCTCCGACGCGTCGTGGGCGAGCGCGCCGACCGGCAGCTCGCCCAGCTTGTCGTTCGCCGTTCGCACCAGCACCTGGACGCTCGTCATCACCCCCTCGATGTCGGTGTCGGCAAGCTTGGCGAGGAAGTTCTGGGCCCCGGACACGATCTGGTTGTAGGTGCTCGTCGTCGACGGAATGTAGAAGTGCTCGGGCGTCCACGAGATCTCGAGGAGCGGGTTGGTCTTGGGGTCGACGTAGTCGACCTCCAGGTAGGCGGTGCCGGTGATGCCGACCGGCGCGAGGCGCGCCCTGAGGCCCTTGACGATCATCTCCCGCAGCCGCTCCATCTCGGTCTCGCCGACCCCGCCGACGAGCTCCGGCAGCACCTCCGCTTCGACGAGGACGTACTGCTTGCGTGCCTGGGGCGGTTGATCCCGCTGGTAGGTCGACGACGTGAACCCGATCCTGGTCACGCGCCCGATCTGCACGCCGCGGAACTTCACCGCCGAGCCGACGTCGAGCCCCTGCACCGACTCGTTGAAGTAGGTCTCGATCGGCACCGTGCGCTTGAAGAGCTGGCCGGCGCTCAGCGCGAGGACGAGCGCCAGGAACACCGCCACCGCGGCGATGATGAACAGCCCCAGCTTGAAGTAGTTGGCCTTCTGGCTCATGCCGCCCTCCGGGATTTCACGCCGCCGCCGCTTCCGGCTCCGCGCGGCGGTTGAAGAACTGGCGCACGCGCGGATGATCGCTGTGATCGCGGAGCCACGCCGGCTTGCCCTCCGCGATGATGCCCTTCGTCTGCTTGTCGAGCATGATGCAGCGGTCGGCGATGGCGAAGATGCTCGGCAGCTCGTGGGTGATCACGACGAACGTGATCCCGAGGCTCGCGCGCAGGCGCAGGATCAGCTGGTCGAGCTCGGCCGAGGTGATCGGGTCGAGCCCGCCGGAGGGCTCGTCGAGGAACACGATGTCCGGGTCGAGCGCCATCGCCCGCGCGATCGCCGCGCGCTTCATCATGCCGCCGCTGATCTCCGCCGGGGTGAGATCCTCGGCGCCCTGCAGCTGCACCAGCCGCAGCTTCAGGCGGGCGACGAGGTCCAACGCTTCGCCGGGCAGGTCGGTGTACTCCTCGAGCGGCAGCCGGATGTTCTCGGTGAGCGTCATGTTGCCGAACAGCGCCCCGAGCTGGTACATCACCCCGAACCGCTTGATGAGCGCGGTGCGCGCGTCGCCGGTCGCGCGCGTGATGTCCTGGCCGGCGATCAGCACCCGGCCGGCGAGCGGCGTGTACAGCCCGATCATGTTCTTGAGCAGCACGGTCTTGCCCGAGCCCGAGCCGCCCAGGATCGCGAAGATCTCGCCGCGCCGGACCCCGAACGACACGTTCTCGTGCAGCACGAAGTCCCCGAACCCGATGCGGAGGTTCTCGACCTGGATGATCGGCTCGCCCGCCTGGTCGGCGAGCGGTCGCGAGCCGGGGGGTCTCTCGGCCATCCGCTCAGACGTCCAGGTAGTAGAACAGCACCGCGAACAGCCCGTCGGCGGCGACGATCAGCACGATCCCGCTCACGACCGCGCTGGTCGCGGAGATGCCGACTGCCGAGGCGCCGGTCTCGGTCTGCAGCCCTCGCAGGCAGCCGATGCCCGCGATCAGCACGCCGAACACCACCGCCTTCACCAGCCCGCCCACGAAGTCGCCGACGGTCGCGAAGCTGACCGCCTGGTTGTAGTAGGTCGCGAGGGGAATCTCGAAGGTGAGCATCACGACCGCACCGCCGATGAGCCCGATCAGGTCCGCGAACACGACGAGCGGCACCGTCATCGCGGTCGCCGCCAGCACCCGCGTCACGACCAGGAACCGCACCGGGTCCAGCCCCATCGTGGTCAGCGCATCGACCTCCTGGTTCACCTTCATCGTCCCGATCTCGGCGGCGAACGCCGCGCCCGAGCGCCCGGCGAGCAGGATCGCGGTCATCAGCGGCCCGAGCTCGCGCAGCAGCGACAGCGCGAGGAGGTTGGCGACGAAGACCTCGGCGCCGAACTGCTTCAGCGCCACCGCCGACTGGAACGCGAGGATGACGCCCATCAGGAAGCCGATGAGCGCCACGATCGGCAGCGCGTTGACGCCCGCCTCCTCGGCGACGTACAGGGCGTCCTTCCAGCGGAGCGCGCGCGGGTTGCGCAGCACATGGGCGATCGCCGCTGCCGCTTCGCCGAGGAAGGCGATCTGGGCGTAGAGGTCGTCGACGAAGTGCACGCCGGCGCGCCCGACCCGCTCGAGCAGCGGCACCCGCCGCGACGGCGGCGGCCGCTCCGCGAGCGCCTTGGGATCGAACTGATCGAGCAGCCGCTGGAAGCGGTCCGCGAGGCCCCGGATCGCGACCTCCGCGCCGGGCGGGCGAGCTCGCCGCTGGAGGTCGAGAAGGAGCGCGACGCCGGCGCCGTCGCAGTACTCGACGCCGCCGCAATCGATCACGATCGCCTCGTCCGGGTGCGCCCGGAGCGCGTCGTGCCCCTGGTCCCACAGCGGGCCGACCGAGTAAGCGTCGAGCCGCCCCGAGAGCACGAGCGTCGCGGGACCGCCATTACCGGGCTGGAGAGCCAGTGCCGCCACGGGTGCCGCCGTTGGTCTTGACCGCGGCGATTATTGCATGCGCCGGAGCGACCTCTTCCGCTCCTCGTCGAGGAGGGGTGGCCGAGGCGAAGCCGCGGTGCTCCGCGTCGATCACCCCGTCGCTCTGCGCGCCTACTCCGGGATCGCGCCGAGGAAGAACATCGCCTCGACCAGCACGCCCGGCTTGCCGAGCGGGCCGAACCAGCGGTTCCAGAGCTCGCCGATCGCCGGCGAGCGGTAGAGCTGCGCGAGCGCCCGGTTGACGGCGAGCCGGAACTGGGCGTCGCCGCGCGGCAGGACGATCGCGTAGGGCTCGAACGACAGGTCCTCGGTCAGCATCGTGTACTGGGTCGGGTCCTTGACCTTGCCGGACAGGCCGACGATCAGCACCTTGTCGCTCGCGAAGCCTTGCACCTTGCCCGCCTCCAGCGCCGCGAGCCCCTCGTCGCGGCTTTGCACCGTCACCACGGTGGCGTTGACCAGCCGCTTCTTGAGCGCCTCGGTGAGCGCCTTCTCGTTGGTGGTGCCGGCGATCGCCGCGACCCGCTTCCCGGCGAGATCGGGGAAGCTCTTCACGCCGGCGTCGTTGCGCACCAGCACGCCCGTCCCGTCGATGAACACGAAGCTCGAGAAGTCCACCGTCTCCATCCGCGACAGCGTCGCGGTCGTCGAGCCGCACTCCATGTCGGCCTGCTTCTTCGCCACCAGCTCGAGCCGGTTCTGCGACGTCGCCGGCATCCAGTTCACCTGCAGCCCCTGGATCTTGAGCTGCTGCTCGAGGCTCGCGACGACCCGCTTGCAGATGTCGACGGTGTAGCCGGTCGGGACGCTCTTGCCGTCCGCGAACGAGAACGGCAGCGCGTCGGTGCGGTACGCGATGGTGATGGTCTTCGTGTCGCGGATCTTCTTCAGCGCGCCGTCGAGCGCCTGGGCGTGGACCAGCGCGGGCAGGACGAGCGCGGGCAGGACGAGGACGGCGATTGCGGCGGCGAGGCGGCGGATCATCGGGATCTCCGGGGAGGGGTGGAGCGTTGTGGGGTGGCGTCAGCCACGGGACTGCCGCGCCACGAGCTGCGGCGGCTCGGCGCGTGAAACCACTTCGACCTGGAGCGGCCGCGTCACGTCGAGGTGCAGGTCGCGCTGCGGGAACGGGATCGGAATGCCGGCCTCGGCCAGCGCCTTCTCGGCCATGAAGCGCAGGTCGCTCGCGATCTGGGTCCCGTCGACGCCCTTGCCGTAGTCGATCCAGTACTGGAGCGTGAACGCGAGGCCGTCGGGGCCGAAGTCCTCGAACAGCACCCGCGGCGGCGGCTGCTTCAGCACCTGCCCGTGCCGGTCGGCCTGGGCGAGCAGCGTGTCCGCCACCTTGCGCGTGTCCGAGCCGTAGGCGACGGCCACCTTCACCGAGCGGCGCACCTCGCTCGAGCTGTGGGTCCAGTTGATGACGTTGTTCTCCACCAGCGCCGAGTTGGGGACCAGCGTCTCGATGCCGTCGCCGGTGCGGATCGTCGAGGAGCGGATGCTGATGTTGGTCACCGTGCCGAGAGTCTCGCCGATCTGCACCAGGTCGCCGATCTTGAGCGGCCGCTCGACGAGCAGCATGATGCCGCTCATCAGGTTCTTCATCAGGTTCTGGGCGCCGAAGCCGAACGCGATCGCGAGCGCGCCGCCGAGGAACGCGAACACCGTCAGCGGGATCTTCACCACGTCGAGCGCGATGACGAACAGCACCGCCACCAGGATGAAGTGCAGCCACCGGCGGGCGATCCGCGCCACGTTCGGGTCGGCCTTGAAGCGCGCGACGAGCTGGCGCTCGAGCCGCCGCACGAACCACGCCACCACGACGTAGCCGAGCACGAGGAGCACGATCGCGCCGATGCTCTTGCCGACGGTGACGCTGCGCGTCGCGGTGATCTTGCGGCCGTCGACCTCGAGCGTGTCCTCGGCGGCGAACAGCTCGAAGTCCCACACCTGGCGCGCGATGCTGCGCGCCGTGAACCAGGCGTCCTGGGCGTAGGACCAGAGCGGGCGCGCGGACCGGGCGCCGTCGAACTCCTCCTTCCAGCGCTTCAGCGAGGTCTCCTGGCGGTCGATCGCGCGCAGCAGCCGCTCGTAGGTCGCTTCCCGCTCGCGGTAGGCGTCGCGGAGGTCGCGGGCCGCGACCCGGTCGTCGACCAGGACCGCGTCGGCGAGGCGCGCCTCCTGGTCGCGCACCTGCGCGCGCGCGAGCGTCACCTCACGCTCGGCGAACTGCCGCCACGGATCGAGGCGCTTCAGCACCGCGTCGACGCGCTCGAAGGTCTCGCGATGCTTCGCCGCGTCCCGCTGGCTGCCGAGCTCGAACCGCGACTGCCAGATCGCGCGCTCGCCCGTGAGCCCGTCCCCGAGCCCCCGCGCCACGTCGGCGGCGAGGTTGGCGTTCTCCGCCTGGACCCGGGCGAGGTCCGCGGCGCGCTCGGCCAGCAGGCGCCGCCGGGCCACCTGGTCGGGCGATTCGCCCGGACGCCACGGCGCGTCCTGGAGGGACGCGAGCTCGGTCTGGGCCTTCCGGAGCGCGTCCCGGCGCGTGGCGACGCGGGCCTGCGCCTCGACGAGCTCCCGATCGAGCGCCGCCTTCTCCCGGTCGAGCCGCGCGAGGACGCGCTCGAAGTCGTCGCGCGTGAACTCGATCGACTGCGACGCCTCGCTCGCCTGCCGCTCCGCGAACGCCAGCGCATCGCGCCGCTCGGCGAGCTCCTCGCGTGCGATCTCGGTGCGCATGTCGAGCGTGGCGAGTCCCGCGCCGAGCGTCCGCGCGCGGAGCGCCGCGAGGTCCCGTGCCCGGG
>JBOIFD010000075.1:0-4786 GCA_050741515.1 Burkholderiales bacterium
CTGCCACGCCCACGGCGGGCAGGGCCTCGGCGCGATCGCCACCGCCGGCTTTCGCGTCCGGCGCGGCCGGCTCGTGGCCGGCCGCCGCCCGCGGTCCGGGCTCAGGCGGACGGCATGATCGGCCGGATCCAAGGCGTCCTGCTCGAGAAGAACCCGCCCCAGCTCCTCGTCGATTGCGCCGGCGTCGGCTACGAGGTGGAGGTGCCGATGAGCACGTTCTACGGCCTCCCCGGCACCGGCCAGCGCATCACGCTGCTCACGCACCTCGTGGTCCGGGAGGACGCACATCTCCTCTACGGCTTCGCGACCGAGAGCGAGCGGCGCGCGTTCCGGCAGCTCCTGAAGATCAGCGGAGTCGGGGCGCGCACCGCGCTCGCGGTGCTCTCGGGGATGTCGGTCGCCGAGCTCGCCGAGGCGGTCACGCTGCAGGAGACCGGGCGCCTCACGCGCGTGCCCGGCATCGGCCGGAAGACCGCGGAGCGGCTGCTGCTCGAGCTGAAGGACAAGCTCGGCGCGGAGCTCGCCGCCCCCCTCGCGGTGAACCGCGCGGCGCCGGCCGCGGCCGACGTGCTGCACGCGTTGATCGCGCTCGGCTACAGCGAGAAGGAGGCGCTCGGCGTCGTCAAGCAGCTGCCCGAGGCGCTGTCGGTGGCCGACGGCATCCGGCAGGCGCTCAAGCTCCTCTCGAAGGCCTGAGGCGTTGGGACGATAATCAAACCATGATCGAGACCGACCGCCTGATCTCGCCCGCCACGGCCGCGCCGCACGAGGAGGCCTTCGAGCGGTCCTTGCGCCCGCGGCAGCTCGCGGAGTACGTCGGGCAGGAGAAGATCCGCGGCCAGCTCTCGATCTTCATCGCGGCGGCGCGCACGCGGCGCGAGGCGCTCGACCACGTGCTCCTCTTCGGGCCGCCCGGGCTCGGCAAGACGACCCTCGCGCACATCGTCGCGCGCGAGATGGGCGTGAACCTGCGGCAGACCTCGGGCCCGGTGCTCGAGCGGCCCGGCGACCTCGCCGCGATCCTCACCAACCTCGAGCCGAACGACGTCCTCTTCATCGACGAGATCCACCGCCTCTCGCCGGTGGTCGAGGAGATCCTGTATCCGGCGCTCGAGGACTACCAGATCGACATCATGATCGGCGAGGGGCCGGCGGCGCGCTCGGTGAAGCTCGATCTCCCGCCGTTCACGCTCGTCGGCGCGACCACCCGCGCCGGGATGCTGACCAATCCCCTGCGCGACCGCTTCGGCATCGTCGCCCGGCTCGAGTTCTACACCCCCGAGGAGGTGCGCCGGATCGTCGACCGCTCGGCGGGGCTGCTCCAGGTCGAGATCGCCCCCGAGGGCGCGCTCGAGATCGCCCGCCGCTCGCGCGGCACCCCGCGGATCGCGAACCGGCTGCTGCGCCGCGTGCGCGACTACGCCCAGGTCAAGGCGGACGGCGCGATCACGCGCCCGGTTGCGGACGCGGCGCTTACCATGCTCGACGTCGACCAGGTCGGCCTGGACATCATGGACCGGAAGCTCCTCCTCGCGGTGATGGAGAAGTTCGCCGGCGGACCGGTCGGGGTCGACAACCTCGCGCATGCCATCGGCGAGGAGCGCGACACGATCGAGGACGTCCTCGAGCCGTTCCTCATCCAGAGCGGTTTTCTGCAGCGCACCCCGCGCGGGCGGATGGCCACCGTCTCCGCCTACCGGCACTTCGGCATCGCCGCGCCGAGCCGGCCGGCGGCGGGCGAGCTCTTCGCGGATGAGTAACCCCGTTCCGGCCCCGGCGCGTTTCAAGGAGGGGATCGGGGAGACCGGGCCCCGCTGGGATGGCAGGACGCTCGCGTGGCCGGTCCGCGTGTACTACCAGCATACGGACGCCGGGGGCGTCGTGTATCACGGCACGTATCTCGACTTCATGGAGGCGGCCCGCATCGAGCTTCTGCACGCCCTCGGGTTCGATCCTGCGGAACTCGCCGGCCGCGCGGGTGTCCTCTTCATCGTTTACGGCCTGGCGGTGGACTACCATAAGCCGGCGCGGCTCGACGACCGGCTCACGGTGACGGCGACGATCGCCCGGATCGGCGGCGTCCGGCTCGAGTTCGACCAGCGGGTGCGGCGGGGCGAGGAGCTGCTCGTCTCGGCCAGGGTGAAAGCGGCGTGCGTGCACCCGGCGACGTACAAGCCGGTCCCCCTTCCCGCCGGCTTCAGGGAGAAGGCACAACAATGAACGTCACCCAGGACCTGTCGATCCTCCACCTCATCCTGAACGCGAGCTGGGTGGTGCAGGGGATCATGCTGCTGCTCATCGGGGTCTCCGTGATCTCGTGGTACTACATCTTCCAGAAGCTCTTCACCATCAAGCGCGTCCAGCGGCAGACGAACGACTTCGAGCGCGCGTTCTGGAGCCGGCCCGACCTCAACGCGCTGTACCAGAGCGCGGTGAACGCGCGCCACCGCACCGGCAGCCTCGAGCGCATCTTCGAGGCCGGCTTTCGCGACTTCGTGAAGCTCAAGACCCAGCGCATCGACCCGAGCGACCTCGTCGACGGTGCGCGCCGCGCGATGCGCGCGACCTACCAGCGCGAGATGGACTACCTCGAGTCGCACCTTGCGTTCCTCGCCTCGGTCGGCTCGGTCAGCCCCTACGTCGGGCTGCTCGGCACGGTGTGGGGGATCATGCACTCGTTCCGGGGGCTCGCGAACGTCGCCCAGGCGACGCTCGCCGCGGTCGCGCCCGGCATCGCGGAGGCGCTGGTCGCGACCGCGATCGGGCTGTTCGCCGCGATCCCGGCGGTGGTCGCGTACAACCGCTACTCGCACGACATCGAGCGGCTCGCGGTGCGGTTCGAGAGCTTCATGGAGGAGTTCTCGAACATCCTGCAGCGCCAGGCCCCGCGCCACCGCGAGCCGGCCGAGGCGCGGAGCGAGACCGGCGCGAGGCCCTGAGCCCATGCGGCAGCGCAAGCTCATGAACCAGATCAACGTCGTCCCGTACGTGGACGTGATGCTGGTGCTGCTCGTCATCTTCATGGTGACCGCCCCGCTCATCACGCCGGGGCTCGTCGAGCTGCCGAGCGTGGCGAAGAGCTCGCAGCCGCCGGAGGCGCCGCTGGAGGTCGTCATCCGCACCGACCAGTCGATGCTGCTCCGCGAGCGCGTGAAGGGCCAGGGGGTCGACCGCACGGTGAACATGCAGCAGCTCATCGCGGGGGTGAAGGAGCGGCAGCGCCGCTCGCCCGACCAGGCGGTGGTGATCTCGGCCGACAAGGACGTCCGTTACGAAGCCG
Organism: Burkholderiales bacterium; assembly: GCA_050741515.1. Taxonomy (GTDB): domain Bacteria; phylum Pseudomonadota; class Gammaproteobacteria; order Burkholderiales; family SG8-39; genus DATEDA01. Next base: position 3,281 of record JBOIFD010000075.1, read on the forward strand.
TCCTCAAGGTCATGGACGAGCTGCAGCGGGCCGACGTGAAGCGCGTCGGTCTGATGGTCAAGCCCGCGTCGCGGTGACCGCATGAGACCGCAGGGCCGCCGCAAGGGCGAATCCCGAGCGCGCAACGCGAGGGCGGTCCAGTGAGCGCGCGGCGGCAGAGCCGATCGGGGGCGGACCGCGCGCTCGAGCGCCGCGACCCGGGCGCGGCGCTTTCGTTCCTGCTCGCGATCACCGTGCACGTCGTGCTGTTCACGATCCTGGTCTTCGGCATCCAGTGGCGGACGAAGCGTCCGGACCCGGTGATGGCGGAGCTGTGGACGCAGCTGCCGGCGGTCGAGCCGCCGCCGCGGGTCGAGCCGCCTAAGCCGAAGCCGGTCGTCCAGCCGAAGCCCGAGCCGAAACCCGAGCCGAAACCCGAGCCCAAGCCGGAGCCGAAGGTCGAGCCGAAGCCGGCGCCCAAGCCGGACATCGCGCTCGAGGAGGCGCGCAAGCGCAAGGAGGACGAGGCGCGCAAGCGCAAGGAAGAGGAGGCGCGCAAGCTCCGCGAGGAAGCCGAGCGCAAGAAGCAGGAGGAGCTGCGCGCGAAGCAGGAGCGCGAGCGCGAGCTCGCCGAGAAGCGACAGTTCGAGGAGGAGACGCGCCAGCGGATGCGGGAGCAGCTCAACCGGGAGCTCGCTTCGGCGCCGCAGGCGGGCCCGCCGCTGCTCGGCGATCCGAAGGCGCAGGCCCGGTGGATGGACCGCATCCGGGCCAAGATCAAGCCGAACATCGTTCTCCTGGACATGCCGGGGAACCCGGAGGCGATCTTCGATGTCGAGCTGCTGCCGACGGGTGAGGTGCTCTCCGCCAAGCTGCGCAAGTCGAGCGGCGTGAAGGCCTGGGACGAGGCCGTGGAGCGCGCCATCCTGAAGTCGTCGCCCTTGCCGCTGCCCGAGCAGCGGGAGGTGTTCGACCGCCGGCTGGTGCTCACCTTCCGGCCAAAGGACGACTAGAGTGATTACACACTCTGTGCGTAAAGCCCGTCTGTCGGGCTCCAACGACATGGGCCTGCCCGAGGCTGGACGGTATAATCCGCCGCGCCGTCAGCCGAAACCCCGAACGCCGGAACGAGGGCGCCCACGCCCCCTCGGCAGCACCCTGACTCGGTGTCCCGCATAACTCGAACATTGATGCAAGCGCTCCGTGCCGTCGTCGTCGCCCTCGCCGTTGCCGGCCCGGCCCAGGCGCAGCTTTCGATCGAGATCACCGGCGGCGGCGCCGAGCAGATCCCGATTGCGATCGTGCCGTTCGCCGGCGAGGCGGCGCTCCAGCCGGGGGTCACCGAGGTGGTGGAGGCGGATCTCGCGCGGAGCGGCCGCTTCCGCACGCTCTACACCGGCCCGCAGAGCCCGCCGTTGAACGAGGTGACGAACGTCGATTTCGCGGGCTGGCGGAACCGCACCGCGGATGCCCTCGTCGTGGGCGGCGTGTACCCGGCGCCGGGCGGGCGCCACGAGGTGCGCTTTC
>JBOIFD010000076.1:0-22732 GCA_050741515.1 Burkholderiales bacterium
GGATCAGCGCGTGGAACGCGAACGGGAGCGCGGCGAGCGCCGCACCGGCGAGGACGAGGCGCGGACGCCGCATGCGCGGGCCGCTCCGGTCACTTCACGCGCCGCGACCGGACGTACGCGCTCAGGCTCCGGAGCGAGCGGAAGATCTTGTCGTTGTCGGGATCGTCGGACCGGAGCTGGACGCCGTACGCCTTGGAGATCGCGAGCGACATTTCGAGGATGTCGATCGAGTCCAGACCGAGCCCCCCGCCGTAGAGCGGCGCTTCGGGGTCGATCTCCTCGGGCTTCAGGTCCTCGAGGTTGAGGGCGGTGACGACGAGCCGCGCGAGCTCGAGCTCGTCGGGGCTCGACGCCGCCCCTTCCGGGTCGGGGGCGCTGCTGGCGGGAACGCTTTTCAGCTGCTGCATCGGTGTCCGTCTTCTCGTCTGATGTGGTGCGAGTTGCTCCCCCTCGCCGCGCCCGTCGGGGCGGTCCCATCGCCATGCCGGCGGGATATCGGTCCCTATATATCACAACCGGCGCGCCGTTCAATCCGGAAGATGGTCGGCGGGATGGCGTTGTGCGCGCCGCGCTTCATGCCGCCTTGCGCCGGCGGATCGAGGCGATCCCCGCCTTCAGCCTGGGCGCCGCGTAGTCGACGACGAAGTCGCCCAGCAGCCCGACGTCGCGGCGGCGCGCGCCGGCCGGCCGCGAGACGAGCGCGATGCTCCGCGCGGGCACGCGGGACGCGAACGGCCGCGCCACGAGCGCGGTGCCGTTCAGGAGGCCCGCCTTCAGCGTCATCTCCGGCAGCAGCGTGACGCCCAGCCCGCCCTCGACCATCTGGACCAGCGTGGCGAGGCTCGTCGCCTCGACGGCCGGCCCCTCCCCCGGCCCGCGCGCGCCGCACGCCACGATCGCGTGGTCGCGCAGGCAGTGCCCCTCCTCCAGCAGCACGATCTCCCGCGGCGCGAGCCGCTCGACCGCGACCGCCTTCTCGCGCGCGAGCGGGTCGTCCTCGCGCGCGACGAACCAGAACTCGTCGCGGAAGAGCTCGCGCACGGCGAGCTCGCCGGTGGCGTAGGGCAGCGCGATCAGCGCCGCGTCGAGCTCCCCCGCGCGGAGCCGGTCGAGCAGCCGCTCGGTCAGGTCCTCGCGCAGGTAGAGCTTGAGGCGCGGATAGCGGCCGCGCAGCTTGGGCGCGAGCACCGGCAGCAGAAACGGCGCGATCGTCGGGATGATGCCGAGCCGGAACGGGCCGGCGAACGGCTCGGCGGCGCCGCGCGCGGTCGCGACGAGATCCTGCGCCTGCGCGACCAGGGCCCGCGCCTTCGCCACCACCGCCTCGCCCGCGGGGGTGAGCCGGACGCTGCGCTTGTCCCGCTCGAGGAGCGCGACGCCGAGCAGGCCTTCGAGCTCCTTGACTCCCGCGGACAGGGTGGACTGCGTGACGAAGCACGCCTCGGCCGCGGCCCGGAAGTTGAGGCGGTCGGCGACGGCGACGAGATAGCGGAGCTGGCGGAGCGACGGGAGCGCGTTCACTCGGGCGGCGATCGTGATCGAGCGGCCCGATCACTGTAACCGAAAAATCCCGTTGGATCGACGCCCGCGCGCACGGCACACTCCGCAGCACTTACGAATCCAACCGTTCAAGGAGACCGCAATGCTGACCATTGGCGATCGGCTGCCGAAATTCGACCTCCAGGCGGTCGTGGCGCTGGAGCAGGACCAGGCCTTCAAGCGCGTCACCGATGCCTCGGACCCGGGCAAGTGGAAGGTGATCTTCTTCTGGCCGAAGGACTTCACGTTCGTGTGCCCGACCGAGATCGCCGCGTTCGGGAAGCTCAATGGCGAGTTCAACGACCGCGACGCCGTGATCTACGGCGCCTCCACCGACAGCGAGTTCGTCCACCTCGCATGGCGTCGGCAGCATCCCGACCTCAAGGACCTGCCGTTCCCGATGCTCGCCGACATCAAGCGCGAGCTCGCGGCCGCGTTCGGCATCCTCGACAAGCGGGAAGGCGTGGCGCTGCGGGCGACGTTCATCGTCGACCCCGAGGGCGTGATCCGCTTCGTGTCGGTCCACGACCTCAGCGTCGGCCGCAACGTCGACGAGGTGCTGCGCACGCTGGACGCGCTGCAGTCGGACGAGCTCTGCCCGTGCAACTGGCAGCAGGGCGACCAGTTCCTCAAGGCCGCCTGAGCGCGAGGAGAAGCCCATGTCCCTCCAGACGCTGCAAACGCTGCGCGACCGCCTGCCCGAGTACGCCAAGGACCTGAAGCTCAGCCTCGGCACGCTGGCGGGCGAGACGGTCCTCGACGAGACCCGGAAGGCCGGCACGTTCGTCGCCGCCGCGATCGCCTCGCGCAACCGCGAGGTGATCGAGGCGGTGGTCGCCGAGTTCGGCCCGCGGCTGGATCCGGCCGCGTTCACGGCCGCCAAGGCGGCGGCCGCGATCATGGCGATGAACAACGTCTACTACCGCTTTCTGCACCTCGTCGAGGACGAGGAGTACGCGAAGCTTCGCGCCGGCCTGCGGATGAACGTCATCGCAAACCCCGGCACGACGCGCGAGAACTTCGAGCTGTGGTCGCTGGCGGTCTCCGCGGTGAACGGCTGCGGCCGGTGCATCACCGCCCACGAGAAGGTGCTGCGCGAGGCGGGGGTGACCCGCGGCGAGATCCAGGCGGCGGTGCGGATCGCGTCGGTCGTGCACGCGGTCGCGGTCACGCTCGAGACCGAGCCGGCAGCGGCGGTGCAGCCGCTGGCGGCAGCGGCGTAAGCGAGACTAGGGCACGAGGAAGCGGGCAACCGCGTCCTCGTTCCACGCGAGCCCGTTCCCCGGCCGTTCGGGGACGATCGCGTTCCCCTCGCGCAGCGCGAGCGGCTCGGCGAGGATCGGGCTCGCCCAGTCCACGTACTCGAGCCAGTGGGCGGTCGGCGTCACCGCCATCAGGTGCGCCGAGACCTCCGGGAAGAGATGGGTCGAGATCGGCAGCCCGCGCGGCTCGGCCAGCGCCGCGGCGCGCAGCCAGCCGGTGACGCCGCCGATCTTGCCGAGATCGGGCATGAAGAAGTCGCAGGCGTTCGCATCGAGCGCCTTCTGCATGTCGTGCACGCCCCAGCAGCTCTCGCCGATCTGGATCGGCGTCGCCGCGGCGGCGGCGACGCGCGCACAGCCCGCGTAGTCGTCGAACCGTACCGGCTCCTCGATCCAGGCAAGGCCCTCGGCGTCGAGGGCCCGGGCGCGGGCCTCGGCCTCCGGCGGCAGCAACGCCTGGTTGTAGTCCGACATGAGGATCATCGCGTCGCCGACGGCGCGCCGCACTGCGCGGACCACCGCGACGTCCTCGGCGATCGTCGGATAACCGAGCCGTACCTTGATCGCCTTGAAGCCCGGGGCGGCGAGTTCGACCGCCTCCTTCGCGGCGCGCTCCGGCCCCATGATCCCGAGGCCGTTCGAGTTGTACGCGGGGATCGGCCCCGGGCGCCCGCCCAGGAGGCTCGCCAACGGCAGGCCGGCGGCCTTGGCCACGACGTCCCAGCACGCGACGTCGATGCCCGAGAGCGCGAGCGCCTGGAGGCCCTGCGCTCCGAGGAGCGTGAGCCGCTTGCGGAGCTTCTGCTCGATCGCGATCGGCGCGACGGGGTCGCCCTTGAGCAGCCCGCCGAGCGCCTCCACCAGCTGCGCGAGCGGCTTGGCCGCGTACACCGCCGGCGTCCAGGCGTAGCTCGCGCCGGCGATCCCCTCCTCCGTCGCGAGGTCGATCAGCACGATCGCGGCGTTCGTGACCGCGCCGCCCGCCGTGGCCAGCGGCCGGCGCATCGGAACGTTCAACGCGCGTGCGCGGACGGCGCGCAGACGCGGGACCGCTGCGGACATGAAGTTCTCCTGCGCGAGCTTGACTCGGTCAGCCTAGCGCATCCCGGGGTCCCGCGCCGCACCGCGCAAAGCTGCTATGCTGCGCGCCGGCGTACGCCCACCCGACGCAACCGAGGACGCGGCCGATGCTCGATCCGGTTCTGCTCTCCCGCCTGCAGTTCGCGTTCGTCGTCGCGTTCCACTTCCTGCTGCCCGCGTTCACGATCGGGCTCGCGTCCTACATCGCGGTGCTCGAGGGCCTGCACCTCGCCACGGGGAGGCGCCTCTACCTCCGGATCTCGACGTTCTGGATCAAGATCTTCGCGGTGTCGTTCGGCATGGGGGTCGTCTCCGGCATCGTGATGCCGTTCCAGTTCGGCACCAACTGGAGCCGCTACTCCGACGCGACCGCGAACATCGTCGCACCGCTCATGGCCTACGAGGGCCTCACCGCCTTCTTCCTCGAGGCGGCGTTCCTGGGCGTGCTGCTGTTCGGGCGCAAGCTGGTCCCGCCCTGGGCGCACTTCGTGGCCGCGCTGATGGTTGCGATCGGCACGCTCTTCAGCACGTTCTGGATTCTCATCGCGAACAGCTGGATGCAGACCCCGACCGGGTTCGAGATCGTGGACGGCCGCTTCGTGCCGACCGACTGGCTGGCGGTGATGTTCAACCCCTCGTTCCCGTACCGGTTCCTGCACACGCTGGTGGCGGTCTATCTCACGACCGCGTTCACCGTGATCGGCGTGGCCGCGTGGTACCTGCGCCACGGCCGCTTCGTCGCGGAAGCGAAGGTGATGATCGCGATGGGCGTGATGCTCGCGGCGGTGCTCGTCCCGGCGCAGGCGCTGATCGGCGATGCGCACGGCCTGAACACCCTCGAGCACCAACCCGCGAAGGTCGCGGCGATGGAGGGGTTCTGGGTCACGCGCGCCGGGCAGCCGGCCGTGCTGTTCGCGATCCCCGACGAGACGGCCGAAGCGAATCGCGCCGAGGTCTCGATTCCCAAGCTCGCGAGCCTCTACCTCACGCACGACTGGGACGGCACGGTGAAAGGCCTCAAGGACTTCCCGAAGGCGGATCGTCCACCGGTCGCCCCGGTGTTCTTCGGCTTCCGGATCATGGTCGGGATGTGGGCGATCATGCTGGGCCTCACCCTCTGGGCCGGGTGGCTCGCCTGGCGGAAGCGCCTCTTCCGGGCGCCGGCGTTCCTGCGCGCCGCGACCTGGGCGATCCCCACGGGCTACATCGCGGTCACGGCCGGGTGGATCACGACCGAGGTCGGCCGCCAGCCGTTCGTCGTCTACGGCCACATGCGGACGGCGGACGCGGTGACGCCGTCGCTCACCGGCGGCGACGTGGTCGTCTCGCTCGCGGTCTACGTCGTCGTGTACCTCGTCGTCTTCGGCGCCGGGCTCTACTATCTCGTCCGGCTCGTCCAGCGCGGCCTGCCGGAGAGCCTCGAGGGGCACGAGCTGCGGCCCGCCGAGCGCGCCGCGCGGCCGCTGTCGGCCGCGACCGAGCCGGATTGAGGGCGGCGACGATGGCGCTCGACCTCGTGCCGATCTGGACGATCGTCCTCGCCCTCGCCGTGTTCATGTACGTGCTGCTCGACGGCTTCGACCTCGGGGTGGGCATCCTCTTCCCGTTCGCGCCCGACGACCGCGGCCGCGATCTGATGATGAACTCGGTCGCGCCGATCTGGGACGGCAACGAGACCTGGCTCGTGCTCGGGGGCATCGCGCTGTTCGCGGCGTTCCCGCTCGCGTTCGCGATCATCATCCCGGCGGTCTACTTCCCGATCCTCTTCATGCTGCTCGGCCTCATCTTCCGCGGCGTCGCGTTCGAGTTCCGGGCCACCGCGCGGACCAGCAAGAAGCGCTGGGACCGGGCGTTCTTCTGGGGCTCGCTCGTCGCCACCTTCGCGCAGGGGTGCGTGCTCGGGAAGTTCGTCCTGGGCTTCGCCGTCGCGGGGCGGCAGTACGCCGGCACGAGCCTCGACTGGGTGCACCCGTTCGTGCTCGCCGTCGGCGTGGGGCTCGTGTTCGGTTACGTGCTGCTCGGGGCGACGTGGCTCGTGCTGAAGACCGAGGGCGCGCTGCAGGAGTGGGCGCGCGGGAAGGCGCGGGTGGGCTTGCTGGGCGTGCTCGCGTTCATCGCGATGGTGAGCCTCTGGACGCCGTTCCTGGACGAGCGCATCGCCGCGCGCTGGTTTGGCTGGCCCAACATCGCGCTGCTGGCGCCGGTGCCGGTCCTGACCGCCGTGCTCGCCTGGTGGCTGTGGGCCTCGCTCCGGCGCGGCCGCGACGCCGCGCCGTTCCTCGCCGCGATGGGCCTGTTCGCGATGTGCTATCTCGGGCTGGGCATCAGCATCTTCCCGTACATCGTGCCGCCGAGCATCACCCTCTGGGATGCCGCGGCCGCGCCGCAGTCGCAGGCGTTCCTGCTCGTCGGCACGCTGTTCCTGCTGCCGATCATCCTCATGTACACCGGCTGGTCGTACTGGGTGTTCCGGGGCAAGGTGCGGGGGGACGTGGGCTACCACTGAGCCCGCCGACCTCCGGTCGGTCCCCCCGGGCGCGCTCCGGCTCGCGCGGCGCGCCGCGATGCTACGATGCCGGCCGACGCTCACCACCGGAATGACAGGATGCCCGCTCCCGCCGACACCCACAGCATGGCGCTCTTCTGCGACTTCGAGAACATCGCGCTCGGCGTGCGCGACGCGAAGTACGAGAAGTTCGACATCAAGAAGGTGCTCGAGAAGCTGCTCCTCAAGGGCTCGATCGTGGTCAAGAAGGCGTACTGCGACTGGGACCGCTACCGGGAGTTCAAGGGCCCGATGCACGAGGCGGCGTTCGAGCTGATCGAGATCCCGCACGTGCGCATGTCGGGCAAGAACTCCGCCGACATCCGCATGGTGGTCGACGCGCTCGACCTCTGCTACACGAAATCGCACGTCGACACGTTCGTCCTGATCACCGGCGACTCCGACTTCTCGCCGCTGGTGTCGAAGCTCCGCGAGAACGACAAGACCGTGGTCGGGGTCGGCGTGAAGAACTCGACCTCCGACCTCCTCATCGCCAACTGCGACGAGTTCATCTACTACGACGATCTCGTCCGCGAGCAGCGCAAGGCGAACGCGAGGCGCAGGCCGGTAAAGCCGGAGCGGCCGGCGGCGCCCGGGCCGAAAGCCCCGGGCAAGGGGGAGGAGGACAAGCCGCAGGCCAAGAGCGACGAGGAGAAGAAGCAGGAGGCGATCGACTTCGTGATGGAGACGATCGAGGCGCTGTTCGCGGAGCGCGGCGCCGAGGAGAAGATCTGGGGCTCGATGGTGAAGCAGGCGCTCAAGCGCCGCCAGCCGGGGTTCAACGAGACCTACTACGGCTTCCGCTCGTTCTCGCGCCTGCTCGAGGAGGCCGCTTCGCGCAGCCTGATCGAGGTCGAGGAGGACGAGAAGTCGGGCGGGGTGATCGTCAAGCGGTTCAACCCGGACTGGTGAGCGCGCCCGGCTCGGCGCCGGCGCGCACCGGGTAGCCGGCGTCGCGCCACGCCTTCATCCCGCCGTCCAGACCGACGGCGCGCGCGAACCCCATTTCCCGCAGCGTCGCGGCGGCGAGGGTCGAGACCTTTCCGAACTCGCAATACACCAGGATCCGCCGCGTCGGGTCGGGCAGCTCCTGGTTGACGCGCAGCTCCAGCTGGCCGCGCGGAAGGAGCCGGGCGCCGGGGATGTGCCCCGCCTCGAAGGCGTCGCGCTCCCGCACGTCGAGCACGACCAGATCCGGCTCGCCGGCCTCGATCCGCTGCCGCACCTCCGCGAGCGACATGAACGGCACCTTGGCCGCGGCCTCGGCGATCAGCTGGGCGACGGTCTTGCCGCCGCTCATGTTCGTGCGCAGCGCCTCGGTGAGGTGGGTCGGCATGCCCAGGTCGAGCGCTCTCATCTGCGCGACGAACGCGGGGCGCTCGCCGCTCTGCAGCCGCGGGTTCGCGGCGAGCTCCTGCGCGAGCGTCGTGTGGCCCTGCCCCTCGTAGTCGTGCGCGGGATACACCGCGAGCGCCGGATCGAGCCGCAGGATGCCGTTGAACAGGCTGTCGTAGAGCGCGTCGGGGTCGCCGGTGGGAAGGTCGGTCCGGCCGGTCCCGCCGATCAGCAGCGTATCGCCGGTCAAGAGGCGGTCGGCGAGCTGCAGGCACATCGAGTCCCGCGTATGGCCCGGCGTATAAATGACCCGGAGCTTGAGCTTCCCGACGATCACGAGCTCGCCGTCGTCGACCCGCATGTCGACGAACGGGGCCGGGCTCGCGCGGTGCATCACCACCGGCACGCCGAGGCGGCGGGCGAGCTCGCCCGAGCCCGAAAAGTGATCGGCGTGGGTGTGGGTGTCGATCACGTACCGGATGCGCAGCGCCTGGCGGGCGGCGAGCGCGAGGTAGCGGTCGATCTGGCTCGCCTCCGGATCGACGACCGCCGCGGCACAGGTCTCCTCGCAGCCGATGAGGTAGGACTGGCAGCCCCCGGTCGCGATCTGCTCGAAGATCATGGCGGACCTACAGCGTTCTGGCCCGCTCGCGCAGGACGTACTTCTGGATCTTGCCGGTCGCGGTGGTCGGCAGCGGCCCGAAGACGACCTTCTTCGGCAGCTTGAATCCGGCCAGGTTCTCGCGGCAGTGACGGATCAGCTCGTCCTCGCTCGCTTGCGTGCCGGGCTTGAGCTGCACGAACGCGCACGGCGTTTCGCCCCACTTCTCGTCCGGGCGGGCGACGACCGCGGCCAGCGCCACCGCCGAATGCCGGTACAGCGCGATCTCGACCTCGACGCTCGAGATGTTCTCGCCGCCGGAGATGATGATGTCCTTCTTGCGGTCCTTGATCTCCACGTAGTTGCTCGGGTACCAGACCGCGAGGTCGCCGGTGTGCATCCAGCCGCCGTCGAAGGCCGCCGCGGTCGCCTTCGGGTCCTTGATGTACCCGAGCATCACGGTGTTGCCCTTGACGAGGATCTCGCCGATGGTCTTCCCATCCTGCGGCACCGGCCGGCAGGTCTGCGGGTCGGCGACGACGTGGCCGTCGACCACCGGGTAGCGGACGCCCTGCCGCGCCATCTGCATCGCCCGCTCCTCGAGCGGCATGCTGCGCCAGGCTTCCTGGGGCTCGCAGAGGGTGGACGGCCCCTGCAGCTCGGTCATGCCGTAGATGTGGGTGACGCGGAAGCCGAGCTCCTCCATCGCCTTGATCACCTTGGCGGGCGGCGGTGAGCCGCCGGTCTGGATGTCGACCACCTGCGGGAACTTGCGCTGCTGCTCGTCCGGGGCGTTGGTCAGCATCGACAGCACCGTCGGCGCGCCGCACATGTGGGTCACCTTGTGCGCGACGATCATCGCGAAGATCTGCGCCGGATCGACCTGGCGCAGGCAGACGTGCGTGCCGCCCATCGCCGTCACCGACCAGGGAAAGCACCAGCCGTTGCAGTGGAAGAGCGGCAGCGTCCAGAGGTACACCGGCCGGGGCGGCAGCGGCCACCCCATGATGTTGCCGACGCTCTCGAGGAACGTCCCGCGATGGTGGTACACCACGCCCTTGGGCCGCCCGGTCGTCCCGGAGGTGTAGTTGAGGGCGATCGGCGCGCTCTCGTTCGCCGGCGGCGACCAGGCGAAACCGGGGTCGCCCTGCTCGAGGAACGCCTCGTACTCGATCTCGCCGAGCCGCTCGCCGGGGCCGGTGTAGAGCGGATCGTCGTTGTCGACGACCAGCAGCTTCCGCTTGAGGCGTTGCAGCGCCGGACCGACGGCCGCGGCGAACACGCGGTCGGTGATGATCGCCTTCGCTTCCCCGTGCTCGAGGATGTAGGCGACCGTCTCGGCGTCGAGCCGCGTGTTGATGGTGTTCAGCACCGCACCGAGCATCGGGACCCCGAAGTGCGCCTCCAGCATCGCCGGCACGTTCGGCAGCATCGCCGCGACGGTGTCGCCGCGGCCGATGCCGCGCCGCGCGAGCGCCCCGGCGAGCCGGCGGGCGCGGGCATAGAACGCCGCGTACGTGATCCGCCTGGTGCCGTGCACCACCGCGATCCGGTCGGGATGGATCTCGGCCGCCCGCGGGAGGAAGGAGATCGGGGTCAGCGGCGCGAAGTTCGCCGGGCCGGGCTTCAGCGCCGCCCAGACGTCGCGACCGGGCTTGGCGGCGGATCGGCGCCGCGCCAGCGGACGCGCTCGGCCGCGGGCGGCCGGTTTCGTCGGGGCGCGGCGAGCCGCTTTCGGGCGGGATGCCGCAGCGCGGCGGGACTTGGCTGGCATGAGATCCTCCTATCGGGGCCGGCAACACGCTCGTTGACACCCCCCGGCGGGCTTCACTAGACTGCCCCGAAGCGTTTCTGAGAAGACGCCTGTCCGCCGGATTCTATAGCCGATCCATCTGAAGGAGGAACGCATGCAGACCCTTGCCACCGCCGTCGCGGCCGCGCTCGCCGCAATGGTCCTCGGACTACCTTCGGGCGCGACCGCGCAGGAGCGCACCGTCAAGATCGCCGGGTTCGGCGCGAAGTCGGGCGTCGTCCGCTCGTTCGGCGTCAACAGCGAGGCGGCGATGCTCGCCGCGGCCGAACAGATCAACAACGCCGGCGGGATCAAGCTCGGCGACGGTGCGAAGGGCAAGGTCGTCGTCGAGTTCCTCGACGACCGGTGCACCGCCGAGGAGGGCATCTCGGTCATCCGGCGGATCGCTTCCGCGGACTGGCTCGTGGCCGTCGGCCCGACCTGCTCCAACGTCGCCGAGCCGCTGTTCGGGATCCTGCAGAAGAAGGTCGGCGACGCCGGCGACTCCGGACTGCAGATGCCGGTGTTCACTGACGTTGCGATCAAGGGCGGGCTCGCGAAGATCTCGGAGTGGGCGTTCCGCAACGTGCCGAGCGAGATGACGATGTACTCGTCGCTCTTCAACTACGTGCGCACCGAGTTCCCGCAGGTGAAGACGGTCTACGGCGGCGTCGAGGAGGACTTCGCGCACTCGCGCGCCTCCTGGCACGTGGTCATGAAGGACCGCGCCAACGTGAACGGCTTCCAGGTGCTCGGCGAGTCGAAGTGGCTGCTCAACGACACCAACTTCGCCACCCAGGTGCGCGAGATGAAGAAGGCGAACCCGGACGCGATCGCGATCGCCGCGCACCCGTTCACCACCTGCGGCGTGCTGAAGGAGATGCAGCGCCAGGGCGTGAAGCCGAAGCTGCTCATCGGGCTCACGAGCTCCTCGAGCCTCGAGACGCTGGAGGGCTGCGCGAAGCAGGCCGAGGGGATGATCATCCCGACCAGCTTCGCGCCGGTGAACCCGCGGGCGACGGCCGCCGCGAAGTCCACGGCGAAGTTCAAGGGCAACGCCGACCTTCACAGCATGGCCGCCTGGGAGAACATGTTCATCCTCAAGCAGGTCATGGAGTCGGAGAAGGTGCTCGCGAAACCCGACTCCGTCCAGGCCGACCGCCGCCGGATCCGCGACGGGCTGGCGAAGCTGAAGACGACCGACGGCCTGCTCGGCACGACCAAGCGGACCGCGGACCGCGAGGCCGAGAAGCCCTACGTCTTCGTGCGGGCCAAGAACGGGCAGTGGACCGTCTACCACAACCCGCTGTAAACGTGCGCTAGCGCGCGACAAGTCACGCCGGCTGCGGAGACAGAGCCCTCCGCAGCCGGCCACGTGCTCACAAGAACAACGGCTCTGCCGCACACCCCATGCTCGACCTCCTCCAGGCGATCCTCGACGGAGTGATGTTCGGCGCGACCTACGCGCTGATCGGGATCGGCTTCACCCTGGTGTTCGGGGTGATGCACAAGATCAACATGGCCTACGCCGCCGCCTCGGTGGGCGGCGCCTACGGCGGCCTGCTCGTTCTCGTCGCGTTCAAGGCCGCGCCGGCGTGGGCGGTCTTCCTCGGCGCCTGCCTGGCCGGCGGGATCCTCGGCTACGTCGTGTATCTGGCGTGCTTCCACTTCATCCCGCTGGGGAGCCCGCTCGCGACGCTCATGTCGACCGTCGGGATGCTGCTGCTGATCGACGAGGTCATCGTCCACTCGACCGACGGCATGCCGCAGAACTACCCGGCGATGTTCGACGACGTCATGCTGCAGGCGGGCGAGCTGTCGATCCGGGGGGACCTGCTGCTGATCTTCGGCGCGAGCGTCGCGTGCATGGCGCTGCTCCTCGCGCTCCTCTATCGGACTCGCCTCGGGCTCGCGACCCGCGCGGTGTCGCAGCAGCCGGTCGCGGCCCAGCTCTGCGGCATCCGCGTCGTGCAGGTGAACACCGCGACCTTCGTCATCACCGGGGTGCTCGGCGGCCTCGCGGGCGCGCTGATCGGGGCGTCGGTGGGCGCGCTCTCGCCGCTGCTCACCGTGCCGCTCACGGTGAAGGGGCTGATCGTCACGGTGATCGGCGGGCTGGGGTCGATCCCGGGTGCGATCATCGCCGGGCTGCTGGTCGGCGGGTTCGAGAATCTGTTTCAGCAGGTCCGCGGCGTCACCGAGCGCGACCTCTACGTGATGCTGCTGCTCTTCGTCTTCCTGGTGTTCCGGCCCGGCGGCATCTTCGCCTCCGGCGCCGGCCGCGACTGAGCCGATGGACTTCTACTACGGCCTCGCGCAGATCATCGGCGTCCACACGCTGCTGGGGCTGTCCGCGTACATCGTCCTGCTGACCGGGCAGGTGAGCCTCGCCCAAGCGGGCTTTTTCGCGGTCGGCGCCTACGTCGCCGGAATGCTCACGGTGCTCACCGGGTGGCCGCTCGTCCCGGCGCTCGCCGTGGGCGGGCTCCTCGGCGCGGTCGTCGCCTGCGCGGTCGGGTTCCCGGCGCTGCGGGTGCGCGGCCTGATGCTGGTGATCGCGACGCTCGCGTTCGGCGAGGGGGTGCGCCTGTTCTTCTTCAACTTCGACTACCAGATCGCGCGCGGCGACGTCCGGGTCGGTCCGCTCGGCGGCGAGGGGTTCCGCCAGATCCGCTACTTCCCCGAGAACGGCTGGACCACGTTCGAGGTCATGCTCTTCATCTGGGCGATCGTCGCGACGGTGATGGCGGTGCTGTGGTGGTTCGACCGCTCGCGCTACGGCGCGGTGCTGCGCGCGGTCGGCGAGGACGAGGTGGCCGCGCAGTCGGTCGGGATCAACCTCACCGCCGTGAAGGTGAGCGCGATGACGATCGGCGGCGCGATCGCCGGCATCGGCGGGGGCCTCTACGCGCACTACACCACGCACATCGAGCACACGAGCTTCAACATCCTGGTCGCGACCTTCGCCCTCGCCTACCCCATCGTCGGCGGGCTCGCGAGCGTCTTCGGCACCCTCGCCGCGGTGGTCTTCGTCCAGGGCTTTCTCATCGAAGGGCTGCGCTTCCTGGGCGACTGGCGGAACCTCCTGTTCGGCGCGCTGATCGTGCTCGCCATGAACCTCCGGCCGCACGGACTGATCGACGCGCGCGTGCTGGCGCGCCTGGCGCGCGCGTTCGGCGGAGGCCGCGGTGCTTGAGCTCGCCCAGGTCTCGCGTCACTTCGGCGGGGTGCGCGCGGTCGACGCGCTGAGCCTGACCGTCGGCGAGGGCGAGATCGTCGGACTCATCGGGCCGAACGGCTCCGGCAAGAGCACGACCGTCAATCTCGTCTCCGGGCTCTTCCCGCTGAGCTCGGGCAGGATCCTGTTCCGCGGCCAGGACCTCGCCGGCGTCCCGGTGCACCGCCGCCTCGGCCTGGGCATCGCGCGCACGTTCCAGAACATCCGGCTCTTCGGGCACCTCACCGTGTGGCAGAACCTCTGGGTGGCCCAGAACTCGCCCGAGGACCGCGCGCGGCGCGGGTTCCTCGCGCGCTGGCTGGGCGGCTCCGCCGGGGTGCGCCGGGAGATCGGCGAGCTCCTCGAGTTCGCCGGCCTCGCGCGCAAGGCCGACGAGCTCGCGGCGAACCTCGCGTTCGGCGAGCAGCGACGGCTCGAGCTCGCGCGCGCGCTCGCGACGCGGCCGAAGCTGCTGCTGCTCGACGAGCCGGCGGCCGGGATGAATTCCGAGGAGGTCGGGCAGCTGCGCGAGCGGATCGTGAAGCTGCGCGGCCGCGGCGTGACGATCCTCCTCGTCGAGCACGTGATGGAGCTGGTGATGGGGGTCACCGACCGCATCGCGGTGCTCAACTTCGGGCAGAAGATTGCCGAGGGGACGCCGGCCGCGATCCAGGCCGATCCGGCGGTCCGGAAGGCCTATCTCGGCGGGGAGGCCGGAGCATGAGACACCCTGTGTCAACCCCCCGCTGTTTGGAGCAGCGCTTGAGCCGCGCGATGCTCGGTGGGGTCGTAGGGTTTTCGGTCAGTCCAGGCACGCCAGATGACGCGCAGCCAAGCGCGCGCGAGGATGCGTATCGCGTGGGGATGGTCGCAGCCACGGGCCCGCGCCTTGGCATAGACGTGCGCGGCCCAGGCGCTGGCGTGGCGCGAGTTGTCTGCCAGGCAGGTCAGCGCAGCGCGCAAGCGATGGTTGCAGGCCCAACGGAATGTGACGGCCTTGGACTTGCCGGATGCATAGGTGACGGGCACGACGCCGGCCTCGGCGGCGAGGTGCTCGTCGCTGTCGAAGCGTTCACGCACGCTGCCGATCTCGGCGAGGATCTGGGCGGCGCAGATACGCCCGGCACGCGGGAAGCTCATCAGGATGCGACCGTCCTCGAGCGAAGCGACGTGGTGTTCGATGCGGCTGCAGAGCAGCCGAATCTGCTCGACCAGCCGAGCCAGCGAGCGCGCCAGGCATCGGGCGAGCTCGCCCTTGGCGTCCATCTCCAGTTCTTCGCAGACCGCCGCTGGGGCGCGGCGAAGCCGCTCAAGGAGCTCTTCAGGTCTACGCCGGCCGCAGTAAGCGTGCTGAGCGCAGAAGGCGGCCATGCGTCTGGGGCCCAGGCGGCTGGCGCTGTCCGGTGTCGGGTAGCGCTCGATGAAGGCGAGCGCGATCGGCGAGTCCACCTCGGCGAAGAGCTCGGCGGCGCCGGGCCAGAACGACTGGAGCAGGCTGCGCAGCTGGTTGGCGAGTTGGACGCGCGTGGCGACCAAGTCATCGCGGCCGCGGACCAGAGCGCGCAGCGCGCGGATCTCGTCGGACTGCGCAGCCAGCGGCTTGAAGCGATGGCCGTCGGTGCGCAGCAGATCAGCGAGCAGGTAGGCGTCGGAAGCGTCGCTCTTGGCGCCGTGGCTGCGGTAGCGCGGTCGGGTGGCCTTGACGGCGTTGGGGTGGATCGGCACGACGGTAAAGCCGTTCTCCAGCAACGTATCCACGACCATTCCCGAAGGGCGTTCGATCGCCACCGGAGGACGGCCGTAGTGGATCAGCTGGCGCTGCAACTGCGCCAGCCCGGCCGCATCGTGCGTGACTTCGAATTGCGCGCAGACGCTGCCGTGCTCGTCGATGATGCACACCGAGTGTGTTCGGCTGGCCCAGTCCAGCCCGGCAAAGAACGTGCTCATGGACAGACTCCTGGAAGTTGCGGTATGACTCGCCGTGCCGGAAGCCCACGCGGGTCGCTCACTGATCGGCGCTCCTGGCTGTACACCTTGGCGCTACACCCTGTAGCCCGTCTGGGTCTTCCGGCGCCGCGAGGGCTGCGGGTCTCATGCGGGCCATCGAATGGCCAGCGCACCAGGCAGTCACCTCGCGGGCACGGAAGTCGGAACCCACCCTCGGCGCCAACAGCGTGCCCGGTCAAGTACGCTGTACAACCCGCACGGCGTGTTGCACACGGGTTGCCCACCGGGGGCTTCGCAGTTGTGGACAACGCTCCTCCCGGCCTGAGAGGGGCCAGTCGCGTTGTCCACAACCAAGCCCGGTGGACAACCCTGCGCCGCGGCATGCCTGCGACCTCAATCACGTTCAAGGTACTCCAGTGAGCCCGCCGGGCCGCCCCAAGGGCGAAACCCGAGCGGCCGTAGCCGCGAGGGTAGTCCGATGACCGCGCCGCTCCTGGAGATCGCCGATGTCGTCACCGCCTACGGCAAGATCGAGGCGCTGCGGGGCGTGACGCTCGGGGTCGCGCAGGGCTCGATCACGTGCCTCCTCGGGCCGAACGGCGCCGGCAAGACGACGCTGATGCTGACGACGAGCGGGATCCTGAAGGCCCGCCGCGGGTCGATCCGGCTCGGCGGCGAGGAGATCGCGGGCCGGACGCCGCACGACATCGTCGCCCGGGGCATGGCGCTCGTCCCGGAGAACCGGCTGGTGTTTGCGCACATGACGGTCACGGAGAACCTCGCCGCCGGCGCCTACCAGCGCCGCGACCGGGTTGGGATCGAGGAGGACATCGAGCGCCTGTACGGCCGGTTCCCACAGCTCAAGGCGCGCTCGAGCCAGCAGGGCGGCACGCTTTCCGGGGGCGAGCAGCAGATGCTCGCCGTGGCCCGGGCGCTGATGTCGCGGCCGAAGCTGCTGCTCATGGACGAGCCCTCGCTCGGGCTCGCGCCGCTCGTCGTCGCCGAGATCTTCCGCATCATCGAGGAGTTGAACCGCGACGGCACCACGATCTTCCTCGTCGAGCAGAACGCCCACATGGCGCTCAAGGTGGCGCACCACTTCTATCTGATCGAGCAGGGCCGGGTCACCTTCAGCGGCTCTCCGGGCGCGCTCGCCGAGGACGAAGTGATACGGCGCGCCTATCTTGGCTCCGCCAGGACATGACGGCGCGCCGGCTCACGGTAGCGGGGATCGCGGGGCCCCTCCCCCGCGATGGCCGCGCCTACCTCGGCTCGGCCAAGCACTGAAGCGCCGGAGGCTGTTCCGCGGTGGTCGTGGATCTCCTCCAGAACACGCTGGACGGGCTGATGCTCGGTTCGGCGTACGCCCTGCTCGCCCTCGGCTTCACGCTGATCTTCGGCGTGCTCCGCCGGGCGAACCTCGCCTATGGTCCGGCGATCATGCTCGGCGCGTACGCGGCGACCTGGGTGAACCTGCAGTTCCACCCTGGGGTTTTGGTCTTGGCGGCAGTGACCATCGCCGGGGCGACGCTTGCTGGAGCGTACGTGGAGCGCCTGTGCTTCGCGCCGCACGGCCGCCGCGGCGCGGGCGACGCCGGGGCGATCGCCGCGATGGTCGCGAGCTTCGCGCTGTGGATGCAGCTCGAGGAGGCGGCAACCCTGTGGCTGCCGAAGCACCTCTACAGCTTCCCGCCGCTGTACGACGGCCCGCCGCTCGGCCTGGGCCCGCTCACGCTGCGCGTCGAGTACCTTGCGATGCTCGTTTGCGCGGCCGCCGTCTGCTTCGGTCTGCACCGGCTGCTCAATCACACCCGGCTCGGCCTCGCAGTGCGCGCGGTCGTCGACCAAGCCGACGCAGCGCGGCTGGCGGGCATCAACGTGCCGCGGATCTTCATGCTGGTCTTCGCGCTGGCCTCGGCCCTCGGCGGCCTCGCCGGCTATCTCATCGTCGCGGCGCACGCGCAGGTCACGCCGATGCTCGGCATGTGGTCGACGCTGAAGGGCCTGATCGCGATGATGCTCGGCGGCCTCGGGTCGCTGCCCGGCGCGGTCGTCGGCGGGCTCGCGCTCGGTCTCATCGAGTCGCACGGCCAGTGGCTCTTCGGGCCGCAGTACCGCGACCTGATCGCGTACCTCATCCTGTTCGCGCTGCTCGCCGTGCGCCCGGCCGGCCTCTGGGCCATGCTCCGGCGGAGTCCCGCCCCCGCGGCGCCCTGATCCGATGGACGAATACGCGCTCGGCGTCCTGACCAACGTCGGGCTGTTCTCGTTCCTGGCGCTGTCGGCGTACCTGCTGCTCGTCGCCGGCGAGATGTCGTTCGGACAGCAGGCGTTCTTCGGGGTCGGCGCGTACGCCGCGGGGATCGGCACCGCGATGTGGGGTTGGCCGCTCCCGGTCGCCGCGCTGGGGGCGATGCTGCTCGGCGCGGCGGCGGCCTGGCTCGTCGGGTGGCCGACCCTGCGGCTGCGCGGCCTCTACTTCGCGATGGCGACGCTCGCCGCCGCCGAGATGTTCCGGATCCTGTTCGAGCTCTTCCACTACCAGCGCACGATCGACGGCGAGCTGGTCGGCCCGGACGGCACGCAGGGGTTTCGCGGCATCCGCTGGGTGCTCGAGCGGGGCATCGAGCAGGAGACGTTCCTCGCGTTGGTCTGGGCGCTCGTCTTCCTCGTCCTGGCGGCCTTCGCGGTCGTCGAGCGCACCCGGCTCGGCGCGACGCTGCGGATGGTCGGCGAGGATCCGGAGCTCGCCGCGGTGCTCGGCGTGAACGTCGCCCGGGTCAAGCTCGGGGTCGCCGCAGCGGCCGGCGCGCTCGCCGCCCTCGGCGGCGCGCTCTACGCCCATCACAACACCTACGTCGAGCCGCGCAACTTCGACATCATGCTCGGCGTGCACAGCCTCGCGTACGCGCTGATCGGCGGTCTGGGCACGGCGCTCGGTCCGCTCCTCGGCGTCGTGCTCGACATCGGGCTCCTCGAGTCGACGCGCGTCTTCCAAGGCTACCGCATGATCGTGTTCGGCGGGCTCGTCGCGGCGCTGCTCGTATTCCGCCCGCGCGGGCTGCTCGACGAGGTCGCCGTCAGCCGCATTGCCGGCGCCCTGCGGCGCCGGCGGAGCACGTGAAGAGGAGGCATCCCATGAACCGCGTGTTTCTCGCCGCGGCCCTCGCGGCCCTCGCCACGCCGACCCTTGCGCAGCGTCTCGCCGCCGACGTCGACTGCAAGCCGGCGGAGCACGACCTCGTCTACGACTGCCGCATCGCGCTCATGGAAGCCGCGTCCCGGAAGCCGGTCGCAGGCGCCGACGTCTCGGTCGGGGCCGACATGCCGTCGATGCCGCTGGCCCACAACGTGAAACCGGTCAAGGCGAAGCCGGCGAAGGAACCCGGGCAGTACACCGCCCGGATCGAGCTCGAGATGCATGGCGAGTGGGCGCTGAAGCTCAACGTTCGCAGCCCGGTGCGGGACGTGATCGTGAAGAAGATCGACTTCCGCGCGCGGCCGTAGGGAAGATCCTGCGCGCGCCGGGCAGACTCAGCGCGCGTTCAGCCGGGAGCGCTACGGTGGCGGCGAGCCGTTCCGGATCGAGATGTTCGAGATCGAGGGGCAAGCCGCGATCTCACTGCGGCTGCAGCCCCAGCTCGTTCGCGAGCTTCGACCAGCGCTCCTGGTCGGCGCGGATCAGCGCCTCGAACTCCTTCGGCGCGCTGCCGACGGTCAGCAGCGCGGCCTTGAGCAGCGTTTCCCGCACGTCGGCGAGCTCGAGCGCCTTCTTCGTTTCCAGGTAGAGCCGGTTCACCACATCGGCGCTCGTGCCGCGGGGCGCGAGCAGCCCGAGCCACTGGGTGGTGTCGAAGCCCGGGAACCCGGAATCGTGCAGCGTGGGAATCTCCGGCATCGTCGGGAAACGATTCTTGCTGGTGAACGCCAGAATCCTGATGCGCCCGGCCCGGTGATGCGGAACGAGGGGCGTGGAGCCGAGTACTGCGGCAGGGATCTGACCGCCGACTAGATCCTTGACCGTGGGCGCGCCGCCCTTGTACGGAACATGCTGCATGTCGATGCCGGCGAGCTTCTTGAGCAGCTCTCCGGAAAGGTGCTGCCCTGAACCGATGCCCGAGTGTCCATACGAGAACTTTCCCGGGCTTGCTTTTGCCAGCGCGATGAACTCCTGGATGGTCGTCGCGGGAACCGACGGATGGACGGCAACGGCGAGCGGCTGGGTGGTCACTTGCGTGATCGCGACAAAGTCGCGCTGAACGTCGTACTTCACACTCTTCAACACGAGGTGCAGCGTGGCGACCGGGTCCGCAGCGAACAGGATGGTGTAACCGTCAGACGCTGCGCGAGCCACTTCGCCGGCACCGATCGACCCCGAGGCGCCGGCGACGTTGTCGACGATGAACCGCTCGCCCAACGCCCGGGAGAGCTTGTCCGCGACCGTGCGCGCGGCAAGGTCAGTGGCGCCGCCGGCCGGGAAGGGCACGACGAAGCGCACCGACTTCTGCGGCCAGCTCTGTGCCTGGGCGAGCGTCGAGAGCGCGACGGCGAGCAACGCAAATACCAGCTTCTTCATGACGGGCCCCTCCTTTCGTCCTATCGGAAATCGGCCGGAAAACCCGGCGCCGGCGTGAAGCCGAAATCGCCGCGCCGGATCACCGCGTCGCGGCCGCCGTTGGCCGCAAGCAGCTCGCTCTGGCGGCGCTTCGCGCGCTGGTCGACCTCGACCGGGTCGCAGACCGCGAGCAGCCTGCGGCGGCAGTCCTCGAGCACCTGCCGGCACTCCGGCTGCCCGGCGAGGTCCACCATCTCCTCCGGGTCGGCCTCGAGATCGAACAGCTGCGGCGGGTATTTCACGTAGTGCACGTACTTGTAGCGCCCGGCGCGGATCGCGAACGCTCCGGTGGTCGATCCCATGCCGTGGTACTCGGAGAGCACGGTGCGCTCCGGGCGCGCGCCGCGCGCCAGCTCGAGGAGCGAGGTGCCCGGGTGCCCGTCGGTCACTCCGGCGAAGGCAACGCCCGCGGTCTCGACGATGGTCGGGAAGCAGTCGACGTGACTTACCGGGACGTCAATACGCTCGCCAACCGGCACGCCCGGCCCGGCGAGGATCAGCGGTACGCCCGCGACCTCCTCGTACAGGGTCGACTTGCCCCACAGGCCGCGCGCTCCGAGGTTGTCGCCGTGGTCGCTCGTGTACATGACGCGCGTGGTCGCGGCAAGGCCGGTTTCTTCCCATACGTCCAGAATCTTGCCGATGAGCTCGTCGACGTACGACACCAGCCCGAAGTAGCCCGCGATCGCGCGCCGCACGCTTTCCTCGGAATCGAAATAGTCGTCGTAGCAGAAGCTCGCGCGGTAGTCCTCGAGGTAGGGGTGGCGGGGGCGCTGCGCTCGCGCATAGAGCTTCGGCAGCGGCAGCCGCTGATTCCAGGAGCGGTAGAAGTGCTCCGGCGGCGCGGTCAGCGGGAAGTGCGGCGCGACGAAGGACACGAACAGCACCCAGGGCTTGCCGGTGTCGCGGACGCCGTGCTCGCGCAGCCAGACCTGCGCGCGCGAGCAAATCTGCCTGTCGTACAGCGTGTAGGGCGACTCCCCCGGGCCGGCCATGTCGGCCATCTTCCTCGAGCCGCCGCGGCGCGGCAGCTCGTCGCGCACCAGTCCCATCAGATCGCCCTTGCCTTCGTAGATGTGCATCGGGATCTGCTCTTCGCTAAAGCCGTGGTCTTCGCCGTCGCGGCGGAAGTGCAGCTTGCCGATCGACACCACGCGGTGCCCGCGATCGCGGAGCACGTGATGCCAGGAGGGCACCGCGCCGTCGTAGGCGTCGGCGTTGTCCCAATAGCCGATCTGGTGGATGTACTTGCCGCAGGCGAAGCCGGCGCGCGCGGGGATGCACACCGGGCTGGTGGTATAGGCGCTCTGGAACACGCTGCCGCGCGCCGCGAGCCGGTCGAGGGCCGGAGTGCGCGCCAGCGGATGGCCGGCGTAGCCGGCAACCTTCGGGTTGTGCTCGTCCGTCATGAGGACGAGGCAATTCGCCGCCATCGCGTTACTATATAGTACTATAGTTTCATGCCGCAAGCCGCTGCCCTGCCGCTCGCGCTGGGGCGCTTCCTGCGTCCCGGCGTGCCCAAGTACGTCGCGCTGCGCGACGCGCTGCTGCAGGCGGTGAGCTCGGGCACGCTCGGCGCCGGCAGCCGGCTGCCGAACGAGGCCGAACTCGCCGCGATGCTGCCGCTCAGCCTCGGCACGATCCAGCGCGCGCTGCGGGCGCTCGTCGACGACGGGGTGATCGTGCGCCGGCAGGGGCAGGGCACTTTCGTCGCCGAACGCGCGGGCGGACGGATGCACGCCCCGCTGCACTGCCGGTTCCTCGACGACTCGCAGGCCGACTACCTGCCGGTGTATCCGGTGGTTACGGCGCGCTACGCCGAACAGCGCGACGGGCCGTGGACGCCGCACCTTGGGACGCGCCCGACGCTGTGTATCGAGCGCGTGCTCGGCATCGCGGACGAGTTCAAGGTGTTCAGCCGCTTCTACGTCGATTCGGGCCGCATGCCGGCGTTCGCTTCGCTGCCGGCGAAAAAGCTCTCCGGCGAGAACTTCAAGGAGATCATCTGGCGCGAGAGCGGCCTGCCGATCGGGCGAATCGCGCAGTTCCTGTCGCGGCTGAGGCTGCCGCAGGCGATCGGCCGCGCCATCGGCGTGAGCACCGGCGTCGCCGGCCAACGCCTCGAGATCTACGCCTTCGCGGGCAAGGAAAGCCCGCTCTACTACCAGGAGCTCTACATCCCGCCGAACGGCCGCCGGCTGCACCTCGCGGCCGATGGCCGCGACCCTGGATTTGCGGCTTCGGCCTGAAACACCGGAGTTCGCGACGCCGAACTCCTAGGGCGCTTCGCTCAGGCGGTCGCGCGGTACTCCGAGAAGATCCCGAGTTGCACCACCCGATCGGCGCCCGCGAACCCCGCTGCGCCGATGGTCGCCAGGACCTGTCCGGGACGGGCGCAAGCCTCGATCGTGTCCCAGTAGTAACGGTACAGCAGCGGGGTCTCGGGATGACGCGCCACCGCGCGCGACAGCCACGGCACCACGCCGCGCATGTAGAGCTTCAGCGCGGCGCGCGCGAGGCTTCCCTCGGGCGGCGTGATCTCGAGCAGGAGCAGCTTGCCGCCGGGCCGCAGCACGCGGCGGAACTCGGCGAACGTCGCGGCGAGATCGGAGAGATGGCGCAGCGCGTAGCCGAGCGAAAGAAAGTCGAACGCGGCGTCGGCGAACGGGAGCCGCTCGGCGCGCCCCTGCACGAGCGCGGGGCCGCCGGCCCCGGCGGCCGCCATCATGCCCGCGCTCGGATCGACGCCGACGACGCTGCGGGGGTCCCCCAGGATCCGGACCGCTTCCCGCGCGACGA
>JBOIFD010000077.1:0-7038 GCA_050741515.1 Burkholderiales bacterium
GAGCGCCGTTGTTTGGTGCTGAGCCTGGCCGGCCAATCCGGGCCGGTCGCAACGCTCCTCAGCGGGCGCCGATTATAGGCCAGCCGGCCGGCGCGGCCAACCCCGTCCGGTAAACTCGACGAAACAAGGCCCTAGACCCCCCTACGCATGGCTGGCTCCGCCGCGCCCAACGCACCTCTGGCGATCGACGCATTCATCGCTCGCTGGCACGCCGCGAGCGGCGCCGAGCGGGCGAACTATCAACTCTTCGTGGGGGAGCTCTGCAGACTCCTCGACGTCGCCGCGCCCGATCCGGCGCGTGAGGATACGCGTGACAACGCCTATGTCTTCGAGCGCCGCGTCACCTTCCGGCACGGTGACGGCACCGAGTCTCACGGTTTCATCGACTGCTATCGCCGTGCCGCATTCGTCCTTGAAGCGAAGAAGCTGCGCCAGGCGGAAGGCAAGGCGTTCGACGACGCCATGCTGCGCGCCCGCGGCCAGGCCGAGCAGTACGCGCGGGCGCTGCCCGTAGACGAGGGCCGGCCGCCGTTTCTCGTGGTGGTCGACGTCGGCAACGCCATTGAGCTCTACGCCGAGTTCACGCGGTCGGGAGCGACCTACACGCCGTTCCCCGACCCGCGCTCGCATCGTTTCCGCCTGGAGGATTTGCGGGACGAAAGCGTCCGAGAGCGCCTCCGGCAGGTCTGGGTAGACCCGGTGGGGCTTGACCCCGCCAGGCGCGCCGCGAAGGTCACGCGGGAGATCGCCGCACAGCTCGCTGAGATCGCTCGAGCCGTTCAGCTCAACGCTTGTTCTCGTCGAGCCCGTCGAGCTCCGGCTGAAAGGGCAAGTCCGGCGGCCCGATCGTCAGCGGTGGGTTCCCGAGCTTGCCCGAGAGTTTATGGAGGGTTTGATCGAAAGTGTCGAACTGCGAGAGCCGCAGACTCAGAGCGGTGGCGAGGTGAAGGGCATCTTTGGGTTGGACGTTACGGCTCCAGATGAGCTCCCGGGCGTCCTCGGCGATGAATCGATCCACATCGCGGACCACGATCCAGTCGTGCTCGAAGAAGGCTCGAATCCGGTCCTCCTCCGTTCGGGGGAGCCGTGGCTTCCCTTTCAGCCGGATGACTTCGGTAAGCGTGAGTGCGGAGGTGACGATCTGGAGCTGTCCCGCCTCCGCCGCCTTCAGAACGCCCTCGCATTTCGGCGCCTTATCCTGCTCATTCAGGAGCCAGCCGAGGAACGCATCGGAGTCCCAATAGCGCCGATCAACACTCACGGGTGTCTAGGCGAGAATTCCTCGGACGTCTGCAGCGCTCGGGAGCTCTTTCTCTTCTCGCAGGACGCGGAATCGCTCGACCGTAATGCTCGCAGGCTGACGATCTCGGCGATAGAAGATTTCCCCGTAAACAACGACGCGCTTGCGGAAGGCAGCGAGGATCGTCTCGGTGTCCTGGTCCTTGATGTAGCAGCGGACTTGATTGTGGGTGATCGCGTCCTGGACTACGAAGTGCAAGCCGCCACCTTCGCTTACCGTGCGAAGCCGGCCTTCGATGCTGCCTAGCGCTCGTAGCTCGACGCCTATCAGAGAATCGACGTTCGCGCTCGTGCGTCGGGTGATAGCTTTCTGCGTCGAGTCCGCGCTGATGCTCACCTGTTGAAGCGAGCCCGCCTTGCTGTCGAGCGCTTCGGCCAACTCCTTCGCCCTCTTGAGCGCGGCATCCGACCAATACCGCGGCCGCTGGGGCTTTTTCTCGATGAGGTCGAGGCCATCCCGCACCGCGCGGACCGACTCGGCGACGATGTTTGGGTCGACCTGGTCAGCGATCGCTTCGAACTGGACGATGACGCTGGCCGACCGAACGCTCACGGCCCACTTCACAGCGCCGCGACCAGCGGCTACCGCGTCCGAAACCTCATGGATCAGGCCGACGAACGAAGCAACACTCCTCACGAACCGCTCCGCCGTGATCTGCTGACCATCAAGCTTTAGGCTGAGCGTGCGGGAGGCTCGGCCAGGCTTGGGCTTAGCCATGCTCGACTCCGTCGTGACCAGCGGTTACTGTAATCCGTGCACTTCGATATTGCCAGGGGAGGTGGCTCAGGGCGTGACCATGACTCGGTCGAGAACTCGTCTGCGCGTGACTGACGCGAAGAGAGCGGGGCTAGACGGGACAACCCATACGGCCCGCTCAAAACCTCGGAATCTCACTACCAAACGCGACTGCCGCTTAGGCAGCGCGACGTCTTAGCGCGTCGTCGCAGCGAAACAACACGGCCGGAGAGACCCTCCGGCCCTCCGATTGGTTCGGCGGAAGCGTCATCGCCGCCGAGTAACGCTTCCGACCTTCAGGGGCTTCCGGTCAAGCGCTTCGCCGCGCGGGCCCGTTCAATGGTTTGCTTCTTGTCTTGCCGCAGCCAGGCAATCTCGGATGCGGTCAAGGCTGTCCGCACGCCCGAGGTAGCGGGCTTCCGATTCGGTGAGGTGCTCGAATCCATACCCGAAGGCGTTCTTCCATCACGTTTTGAGTTGATCGCCATGCTTCGCCCGCAATGCGTGATCTACGCGGGAACCGCCGCCGGCTTCTTCAATCCCGCTTCTGCGGCCAGCGCCTGCGCCTTGTCGGTCCGTTCCCACGTGAACTCGGGCTCGTCGCGCCCGAAGTGGCCGTACGCCGCGGTCTTCTCGTAGATCGGCCGCAGCAGGTCGAGCATCTGGACGATGCCCTTCGGCCGCAGATCGAAGTGCTTCTGCACGAGCTCGGCGATTCTCTCGTCCGGTACTTTGCCGGTGCCGTAGGTGGTGACCCAGACGCTGGTCGGGCGCGCGATGCCGATCGCGTACGAGACCTGGATCAGGCACTTTGCGGCGAGGCCTGCGGCGACGACATTCTTCGCCGCGTAGCGCGCCGCGTACGCCGCCGAGCGGTCGACCTTCGAGGGGTCCTTGCCGGAGAAGGCGCCGCCGCCGTGCGGCGCGGCCCCGCCGTACGTGTCGACGATGATCTTGCGCCCGGTGAGGCCGCAGTCGCCGTGCGGGCCGCCGACCACGAACCGGCCGGTCGGGTTGATGAGGTACTTGATCTCGCCCTTCACGAGGGGCTTCGCCAGCACCGGCTTGATGATCTCCTCGATCACCGACTCGGCGAGCTGCTTGTGCTCGACGCTCGGCAGGTGCTGGGTCGACAGCACCACGGTGTCGATCGAGTCGGGATTGCCGTCGACGTAGCGCACCGTCACCTGGGACTTCGCGTCCGGGCCGATCCAGGGGAGCCGCCCGTCGCGGCGGACCTCCGACTGGCGCTCCACGAGACGGTGGGCGAGATAAATCGGCAGCGGCATGAGCTGCGGGGTCTCGTCGCAGGCGTAGCCGAACATGAGCCCCTGGTCGCCCGCGCCCTGCTCGAGGTCGAGCCCCTTGCCCTCGTCGACGCCCTGCGCGATGTCGGCCGACTGCTTGTCGTAGTTGACGAGCACGCCGCAGGCGCGGTAGTCCATGCCGTACTCGGCGTTGTCGTAGCCGATGCGCTTCACCACCCCCCGCGCGACCTGCGCGTAGTCGACCACGGCGCGGGTCGTGATCTCGCCGGCGAGCACGATCAGGCCGGTGTTGCACAGCGTCTCCGCGGCGACTCGCGAGCTCTTGTCCTGCGCGAGGATCGCATCCAGGATCGCGTCCGAGATCTGGTCCGCGACCTTGTCGGGGTGGCCTTCCGAGACCGACTCGGACGTGAAGAGGAAGCTCGACATGCGCGGGCACTCCGGGCTGAGAGACGAAGGTCGCGAATTTTAGCAGAGGGCGACCGCCGCTCCTACCCAGCGTCCTGCCCAACCGTCCCACCCGGCGGGCCGCCGGCGTGGGCGAGCCGGTGGGACGCGGGACCGGAGCCGGCGACGGAGGTTTGCGACACAATGGCGGCATGACCCCGCTCCGCGCCGCGGTGATCGGCGTCGGCTACTTCGGCAGCCGGCACGCCGACAAGCTCGCCCGGCTGCCGGGCGTCAAGCTCGAGTACATCGTCGATGCCGACCCGGAGCGCGCCGCCGCCGTTGCGGCCAGGACCGGCGCGCGCGCGACCACCAACTTCCGCGACGTGCTCGGCGCCGTCGACGTCGCGACCGTCGCCGTCCCGACCCAGGCGCACGCGGAGGTCGCGGAGGCGCTCCTCGGGGCGGGCATCCACGTGCTCATCGAGAAGCCGCTCACCGCGACGCTCGCCGAGGCCGACCGCGTGGTCGCCGCGGCCGCGAAGCGCGGGGTCGTGCTGCGGGTGGGGCACCTCGAGCGGTTCAACCCGGCGCTCGCCGCGGTGCGCGACCGGATCTCGGGGCCGCGCTACATCAACTGCGAGCGGCTCGCGCCGTTCAAGCCGCGCAGCACCGACGTCGACGTGCTGCTCGACCTCATGATCCACGATCTCGACATCATCCTGTCGCTCGTGGACTCGCCGGTCGCCGAGGTCCGCGCGAACGGGGTGCCGGTGCTCACCAAGGGCATCGACATCGCCAACGCCCGCGTCGAGTTCGCGAACGGCTGCGTGGCCAACGTCACGGCGAGCCGCGTGAGCGCGAGGTCGACGCGCAAGCTCCGGCTGTTCCAGCCCGACTGCTACATGTCGATCGACTTCCAGGAACGCTCGGTCGACATCGCGCGTGCCGACCCCGGCGCGACCGGCGGCCTGATCCCCGGTATCGCGCTCGAGCGGGCCGAGTATCCAGAGGGCGACTCGCTCGAGGCCGAGCTCGCGGCGTTCGTCGATGCGGTGCGGGGACGCGATCACCCGGCCGCGACCGGGCCGGACGCGCGCCGCGCGCTCGAGCTCGCGCTCGTGATCTCGCATCGCATTCTCGGCGACGCGGGCGCGGCAGTAGGCCGGTAGCGGGCGCCCGGCGCGTGCGGCTCAAGTTCACGAAGATGCACGGCGCCGGCAACGACTTCGTCGTGCTCGACGGCGTTTCGCAGCGGATCGAGCTCACCGGGCCCGAGCTCCGGCGCCTCGCCGACCGGCACTTCGGCGTCGGCGCGGACCAGATCCTGGTCGTCGAGCGGGCGCGCCGGCCGGACGTCGACTTCGGCTACCGGATCTTCAACGCCGACGGCGGCGAGGCCGAGCAGTGCGGCAACGGCGCGCGCTGCTTCGCGCGCTTCGTCCGGGACAAGGGGCTCACGGCGAAGCGCGAAATCCATGTCGAAACGCGCTCGGGCGTGATCACCCCGCGGCTGGAGGAGGACGGGCGGGTGCGAGTCGACATGGGCCCGCCGGCGTTCGCGCCGGCGCGCATCCCCTTCGACGCCACCGGCCTCACGCCGGTGCGCGAGCTGCCGGCGAGCTCGCCGCTCGCGGCGGGGGCGCGCGCGATCGACGTGTGGCCGCTCGACGTGAACGGCCGCACCGTGCACATCGTCGTGGTGTCCATGGGCAACCCGCACGCGGTCCAGGTGGTCCCGGAGCTCGAGGCGGCGCCGGTCGCGACGCAGGGACCGCTCATCGAGAGCCATCCGCGCTTTCCGCAGCGGGTGAACGCCGGCTACATGCAGGTGCTCGACCGCTCGCGGATCGGGCTCCGGGTCCACGAACGCGGCACCGGCGAGACGCTCGCGTGCGGCACCGGCGCCTGCGCTGCGGTCGTCGCCGGCATCCGCCTGGGGCTCCTCGACTCGCCGGTCACGGTCGCGACGCGCGGCGGGGAATTGACGATTCGCTGGAGCGGCGCGGACAATCCGGTCTACATGACCGGGCCGGCGGAGACGGTGTTCGAGGGAGAGATCGAGATTGAGCGCGCTCAAGGCTGAGGAAGTCGCCCGCTGGCTGCAGGACAACCCCGTGTTCTTCGAGGACTACGCCGAGGTCCTCTCCCAGGTCCACGTGCCGCACCCTCACGGCGGGTCGGCGATCCCGCTCTCCGACCGCCAGGTGGTCTCGCTCCGCGACAAGGCGCGAGCGCTCGAGGGCAAGCTCGCCGAGCTGATCCAGTTCGGCGAGGAGAACGACGTCATCAGCGAGAAGGTGCACCGGCTCGCGGTGGCGCTCCTCTCCGCGCGCACTCTGCAGACCGCGGTGCACGAGCTCTACTACAACCTGCGCGAGGACTTCGCGATTCCCCACGCGTCGCTCCGGCTGTGGCGCGGCGCGGGCGAGCGGGCCGAGTTCGAGCCGGTGAGCGCGGAGCTCCGCGACTTCGCCGCGACGCTCGACGCGCCGTTCTGCGGCCCGAACGCGAACTTCGAGGCGGCCGGCTGGTTCGGCGAGGCCGCGCCGCACCTCCGGTCGGTGGCGTTCATGCCGCTGCGCGAGCTCGACGAGACCTTCGGCATGCTCGCGTTCGCGGCCGAGGACAGCGCGCGCTTCTACGCCGAGATGGGGACGCTCTACCTCAAGCGCATCGGCGAGATGGTGAGCGGGGCGCTGCTCCGGTTCGTCTGACATGACCGGCGACCCGCGCACCGCGCCGGTCACCGCGTACCTCGATCACCTCGCCGTCGAGCGCCGGCTGTCGGCGGCCACCCGGGCGGCGTACGGGCGCGGCCTCGCGGAGCTCCTCGCCGCGACGCCCGCGGTCGCGCCGGAGGCCATGCAGTCGCATCACGTCCGGCGCGCGATCGCGAAGCTGCGCTCCCGCGGTCTGAACGGGCGCACGATCGCGCGGCTGCTGTCGTCGTGGCGCGGATTCTTCCGCTGGCTCGCGCGCGATCGCGGCCTGGCGGCGAACCCGTGCGCGGGCCTGCGCGCGCCGAAGGTGCCGAAGGCGTTGCCGAAGGCGCTCGCGCCCGACGAGACCCAGGCGCTCCTCGATCACGTCGCTCACGGGCCGCTCGAGGCGCGCGACCGGGCCATGTTCGAGCTCTGCTACTCGTCCGGCTTGCGGCTCGCCGAGCTCGTGAGCCTGGAGGTTGCCGACGCCTCCGGCGTGCTGCGCGACGGGGAGATCACCGTGACCGGCAAGGGCCGGAAGACTCGCACCGTGCCGGTCGGCGCCAAGGCGCGCGCCGCGCTCGGTGCCTGGCTCGCAGCGCGCACGCCGGTCGCGCGGGTCGGGGAGCGGGCGCTGTTCGTC
>JBOIFD010000078.1:0-5300 GCA_050741515.1 Burkholderiales bacterium
ACCGTGTGCCACAGCCTCGACCATGCGCTGGACTACCTGGACAAGGGCCGCAGCATCCTGACCAAGGGCGGTGTGTTCACCGACAGCATGATCGACGCGTACATCGAGCTGAAGATGACCGAAGTCACCCGCTTCCGCATGACGACGCATCCGATCGAGTTCGACATGTACTACGCCGCGTAGCCTCATCGAGTCACGCGCCGGACGGGGGCGGCGCCCCCGTCTTTTCTTCCACTCCCGTGAGCCCGCCGTTCGCTGCCACCCCCGGGGACGTCCGGCGCCGTGAAATAGGGCCCCCAGCGCGCCGAAAAGCGGTTTGTAATCAGGACGATCTTGACCTAGACTGCGGCTTCGTCCCCGCTCCGGATGGTCCGAATGGCACACGTGAAGGTCTGGTTGGCTTGCGCCGCCCTGGCAGCAGCATCGGGGGCCCACGCGCAGGCGCAGGCGCAGGGCCAAGGGACGGTGTGGAAGTGCGTGGAGGCGGACGGCCGCGCGCACTACACCAACATCAAGAGGGAAACCGACGGGAAGCAGTGCACGGTGGTGACCAAGGAGGTCTCGGTCGTATCGCCGCCCTCGCGGCCCGCGGCCGCGGAGAAGGCGGGCTCGGGCTTCCCCAAGGTCGACCGGGAGACGCAGAGGACCCGCGACGAGAGCCGCCGCCGGATCCTCGAGGACGAGCTCACGGCCGAGGAGAAGGGCCTCATCGACGCCAAGGCGCAGCTCGCCGCGCAGGAGGCCGTGCGCTACGGCGACGAGAAGAACTACCAGCGCGTCCTCGACCGCCTGAAGCCCTACCAGGACGCGGTGGAGCGCCACGCGCGCAACATCTCGGCACTCAGGAAAGAGCTCGCGGGCCTGCGCTAAGCCTGGCCTCCCGGCCCGCGGCCGGGAGCAAACGCGCATCGGCTTTCGGCCGAGGGCGCGCCCTCTCGGGTAACCGTTCCCGGAGCGTGGCATGAGCCACGCCGCGTTCGCCGGCCTGGATCTCCTCGGCACCGCGGTGGTCGTGCTCGACACGGAGCTCCGCGTGGTGCACGCGAACCCCGCCGCCGAGCATCTGCTGGAGCTCGCCGCGAAGCAGCTCCGCGGCCAGCGGCTGCCGGAGCTCTTCAGCGAAGCGGGGGCGTTCGAGACGAAGCTCCGCCAGGCGATCGAGCGCAACTGGGGGTTCTGGGACCGCTCGCTCGAGCTCGCGCGCCGGGGCTCGCCGCCGCTGCACTTCAGCTGCCTCGCGACGCCGGCCGAGGGCGAGCGCGGCCGGCTCGTCCTGGAGCTGCGCTCGACCGGCCAGCACCGGCGCATCGAGCGCGAGGAGCGCGAGCTCACCCAGGCGGTCGCCAACCGGGAGCTGATCCGGAGCCTCGCGCACGAGATCAAGAACCCGCTCGGGGGGCTCCGCGGCTCGGCGCAGCTCCTCGAGCGGGAGCTCGACCGGGCGGATCTCCGCGAGTACACGCAGGTGATCATCAAGGAGGCCGACCGGCTCCAGCGCCTCATGGATCGCCTCCTCACGCCCCACCGGCCGCCGCACCTCGGGCCCGTGAACACCCACGAGGTCTGCGAGCGGGTGCGCAGCCTCATCCTCGCCGAGTTCCCCGAGGGCGTGCGCATCGTGCGCGACTACGACACGAGCCTCCCGGAGATCGAGGGCGACCGCGAGCAGCTGATCCAGGCGTTGCTGAACGTCGTGCGCAACGCCGCGCAGGCGGTGCTCGGGGCGCGCCGGAGCGCCGCCCATCCGCCGGGCGAGATCGCCTTGCGTACGCGCGCCGCGCGCTCGGTCACGATCGCGCGGCTCCGGCACCGGCTGGCACTAGAATTGCAAGTGATCGACAACGGACCCGGCATCCCGCCCGGATTGCGGGAGCGCATGTTCCATCCGCTCGTGTCGGGACGGGACGGCGGCACGGGCCTCGGCCTCACGCTCGCCCAGACGTACGTGCAGCACCATGACGGTTCGATCGAATGCGACAGCCGCCCCGGCCGGACGGCCTTCACGATCCTGCTCCCGCTGGGTCGGAGACGGAAGACCGACGAGGCGATGGGCGCAACCGACCGGTCCCCGGACGGATCCCCCCGATGAAGCCAGTATGGGTGATTGACGACGACCGCTCCATCCGGTGGGTGTTCGAGAAGGCGCTCGCCCGCGAAGGGATCCCGTTCAAGACCTTCGGCCTCGCCCAGGAGGCGCTCGCCGCGCTCGAGCGGGACACGCCGCAGGTGCTCGTCTCCGACATCCGCATGCCCGGCGCCTCCGGCCTGGAGCTGCTGCAGAGCGTGAAGCAGAAGCACCCGGGGCTGCCGGTGATCATCATGACCGCGTACTCGGACCTCGAGTCGGCGGTGGCGGCTTTCCAGGGCGGCGCGTTCGAGTACCTGCCGAAGCCGTTCGACGTCGATCAGGCGGTCGAGCTGATCCGCCGCGCGCTGGACGAGAGCACGCGCGAGGCGGGCGGCGAGGAGGCGGCGTCGGCCTCGCCCGAGATCCTGGGCCAGGCGCCGGCGATGCAGGAGGTGTTCCGCGCGATCGGACGGCTGTCCAACTCCAACTCGACGGTGCTGATCACCGGCGAGTCGGGGACCGGGAAGGAGCTCGTCGCGCGCGCGCTGCACCGCCACAGCCCGCGCGCCGCGAAGCCGTTCATCGCGATCAACACCGCGGCGATGCCGAAGGATCTCCTCGAGAGCGAGCTCTTCGGCCACGAGCGCGGCGCGTTCACCGGCGCGCAGGCGATGCGGCGCGGCCGCTTCGAGCAGGCCGAGGGCGGGACGCTCTTCCTCGACGAGATCGGCGACATGGCGCCCGACCTGCAGACGCGGCTGCTGCGGGTGCTCTCGGACGGCCACTTCTACCGCGTGGGCGGCCACCAGCCGCTGCGCGCGAACGTGCGGGTCATCGCGGCGACCCACCAGGATCTGGAGGCGCGGGTGCGCGCGGGCGCGTTCCGGGAGGATCTCTACCACCGCCTTAACGTCATCCGGCTGCGGCTGCCCAGCCTGCGCGAGCGGCGCGAGGACGTCCCGCCGCTCGCCCGTCACTTCCTCGCCAGGAGCGCGCGCGACCTCGGCGTGGAGGCGAAGCGGCTGTCCGAAGGCGCGCTCGGCTACCTCGCCGCCCAGGACTGGGCCGGGAACGTGCGGCAGCTCGAGAACGTGTGCCACTGGCTCACGGTCATGGCACCGGCGCGAGACGTCGACGTCGGCGACCTGCCGCCGGAGCTGCGCGAGAGCTCGGCGACGGGCACGGACGGCGACTGGACGGCCGCGCTGCAGCGGCACGTCGAGCGGGCGCTCGTGCGCGGCGAGTCGGGGCTGATGGACATTCTGTCGCGCGACTTCGAGAAGACGCTCATCGCCAAGGCGCTCGCCCACACCGGCGGGCGCCGCATCGAGGCGGCGACGCTGCTCGGCATCGGCCGCAACACCATCACCCGCAAGATCGCGGAGCTCGGCATCGAGGACGGGCCGGACGAGCCCGCCTGAACGGCGGCGGTTTCCGCAATCCGGGATGATTTTTGCGGCGCGGCAATCGCGCTGCACTGCGGTAGAATCTTGCCGTCC
Organism: Burkholderiales bacterium; assembly: GCA_050741515.1. GTDB lineage: Bacteria > Pseudomonadota > Gammaproteobacteria > Burkholderiales > SG8-39 > DATEDA01. The sequence goes on from JBOIFD010000078.1 coordinate 3,568, forward strand.
GTCCGGCTCCGAGATCGCCATGAACGCTCCCGCTTCCGTTGTGACCCGGCTTCCAGCGGGTATCGAGATCGCCGCCCCGATCACGCCCGAGTACGCGCCGATCCTGGCGCCCGAGGCGCTGGCGTTCGTCGCCAAGCTGCAGCGGCGATTCGAGGGCGATCGGCAGGAGCTGCTCGCGCGCCGTCGGCTGCGGCAGACGGAGTTCGACGCCGGGAAACGCCCCGACTTTCTCGCTGCGACCCGATCGATCCGCGAGTCGGAATGGACGATCACGGACCAGCCGCCGGACCTCCTCGACCGCCGCGTCGAGATCACCGGGCCGACCGACCGGAAGATGGTGATCAACGCGCTCAACTGCGGCGCCTCCACCTTCATGGCGGACTTCGAGGACGCGAACTGCCCGACCTGGGCCAACATGATCGGGGGCCAGGTCAACCTGCGCGATGCGGTCCGCCGGACGATCACGCTCCAGCAGAACGGAAAGCAATATCGGCTGAACGACAAGACGGCGGTGCTCATCCCGCGCCCGCGCGGCTGGCACCTCGACGAGAAGCACGTGAAGATCGACGGCCGGCCGGTCGCGGGAGGCATCTTCGACTTCGCGCTGTACTTCTTCCACAACGCGAAGGAGCTCGTCGCGCGCGCGAGCGGCCCGTACTTCTATCTGCCGAAGCTGGAGTCGCACCTCGAGGCGCGGCTCTGGAACGACGTCTTCAAGGCCGCTCAAGGCGAGCTGGGGCTGCCGCAGGGCACGATCCGCGCCACGGCGCTGATCGAGACGGTGCTCGCGGCGTTCGAGATGGACGAGATCCTGTGGGAGCTGAAGGACCACTCGGCCGGCCTCAACATCGGCCGCTGGGACTACATCTTCTCGTGCATCAAGAAGTTCCGGTCGCATCCCGAGTTCTGCCTCGCCGACCGGGGCCAGGTCACGATGACCGCGCCGTTCATGCGCGCCTACGCGCTCGCGCTGGTGAAGACCTGCCACCGCCGGAACGCCCCGGCGATGGGCGGCATGGCGGCGCAGATCCCGATCAAGAACGACCCGGCGGCGAACGAGGCGGCGCTCGAGAAAGTCCGCCAGGACAAGCTCCGCGAGGTCACCGACGGGTGCGACGGCACCTGGGTCGCGCACCCCGCGCTCGTGCCGGTCGCGAAGCAGGTGTTCGACGAGCACATGCCGGCGCCGAACCAGTACGGCCGGCAGCGCCCGGACGTGAGCACCACGGCGGCGGACCTGCTCGACTTCCGGCCGGAGCAGCCGATCACCGAGGCGGGCTTGCGCAACAACATCAGCGTCGGCATCCAGTATCTCGGCGCCTGGCTCGCGGGCAACGGCTGCGTGCCGGTGTTCAACCTGATGGAAGACGCGGCGACCGCCGAGATCTCGCGCTCGCAGATCTGGCAGTGGATCCGCAGCCCGAAGGGCGTCCTCGACGACGGACGCAAAGTCACTGTCCGCTCGTCCGGCAGCTTCTCGCCGAAGAGCTTCCCAAGGTGAAAACCTACCTCGGCGAGGAGGCATGGCGGGCCGGAAAGTACGAAGCGGCTGCCAAGCTCTTCGACGAGCTCACGACCGGGGAGTACGTCGACTTCCTCACGCTGCCGGCGTACGACCGGATCGACTGAAGCTCGCCCACCCGCTCACGCGGGGGAGGGCAGCGTGGCGCGTCGGGCGCTCGCGCTGGCGCGGATCGACCAGACGATCAGCGCGTCCAGCGTGCAGTAGAACG